>JAQWFN010000035.1 GCA_029238785.1 Flavobacteriales bacterium | reverse complement strand
CGGTTGAAATGCTAAACAAAGTTGGGATTGGAAGTATCGAAGCTTCTTCACTGATAATTGTTACCCAGCATTATGATACGCTTCAGGCTGTGGGAGAAAATTCAAATTCAAACTTAATTTTGATGCCGAACAGTCCAAGTTCTGCCAATTCTTTGCTTTCCGACATGATCACCTCATTCGAGACTTCTCGGCGTTTGGGCGAGGCTGAGAAGATGGGAAAGGCAACTCATCCGCCGAAAGCATAAAGCACCAAATTGTATTTTGAAAAGGCGGTTCAAGCTGCACTACCCTGTGTTTTAAGCTTGCGCCGCTTCTTCGTTCTAAAGCTTGTCAATAAGCGATAGTAAGTGTACTTTTGCAAAAAATAAATTCCTACTATGAAATTTTTCATCGACACAGCAAACCTCGACCAAATCCGTGAAGCACAGGACCTTGGGATTCTCGATGGTGTTACCACTAACCCATCTCTCATGGCCAAAGAAGGCATTACGGGAGAACAAAACGTCATTAACCACTACAAGGCGATTTGCGAAATCGTTGACGGTGATGTGAGCGCTGAAGTTATCGCTACAGATTACGAAGGAATGATTGCTGAAGGAATGAAATTGGCTGATTTACATGAGAACATCGTTGTAAAAATCCCAATGATTAAAGACGGAATCAAAGCCTTGAAGTACTTCTCAGACAAAGGAATTAAAACCAACTGCACCTTGGTATTCTCAGCCGGACAAGCGCTTCTAGCTGCCAAAGCGGGTGCTACTTACGTATCTCCTTTTATCGGTCGTTTGGATGATATTTCAACGAACGGACTCCAGTTGATCGAACAAATTCGTTTGATTTATGACAACTACGCTTTCGAAACGGAGATTCTTGCTGCTTCTGTGCGTCACACCATGCACGTTATTGAATGTGCTGAAATTGGTGCTGATGTAATGACCGGACCTTTAAGCGCAATTACAGGTTTATTGAAACACCCACTTACAGATAGTGGTTTGGCTCAATTCCTTGCAGATCATGCAAAATCAGCAGCAGCGAACAAGTAAGCTTTTGAAATAAAACCTTTGAAAAACGCTAGGCACGATAGGTCTAGCGTTTTTTTATTCCCAAATTTTTGGGCAAAAAGAAAGCCGGTTGACTAGACCGGCTAAATGCTTTTTATTGAGTGATTGTTTAGTAACCTACAAGTTACAAGTGCATTTACGCCAGCTGTTCTTCTTTGGTTACAAAAAAGTTCTTTTTTTCTTCTGGGTGATGCAAAAGCTCTTGTCTTCTGAGCGATTCTTCAATAAATCTCAAGGCTCTTCGTGGGTCATAATCTTGGAATAGGTTGTATCTTCGAACTATGTTAATCGACATTCATCAAGAAAACCCAGACGAAAGAAAAATCCAACAAGTTGTTGAGGTTTTGAAAAAAGGAGGTGTCATCATCTACCCTACAGACGCTGTTTATAGCCTTGGTTGTGCGCTTAGTCATAATAAAGCCATAGAACGTGTGGCTCAAATCAAAGGAATCAAGCCAGAAAAAGCCAACTTTTCGATTGTTTGTGAAGACCTGAGTCAATTGTCTCGATACGCTAAACAGGTAGACACTAACATTTACAAGCTCATGAAAAGAGCTTTACCTGGTCCATACACCTTCATTCTAAACGCGAGCAATCTTGTTCCGAAGATCTTTAAGTCGAAGAAAAAGACCATTGGTATTCGTGTGCCCGACCACCTCATTGCGCAGCGCATTGTTGAAGTTTTGGGTGAACCGATTATTGCTACATCCGTGCACGCAGACGATGAAATTCTCGAGTACATCACAGACCCAGAACTCATTCACGAGAAATACGAAAAGATCGTTGATTTGGTGATCAATAGCGGAATGGGAAACATTCATGCCTCAACCATTTTCGATTGTACTTCAGGAGAACCCGAACTGGTTCGTGAAGGAATTGGTCCGATCGAAGGATTGATCTAATTACAAGTAAATTCAGCTCGTTTTTCACTGAGCCTTTCTCGCTCTATTTTGGAGCATCGGTACAAAAGCGCAGGGACCGTGTTCTTTTTTTCCGAATGTATTCTCCGAAGTTCGCACGATTTCTGTCATGATTTGACCATCTCCTTCACCAATTGGGATAATGATTTTCCCTCCAATTTTTAGTTGGGCCAACAATTCTTCCGGGGCATAAGGAGCGCCGCAGGTTACCAAGATTTTATCAAAAGGAGCGTATGCTTTCTTGCCCTTATAGCCATCGCCATAAAAAAGTTGTGGACGGTGTCCGAGTGCTTTCAATAGCGGTGTTGTTTTATCATAGAGCAAGCGTTGGCGTTCAATGCTAAATACCTTTAAACCGAGCTGACACAAAACACTCGTTTGAAAACCACTTCCTGTTCCAATTTCCAGCACCTTTTCTCCTTTCACTGGCTCGAGCAGTTGGGTTTGAAACGCCACCGTGTAAGGCTGGGAGATGGTTTGTCCTGCTCCAATTTGAAAAGCCTTATTGTCATAGGCAAATTCCAAGAATGCCGAACTCAAGAAGAAGTGTCTAGGTGTTTGAAAAATAGCTTCCAGCACATCCTCATTGTGAATTCCCATCTCGCGCAAACTCGCAATTAGTTTCCGACGAAGTCCCTTGTGCTTGTATGTATCAGTAAAGCCATTCATGAATACAAAAGTAGCTGAGAACTTCAATCATCTTGCTAATGTTGAAAAGTAGAAACGAACCATTGAATGTCGATAAGCAAGCGATGTATTTTTGGTTAAAACTTGATCACATGTTGAAAATTGGCGTATTGGGGGCAGGACACCTCGGGAGAATTCATATCAAATGCATTTTAGCGCTTGAGAAAGACTATGAACTAATTGGTTTCTACGATCCTAACCCAAGTTCTGCGCAAACCGCAATCGAACAATACGGAGTAAAGCATTTTGAGGATATGGACGAACTTATGGATCAATGTGACGTGATCGATATTGTTACTCCTACCCTATCGCATCACGCTTGCGCGGTGCACGCGATTAGAAAAGGGAAAGATGTATTTATTGAAAAACCCGTTACCAACACCCTCGACGAAGCCAAAAACTTAATCAAACTGGCCGAAGAAGCTAATGTGAAGATTCAAGTAGGACACGTTGAGCGTTTCAACCCCGCATTCACTGCTGCCTCTCCAGCCATCGACCAACCGCGCTTTATTGAGAGCCACCGCTTGGCTGAGTTCAATCCTCGTGGAACAGATGTAAGTGTAGTTTTAGACTTGATGATTCATGACATTGATGCGATTCTCAGCGTGGTAAAAGCCAATGTCAAAAAAGTAAGTGCTAGTGGTGTAGCTGTTTTAAGTGAAACCCCAGACATTGCCAATGCCCGTTTAGAATTCGACAATGGATGTGTAGCCAACTTAACGGCAAGTAGAATTTCACTCAAGAATATGAGAAAGTCGCGCTTCTTTCAAAAAGATGCTTACATCTCTGTAGACTACCTTGAAAAGAAAACAGAGATCGTTAGAATGAGAAGCATCGAGGGCGAAGCAGATCCGTTCAGCATTACCATCGATCTTGGCGAAGGTAAAGGCCAAAAGGAAATCTTGTTCGAGAAACCGGAAATTCAGGCCAACAATGCCATTCAGGATGAATTAAAAAGCTTTCACGACGCGGTTATAAACAACACCATACCTGTGGTAAGCATAGAAGACGGATACCGTGCCTTAGATGTGGCTTATAAAATCCTAGAAAAACTCAAACTTAACTATCCTGCAGTAGAGGAAATGTAAACGAGCAAATTCATTCAGCACCCAAAATATGATCCATTTCTTTTCTATTGCCGGAATTTGTTTTGCACTCTTTGCGCTTTTAAAGCAGGGGAAATGGACCGAAAAACTGGCCTGCTTTTTTATGGCCTTGGCGCTGCTGAATCGAACGGCCACAACATTCTTTTTTCAGAGTTACACTCCCGGAGCCTACATGCTCTTTATTCTTTTTTTACTCCTTGGAACATTGCTCACGGCCATTACCGGCTTGAAAGCAAAACCGAATTCTCCAGCATGGATTTTTCTTTCCGTACCGCTATTCATCATCGCTTTTTTATGGTCGCTCAGCATGAATCCAACCGAAATAAAAGCCCTTTCGATCTTTAGCCTTATCGCTTTTGTGTACATCTTGGTGAAGAAACGACCTAAATCACTCGCACTTATCTCTGCTGCTTTCTCGATCAGCATTGTTGCCTTTTATTACTTTTCTCAGTTCATAGAATACTCATTGCTATAGAATTACATGCATTAAGGAAGCCTCTTTTCAGTTAAAAAAAACCTACTAAAAACGAAAAGCCTCCGTTGTGGAGGCTTTTGGCTTAAACTGAAAAACTAATGCGCATGACCACGTCATGCGGTTTAAAAGTAATACAAAATGAATTACATCTTAAATTTTTTACTATGAATTGTGTCAAATACACTTACTTATGCTTTAGTGTATCCTCGAGGTGTTATTCTTTAAAATATCTAATTCTTTTTTGGTAAAAAGCAATTCACGCAACGAAATCGAAGAGCTTTCAAAGAGTTGGTCTAAATCTGCAATTGCCCCCAGGTAATCGCCCATTTTGAAGCGAACATAGCTGGTGAAGTTTCGCACATCCTTGAGGTTCCATCCCAAATCTGCTGCCAACATAAAATCTGTTAGAGCAAGTTGGAAATCGCCCATTCTCCAATAACAAATCCCTCGATAGTAAAGTGCTTCGCTAAGAGAAGAATCGAGATCAAGCGCTGCTGAAAAATGCTCAAAAGCTAAATCGTATCGGTGCATACTACTATAGATCCGACCTAAAGCGAGGTGGTTTGATGCAGTCATTTCATCAGAAGACCCTTTTTCAAAAAATCCAGATTTCATTGCGTGTTATTAATTGTTTTCAGGGCAAATAAACGCAGCAGCCTCGAACTATTGTGTAATACAGCGCACACATAAATCCATAAGACAATTCCCTTCGAGCTGTGCGAAACTCTCCTGCTACAGCAAAAATCTAAACTTCAGAAGTTAATTGATAGGACTTGGATTGTCTGTATTAAGTGGTGAAAAGATGTTCAAAAGAATAAGGGTTTACATCGCTCATTTCCCTCATGCTTCAAGTAACTTTGACATCTCAAATTTTGAATGATGACGAAGAATTGGTTCACTTGTAAAGTAAGGTATGTAAAGTTGGATGAAAGCGGTAAAGAAGGAAAGGTTACCGATCAATTCCTATTGGATGCATACACCTACACCGAAGCAGAAGCCAGAATGACTCAGATTATTCAAGAAATGGGTGTTGGTGCCTACGAAATCACTCACATCACAAAGTCGAACTTTGCAGAAGTACTTCGTTCAGATGAAGGTGATTTGTGGTTCAAAATCAAAATTGCCTTTATTAGTTTTGATGATGAAACAGGGAAAGAGAAGCAAGCCAACCAGTACTTCCTCATCAGTGCTCACGATGTAAAAGACGCTTACGAGCGCGTGGAGAAATTCATGAAGGGAACGATTTCAAATTTCGTTATCCCAAGCATTTCATACACCAAAATCATCGAGGTATATCCTATAGCTGAAGAAAACAGCGAACGAAACAAACTCATCGCAAAAGGCTACCACTCTGTTGGAAGTAGCGTGGGTGAAGAAGGAGTTCCTTTTAATGTGGATGATGAAACGGGAGAAATCCTGGAATAAACACACGATGCTCTCTTCTAGTCTTGCACCATTGGAATCATCCCTCTGATTCCCATGTCCACTACCTGCTCGTTGTCTCCTGGTTGATAGATTCCATCTGAATTCCCGTCAATCCACTCAAAACTATTGTTCACACTTAAAGAAACCTGAACAACGATGTCTTGTGTTTCAGTACCGGTGATTTGCAATGCTTCCGGAAACAGTCCGGTGACCAAACAGCTCCCGGCGGGTATTGGCGAAGTGTCCCAAAGCGGATTCACAACAGTTGTTGCTCCTTCAGGAGCCTGGCCTTCTACAACACCAAAATTGGTTTCAAAGCCCCAATAGCCTTGTAACTTATTTCCATTTACCGCCACTTCATCACCTTCTATGGTATAAGAAGTGATATAATTGTTGTACCCTATAAATCCGGCCAAAGTGCCCTGCAAATCAAAGCCGTTGGCCTGAAGTGCGATGTTGTAGTTTTGGTAGGAAAGCGACATCCTGAGGTATTCGTAAGTTCCGGCAGAAATGCTCGATAAGGGAATGCGTTGGAACACCTCTCCTTCACCCGCCAAAACAGCTTGATCAAAATCAATGGCGAGATCGCCTCCGGCGGTGGTTTCCGGACCTTCATAAATCACTTCTCCATCGCCCAACCAGGTGTTGGCGTTAGGAATCAACTCTGCGTAATGAGCACTAAGGCTATTGAATTGAGGTGTTTGAGCTGCGTTTCCTGCTGGAATCACAGAAGGGTTACCAAAATTATCAAGGCGTTCTTGGTCTTCATCAAAATGAAATTTCAAAACCAAATACGGTCCATTTTCCGCACTTGAAACGGGCGATTCATTTTCATCCTCCTTTTTACAAGAAGAAAACAAGAGTGCGACTACACCCAAAAGAAGAAGTGACTTTTTCATACCTTCAACTGATTTAAAGCAATATACTACATCCATTCCCAAGCAGAATGGTAGGCATTGTTTTTTTCAGCATAATCAAGAAACGCTCCGAAAAAAGAATCATTGCCTAGCGTAGCGCTGTCTCCTATCACTACGAGCTTTTTCCGAGCGCGGGTGAGGGCAACGTTCATTCTTCGATAGTCTTTCAAAAAACCAATCTGTGCGTTTTCATTACTTCGCACCAAAGACAAATAAATAATGTCTTTTTCCTGGCCTTGAAAACCATCAACAGATTGAATACTCAAGTTTTCACCCTTGAGTAGATCTCGCAAAACCTTTACTTGTCCGCGATACGGACTAATAACGCCAAGATCCAAGTGCTCCTTGTCCAGGCTTTCTTTCAAACTTTGAAAGTGCCTCACGAGCAGTGCTGCTTCTTCTGGGTTTGACTTACTGGTGGCGTGGTCTCCGTTGCTTTCTTCGTATCCGCAACCCGCCGTATCAATAAACTCGAAGGGGTTTTGATTGGGATGAATGAGGTGATGCTTAACACTGTCGTGAGCGATGAGCTTCCCCTCATAAAATTGCTCGCTCGAGAAGCCCATAATCACTTCATTCATGCGGTACTGGGTGCGCAACAATACAGCCGCTTCCTTTTGTCGCTCCAAGGCCTTTTCAATGAGCGTTACACTGAGGCCCATTTTATCTGCGCGTTCACTCTTCACTGTTGGCGGCAGCTGTTGAGGGTCTCCAGCCAAAATCACCTTATCAGACTTCAAAATAGGCACCCATGCTCCAGGTTCTAGGCCTTGTCCGGCTTCATCAATCAAAACACAAGGAAAACGACGCTCTTTTAAATGCCAATCCGCACTGCCAATAAAGGTGCAAGTAATCACATCCGCTTGATCTAAAATGCCCGATATTATGGCCTGCTCTTGATCTTTTGCCGCCTTTCTGAGGTTTTTCGACTCGTTAAAAAGGGCTTTCCGTTGTTCGCGTTCTGCATGACCAAAATTTCGTTTGTACTTGGTAGCCATTGAACGCATTTCGTCTGCCCGTTTATGAAAATCGCGAATCATCTTAAAATCCCGGTGTTGACGTATGAGTTGGTCGAGCGTTGCGTCGAGATTGCTCTCTTCAATTTTTGCTGCATTACCAATTCTCACCACTTTTAAGCCTTCTTGAAGTAGGCGCGTAGTTAATACATCAACCGCAGTATTACTTGGAGCCGTAACCAGCAATTGGGGCAGTTCTTTTTTGAGTTGTTTAATGATGGCCACCAAGGTGGTGGTTTTCCCCGTTCCTGGCGGACCATGAACTACGCCCAATTCGTTCGCCGATAAACAGAGGTTTAGTGCTTTGTTTTGATCTTCATTGAGAGTAGGAAGTTCAATTGGATTGACTTGCTTTATTTCTGGTGTTCTGTAACCCAAAAGCACGTCTCGCAGATTGATGAGTGCTTTGTCTTCTGTGTTGATGAGTTCGCTCAGGGCTTTGGCCATCTCGTCGAAGGTGCGGTCATCAAACATCAAGTCAATTCCCCACCTTCCTTCGCGCACGCCATCAGGCAAATCGTCTTTGAAGAGCAAGACCTTTACCTGTTGATCATCGGCAAAAAGCACCCTACCTTTATAGCGTTCCGTTTCCGTTTCGCTCGTTCTAAATAAGGAAACACTCGACCCCGTTTGAATTTGAGTAGGCCGATCATCGCCCTTATTTCGTCCCAACAAAAGAAAGGGATAACTCCCAAAGCTGATTCCAGTGTTGATGACTTTCAAGGGGTGAATACTCACGCCTTCAGCACAGCGCTCTTTGATCGAACGTTCTTCTTGAATCGACTGAAACATCTTCAGCTCGTCTTCCCTCTCCACTACGAGGGCTTCTGCGAGCTTCCCGAGTTCTTCTATTGCATCCTTGTATTGCATCGTGCAAAGATACCGAAAGCTTCAAGCACAAAAAACCCCGCTTGAAGGCGGGGCTTTGAAATCATTAACACATGCTGGCTTATGGCCTACTTAAAATGGTTACCGTTCCTGAGAACTCACTTGTTCCCCCTCCCGGCTTTTTAATGGTCAAGGTGTAATAATAAGTTCCGTCAGATGCTTCGTCTTCTCTTGGTCTCCAATAAGATCCAGATCCGTAATTATCACTTTCAAAAACAATTCCACCCCATCTATTGTAAACGATTAACTCACTTCCTGGGAAAGCGTCTACGCCAACAATAACAAAAGCGTCGTTCAAACCATCTTGGTCAAAAGGAGTGAAAACATTTGGAATAATGATTTCACACACTTCCGTAGAGTACTCTTGAGTTGCTTCATACCCACAGATGTTTTCTTGAATTGTCAAAGTATAAAAGCCCAATGAATCGGCTTCGATGCCTTGTCCTTCAGAAATAAAACTCGTCTGTGGTGGTTCTTCTAAATTCGTGTATGTCCAGTTATACGTATAGTCCCACACTTCGTTTTGAAGTGCCGCTACCAAAGGTTCACCAAGACAAACTACCGCAGGGTTTCCTGGATCTGGAGCTTGGGGAACTTGAACAAAAGTTGAAACCGTATTGCTGCATTCAGGGAAATCATCTAAAGAAGCACTTACGATGATTTCAGTGGCTTCTGTTACATTGTTGAGCGTGTAAGTTGTTCCTTCAGCCGCGCCGTTTTCCCAAGAATAGGTATAACCCACACCTGGTACTTCATTGGTAATTTGAGCATCTAGAACGAGAGGGGTTCCGCAGTAGAAGTAAACAGGATCTATGTTTGGTATTGGCGACGGAACGATAATGGTGAGCACATCAGCACTCACTGCGGGACAAGGATTTTCGGAAGGAACCGTGTAAGAATAAGTTCCTTCATCATCCGTACCCGGATCAAATACTCCGTCAAAAGCTGCACCACCTGGTCCAGACCACGTACCACCGGCGTCGGCTCCATCAAGAAGCTCAAACAAGTTGGCTGAATCAGACTCTTCACAAAGATAGATGGTGCCGTTCTGCCCTGGGTTACCAAGTTCTGCAACTTCCACCATAACACTAGCAGAGCTTTCCGGACAACTTCCTGGTCCGCTTACCGTATACGTATAATCACCTTCTTCCATGGAGCCGCTGAACAAGCCGTTTGGTACAACACCATCAGAAGGGTTGGTCCAGATACCACCTGCATCCGGATCTCCGTTAAGGATGTTGAACAATTGAACGTTCGTTGCCGACTCGCATTGAATGGTGCTCGCTCCTAAACCTGGATCAAATGGTTCAAGTACTTCGAGGTTAATCGTATTCACGTAAGTGCAACCGAAGTTGTTTGTTGCTTCATAGGTGTATTCGAACACCCCAGTTTCTTCAGTGAACACAGAGATGGTATTGCAATCCTCTGAAGTATCAGTAATAAAGGGACCAGACGCCCAAAAAGTACTATCGCAACCTGCACCAAAGCTTGGTGTGAATGATGCCGCCTCTGGATAATTTTCTGGGCTGATGTTTACCGTCCAGTCGAAGATAAATCCATTATCGATTCCAAAAAGATCGCAAATTTCGATGGTCCAAATACCATTTAACGGACATCCAATAAGGTTTTCGAAGGGCTGGGTTGATGAGTAAGTACCCGCTGGAAGTGTTCCTCCAGACTCTTCAGACCATGTTCCATTTGTAGCATCAGGTGCCCAGAAATAATCGAAACCTACTCCTGGAGTGTCAGATTCATCATCTACAGGAATACCCAGATAAGTACCTCCACCACCTTGTTGGTGTACGGCCATGGCTGAACCATCAGGACAGATGAAAGTAATCACCAAATCGCCCATGTAAGAGTGTTCGAAATTGATGTAAAAGTTTTCGATATCCGAAACCTCGTCAACCACCGCTCCTGCTTCAAATGCTCCAAAGATGATCTCACTAGAAAAACAAGTTGTTTGATCATCTGGAATGAAGAGGTCTCCACCAAGATTTGCTCCCGGTGCATCAACATAGGTTTGAGGGATGGCGCCGTTGGTGAGTTCTACTGTTTCTCCAATACATAGCGACAAGTTACTTTGATCTGCAAGGAATATGGGCTCGTTACTCACTTCAACTCTGAAGTCGGCACGATTGGCATTTCCACAATCGTTATCGTCGGTAATGTTCACTTGAACAAGGTAGATTCCTGTTTCTTCAAAAACGTGAGAGATGGTTTCTCCACCATCGATGAAACCTGAACCGTCGTCGAAATTCCACTCATAAGTTGCGATAGTAGCTCCATCAGCAACAATGGTTTCGGCTGCAGAAAAATCAACTTCATCACCCGGACAAATTCTGTGAGGCACTTCTTGGTCTGTAGTAATCACAGAGAACGGACGCTCACAAGGCGGTCCGCAATCGAACACAAAAGCAAAGTTTCCCGTCTCAGCTGCATCAGAGGTGAATTGTACTGTTAAACAACCTGAGGTATTTGTTTCACTAGCAACAACACTTTGATTCTGCAAGTCGATACCTGTATATGTTCCCAATACCGGCGCACCAGTATTATCTCCATCATAAATCACGATTTCGTCTCCTGCTCCGAGATCAAAGAAAGGAGAATAGAGCGACGTGATGGTTTCAGGTGCTTCTGGGCAAACAGTAAAGGTGAAATTCTCATTGTTGCCGTAGGGACCTGGGTTCAGACCTGTATCCAGCAATGCTCCGCCACAACCGGTGTAAGGACTTTGGCTGGCGTCTGAGATTGAAATTTCTTGTGCTTGAACGCTCAACACGATAAGCGCGAATGCGAGGCTTAGTATCTTCTTCATCTTAATTCTTCCCTTTCAGTTTTTGGTAACGAGCGAACAACACATTTAAACGCTCTTCTGAGAAGATGATCAGCACTTCTCCATTTGGTAAACTATAGTATTGATGAGCTCCCTCAGCAGCCTTTAAATTGTATTGAAGCGGATTGAAATTAGCGCTATCGAAGGCTTGTCCGTCCATTAATTCAAGTGCAGGGTAATCATTTCCTTCTTTTTCTGGGGCGATAGTCCAACCTTCCTTGGAAAAAAACTCCAAGTTCTCAAGTTCATCAAATCTACCATCAGTCAGCATTTCTTGCACCGTTTCAAGTTCGAAAGCTTCAGTAACATTTGGATAGTTTTCAAGCGTTTGCGCCTGAATGCTCCCCAAAAGAAATGCCCCAAAAACAAGGCTTAGGATTTTTATCATCATCAAAATATTACAGGTTTCAGAAGCTTGACAACACTTTTTAGCAAAAAGTTGCCCCACTTCCTTAGAAAGAAGGCAAAATAAAAAATTTAATTTCGCCCCACCATGAATATCACTAAAGTAATTGATGAAAGACTGGAGTCTCGTTTTTTAGACCTGCCCGCTTTGATCTATAAAAACGACCCCAACTATATCCCGCATTTGACGCAGGATATTCAAAAAGTCTTCAATACCAAGGAGAACAAGATGTTTCGTCATGGAAAAGCGGAGCGTTGGATTTTGGAAAAAGACGGCATTACGATAGGACGCATTGCTGCTTTCGTGAATCAGAAATATGCCAAGGGGATGGAACAGCCGACCGGTGGAATTGGCTTTTTCGAGTGTGTTGACGACGACAAAGCGGCGCATCTGCTCTTTGAAACGGCTTATCAATGGCTCAAAGACGAAGGAATGGAGGCTGTTGATGGTCCGATTAACTTCGGCGAAAAGGACCGCTTTTGGGGATTGTTGGTGGACAATTTTACCAGCATCAACAGTTATGCGATGAATTATAACCCTCCTTATTATAAGCGCTTTTTTGAGCAAGAAGGCTTTCAGGTGTATTACGAGCAGTATATTTATTGGCGCGACATGTATGTACCGGTTCAGGATGTGTTTGTTGAAAAAAGCGAGCGCATCGCTAAAAATCCGGATTATACCATTAGAAACATTCGCGGAAAATCTTGGGACCAAGTAGCAGAGGACTTCAGAACTGTTTACAATAACGCTTGGGGCGGTCACCACGGTTTCAAAGCAATGCCCGAGGTTCAGGCTAAAAAAATCATTCAGGCTTTAAAACCGGTGGTTGATCGAGACATCATCATCTTTGTTGAGCACAAAGGTAAACCCATTGGCTTTTACGTGAATATTCCAGAGCTCAATCAGATTTTCAATAAGGTAAATGGCAATCTTAATTTAATTGGTAAACTGAAGTTCTTGTACCACAAATGGAGAAAGACCAGCGACATCATGGTGGGCTTGGTTTTTGGGATTGACCGCGCGTATCATGGAAAAGGAATTGAGGGGGCGATGATTAAGTGGACGGAAGAAAATGTGGTGCCACTGAATCGATACAAGAGTACCACGCTTACTTGGATTGGAGATTTTAATCCAAAAATGATCAAGATTGCAGAGAATTTAGGCGCTTCTAAATACCGCACACTCTACACCTATCGCAAACTATTTGATGAAAATAAGCCCTTTAAAAGAGCCCCAATCGTAGGCTAATCAACAAGTTAAGATATCGTCTAAAAAAAAGACACTTCTATGCTTGCAAGATAAATTTTTTAGTCGCTATCTTTGCACTCCCAATTTTAAGGGAATGATCCTGTAGCTCAGCTGGTAGAGCATATCACTTTTAATGATAGGGTCCTGGGTTCGAGCCCCAGCGGGATCACAGATTTCAGGCAGTTTTAACGACTGCCTGTTTTGTATAATACGATCTTTTCTTTTTTCAGGTCAGACAGATAAGGTGCTGTTCATTTTGATCTGGTGCTTTCCGGTCTTACCGAGCCTCAGATTTGAATTTGACATCGTTGAATCCCTTGTCTTTTTTAGACTGAGGTACCTGCCCAGGTGCTGAAATTGGTAGACAGGCATGGTTGAGGGCCATGTGTTCATTAGGACGTGCGGGTTCGAGTCCCGCTCTGGGCACGATAACAGCGTGAGAAACAAAGCGAAAGCGGTGTTGCCCACGCTGTTTTTTTTGCTGTTTTCAAGCCCTTCCATTTCCGTCATGATGCCCGAGCAATGAACTTCACACCAGAGTTTAAGTCGCTTCGCTCGGTTTAGGTCGCTTCGCTCCTGTTTAGATCGCTGACGCGGATTTGTTTAGCGGATGGCCAAGCTCTGGATCTGTTTCTTTTATACTTTACAAATTCCCAATTCCTAATTTATTCCCACTTCAGCCATGCAACTTCCTTCAAAAAATGGATGTCCTAAGATGTAAAAAAACTTACTTTTGGTTCATGCGTTCAGTCTCTCTTTCAGTACTTTTTTCCTTTTGCTCCTTGTTCTGCTTAAACACAAGCTTGTTTGCGCAAATTGAGGTGAACAACGCTACTACACCAGAAGAAGCTGTAGACATCTTACTTGGAGAAGGAGTTGACGCCTTGAACATCACTTTTAGTGGTGATCCTGAGCAAATTGGTTCTTTCAACGGTCTGAATTCCAACCTGGGGCTCGACGAAGGCATGATCATGGGAACAGGAGATGTTACCCTCGTTACAGGTGTTGGTTTCGACCCCATTACCTTTCAACAAATAACCGGTCAAGGCGGAAATAATGGCACCGGAAATTCGCTTGGGAATGCAAACTTTGGTGTAAACGATCCCGACCTTGATGCGCTTTCAACGTTCGATACCAATGATGCGGCAGTGCTCGAGTTCGACTTCGTACCAACGGGCGACTCGATCTCTTTTCGTTACGTTTTCGCCTCAGAAGAATACAACGAATATGTTTGTGGTAGTGTGAACGACGCTTTCGGATTCTTCGTTTCTGGTCCGGGAATTAACGGTCCGTACACCAACAACGCCATCAACCTCGCACTCATCCCCGGAACAGAAATTCCTGTTACCATCAATACCGTAAACAATGGTACTGTTGGAACGAGTGGCTTTATCGACAATTGCACCCAAGTGAGTGCTGACTGGGACCAAAACACCGAATTTTACATCGATAACGCTACGCAAACCACTGATGTTGAAATCATCGAATTTGATGGATTCACGGTGGTGCTGCAAACCAGTGCACAGGTGATTTGTGGCGAAACCTATCATATAAAAATTGCTATTGCTGATGGTGGAGATACGGCTTTCGACTCTGTTGTATTTCTTCAAAAGGATAGTTTCTCAAGTCAAGGCGTTAACCTTTTCGCTAACATTTCAAGTGCCATCAACGATTCTACCGTATTTGAAGGCTGCAGCTTGGCTGAAGTCGTTTTCCAAAGAAGCGCAGGTTTGAACGACCAACTCGACATCAACGTTGAATACAGCGGCTCGGCCTTGTACGGGGTAGATTATTTCGACATGCCCAACACCATCACCCTAATGCCTGGAGAAAGCACGGGAACACTCAACTTTGAAACCATTGCTGATGGCATTACTGAAGGATTAGAAACTGTTACTTTTAGCGTTGACGTTCAAGCGTGTAATAGTGATTCTGCGGAGTTCACGCTCTACATCGACGATACTCCTCTACAATTAGAACTTGAAACAACAACACCTTTTTGTCCTGGAGACGAGCTTACCCTAAGTGCTCTAATTGAAGGAGGACTCCCAGATTACAACTTCGTTTGGAGCAACGGCGCTGCAGATTTAACTCAAACCATTACCCCATTAGAGCCGGAAGCCTTTAGTTTTACGGTTGAAGATCAATGTGGCGCAAGCATCACTCAAAGTATACTCGCTCCAGTGCCCGTTCCTGAACCACTTGAAGCCATCATCAACGAAAACCCCGAGAGTGAATGTCCGGAAAACCACTCCATCAGCGCCTTGGTGAGCGGTGGAATTGGGGAATACAGCTACGATTGGACAATTGATGGTATTACCGTCAGTGAACAAAGTGCTTTCAACCAATTTTATGATACCAACACCCTCGTTGAGCTTCTTGTTAACGACGAGTGCGGACAGCTCAGCACCAATGAAGTGGAAGTGATTATTGGCGACTACGAACCATTGAGCATTGACGCCGGTAACGACACCATCATTTGTTTTGGAAGAGGTGCGAATTTACTTGCCGTTTCTGAAGGAGGTGCTAGCGGACACAGCTATTTTTGGAGTAATAATAGAACTACCGCTTTAAACGCTGTAGCACCTTTAAATACGAGAACCTACGAAGTTACCGTCACTGATGCTTGTGGAATAAGTGTAAGCGATGAAGTTACCGTAGAAGTATCGCGCATTGAAGCTGATTTCGATATTGATTGGAACGGTGGCGATGAGTACAGCTTTGAAAACACTTCTCTTGAAGCCGATACCTACTTTTGGACTTTTGGTGATGGGGCATTTAGCGAAGAGGAAAGCCCTACCCATGCCTACGCTAACATTTACGGTTATTACGACATTGAACTCTTGGCTACCAATGAAATTGGGTGTCGTGATAGTATCCGAAGAAGCATCACCCCTCCGCTAGACATTTACGTACCAAACACCTTCACACCAGATCAAGACGGGGTGAACGACGTGTTTGAATATGCCCTAAACGGCGTTGAGAAATTCGAGATGTTCATTTTCAACCGTTGGGGTGAGCAGGTGTGGTATTCAAATACCCCTGGAGAATTTTGGATCGGATCGCATCAAAACGGAACTCACTTTGTTCCAGACGGGACCTATATTTGGGTGATGAAGGTGGAAGCATTGAACTTCTTCACCGATGAACTCACGGGCACCATTAGCATTATTCGCTAGTTTCCATCACGTCAACAACCAAGTCTTCAAATGATGGTTTATGGTGGATTATTCCCGCTTCTTTTAGGGTGAAGATGACGTTTTGAATCATTTTTTTCGACACCTTCGACGAAGTGCTCCACTCCGTGCAGAAAAACCACTGCTCAGCATCTTTCAACTCCAATTCATAACGGGATGCCACTTGTTCAACCGCATCTAAACTATTCATGAACTGGTCGGTAATAAAGTAAATCGACTTCAAAACTGCTCTCAGTGCATCCGGGTGCTCCTTGATGATTTTATCGCTTGCAGCTATTTGAAAACAAGGCCAAGGCGTAATGTACTCCCCCACTCTTCTTAGTTTGCCCTCGTCTACATAAGGCTTAGTCGTGAACTTTTCCCAATAAAAAACATCGCTTTCATTTTTCGCCAAAGAGTCTAGCGCACCATCGAGGTTTTTAATGATCACAAATTGATCTTCATTCAAAGGTTTGGCTTTTGAAAAAGCATCAACCATAGGCATGAGGTGCGAACCAGAACCAATTCTACTAATCGCATAACGCTTATCGTAGATTTCACCATAACGCTCCAAGCTGTTGTTCACTCCTGTATGAATACCCCAAATGAGTGGTGTATTGATATACGGGCCAATGATCTTCGAAGGATTTCCATTAGCAATGTCGGCAACAATTCCTTCCGTAAGCAGAATACACACATCCACCTCATCGTTGCGCAGCGCCTTTGTCATTTGACCGGTTCCACCTTTGAAGGTTTGCCATTCTAGACGAACTCCATGCTTTTTAAAATGGTCGTGCTCCATGCCCAAATGCCATGGTAAATTGAAGTGTTCGGGAACGCCTCCAATGCGAATGTTTTTTAAAGAACTCAATGACTTGTGTTTTCAGTAGTAAGTTGCCAAAATGGCTTAAATATCTTGCTTCGCGAAGCAAAAGAGAAACAAACTTATCCAATTTGAGGTTTCAATAAAAAGAATGTGCTCGAAAAGCACCAAAGTGTACATTTGTGAACATGAGTCCGAAATTCAATATCGCCCCTCTTAGCGACTGGCCAATCAACACGGCTTTTCCATTTATCATTTCTGGTCCGTGCAGCGCAGAAAGCGAAGCACAAGTACTTGAAAGCGCTCATGCCTTAAAGAAAACGGGCAAAGTGAGTTTGCTACGAGCCGGTATTTGGAAACCTCGGACCCGGCCAAATTCATTCGAAGGAATTGGTGCTCCCGCTTTAGAATGGTTGATGAAAGCCAAGGCCGAAACAGGCTTGCCCCTTACAACTGAAGTTGCCAACGCTTACCACGTGGAAGCCTGCCTCAAAGCTGGAGTAGATGTGCTCTGGATTGGAGCAAGAACCACCGTCAACCCCTTTAGCGTGCAAGAAATAGCAGAAGCTTTGAAGGGAGTGGACATTCCCGTGATTATAAAAAATCCCATTAACCCTGATTTACAACTCTGGATTGGCGCCTTGGAGCGACTCCAACTCGCGGGAATTAACAAACTCATGGCCATGCACCGTGGTTTTAGCTCCTCACAGAAAAGCATTTACCGCAACGATCCCATGTGGGAGCTGCCCATTGCTCTGATGTCGCAACACCCCGAAGTACCCATCATTTGCGACCCAAGTCACATTTCAGGAAATAGAGAACTTCTCTTGCCTGTTGCTCAAAAAGCTTTCGATTTAGGAATGCAGGGCGTGATGATTGAATCTCACCCAAATCCTGACAAAGCACTTAGCGACAAAGCGCAACAAGTGGTACCAGAGCGCTTCAAAGAGATTATTGATAGCATCCAATTTAGAAGAACCCACAACAACGACATCGATCAAGAAGCAGCTTTGGCCACTTTGAGATCGAGAATTGATGAGATCGACAGAGGAGTGATTAAACTCTTGGCCGAACGAATGGATGTGGCCATGGAAATCGGGACCTTCAAGAAGAAGCACGACATCACCATTTTGCAACTTGATCGATGGATAGAAATTTTCAATACCCGCTCTGAGCATGCACTTGAACTTGGATTTAGTGAAGATTTCATTACCAGTTTCTTAGAGCAACTCCACAAAGAAAGCATCAGGATTCAAACAAAAGTGATGAACAATATGAAGGACTAAGATCGTCCAGAAAATTTAAATCGTGTTCGTTTGCATATTACCTTTGCGCTCAAGAAAACAGCCAAGATATGCAGCCAAGTACCCTCATTCAGAACGCAAGCATTGTTAACGAAGGAAAAATCATTCAAGCTGATGTGCTTATTGTTGATGGAATCATCCAAAAAAATCGGACAAATACCTGCTCGTCCAGCATACAAGGTAATTGACGGAACAGGGAAGCACTTGATACCTGGAGTGATTGACGGACAGGTGCACTTTAGAGATCCTGGGCTCACACATAAAGGTGATTTATATACTGAAAGCAAGGCCGCAGTTGCAGGTGGGGTGACATCCTTTATTGACATGCCTAACACCATTCCCAACATCTTGGATTACGCCAGCTTGGATCAGAAACGTGCCATCGCCGCAGAGAAATCATTGGCCAATTACGCTTTCTTCTTAGGCGTGAATGGTGATAATGTAGATGAAATTGCGAATTCCGACACCAGCAAACTCATCGGTGTTTCTGATGACGGTTTGTACTTCACCAAAAAAGGAAACCTCCTGGCAGACAATCCTGAAACCATGGAAAAGCTGTTTTCGAAGTGCAAGTCCATCATTGCCATTCACTCAGAAAAAGAAACCATTATTGAAGCGAATGAGCAGAAATATGTTGCTCAATATGGCGATGACATCCCCGTTTCGCTTCACCCCATAATCAGGAGTGAACAAGCTTGTTATGAGGCCACAGAGCGAGCCATCAGCCTTGCTGAAAAGCACGGTGCGCGCTTGCACATCTTGCACTTAACCACTGCTGCAGAAACATCTTTGTTCAACAACACCCTTCCCCTATCAGAGAAAAAAATCACCACCGAAGTCTCTGTACATCACCTTTGGTTTTCTGATCAAGACTACGAGCGCTTGGGCGTGCTGATTAAATGGAACCCGGCCATTAAAACGGAGAAAGATAAAAACGGACTCTTGGCTGCCGTGCTCGATGATCATATCGACATCATCACTACAGATCATGCGCCGCACACTTTGGAAGAAAAACAAAGGCCATACATGCAAGCCATGTCAGGAGCGCCAATGGTTCAGCACTCCTTGAATTGCATGTTGGAGTTTTATAAGCAGGACAAGATCAGCCTAGAAAAAATTGTGGAGAAGATGTGCCATAACCCGGCCATCCTTTATCAGATCAACAAAAGAGGTTTCATTCGCGAAGGCTACCACGCTGATTTAACACTTGTGAACCTCCATCATTCATGGACCGTGAGCAAAGAAAACCTCTTGTACAAGTGCGGCTGGTCGCCATTAGAGGGCACCAAGTTTAGCACTAAAATCACCCATACCTTCGTGAACGGAAACCTGGTTTATAGCGAAGGCGAGTTTGATGAACGTTCGCGAGGAACTGACCTTACGTATTTGGAAGAAAAGAACTAAATCGAGGTAGATGTTTGCCAACAGAAGCTTAGTTATCGCCACCAAACACCAGAAAGAACAAGTGATGGCGCCTTTGCTAGAAAGTGCCCTTGGTGTTTCATGCCTTGTGCCTAAAAATTTTGACAGCGATCAATTTGGCACATTCTCTGGCGAAATAGAACGAAGCCTAGATCCACTGAGCACTGCCCGGGAAAAGTGCCTTGCAGCCATGAAGGCTAGCAATTGCGATTTGGGCTTGGCCAGTGAAGGCTCATTTGCTGCCCATCCCAACTTGTTTTTTGTTCCTGCTGATGATGAACTCCTCATTTTCATTGATCAGAAAAACAAGCTAGAGATCATCGTTCGGGAAGTCAGCACCAAAACCAACTTCAAAGGCAAACTTATTAGGAGCTACGAAGAACTTCTCGACTTTGCCACAAGCGCCCTCTTCCCCAGTCATGCCTTGATTCTCAGAAAATCTAAAGAAAACAATGAAGGCGTGATTAAAGGCATTACCAGCTATGAAGACTTGGAGTTGGGCTTCAACAGCATTCACCAAAGCCAAGGCGAAGTGTATGTTGAAACCGACATGCGTGCGATGTTTAACCCCACCAGGATGAGTGTTATCGCCTCGGCCACGGAAAAGCTAATTCAAAAGATCAAAAGCACTTGTCCGAAATGCGACACGCCCGGTTTTGGAATCCATGAAGCCAAACCCGGTTTGCCTTGCTCGCTTTGTGGGGCTCCAACTCGGTCTACCTTGAGTTACATCTACAAGTGTCAGTCTTGTGACTTCAACAATGAAGCACTCTATCCAAATGACCTAGAAAGTGAAGATCCTACGTATTGTGATTTCTGTAATCCTTAAATTTTTTTCCATCTAAAAACGGTTTAAAAACCGCTGAAAAAACAGAAACTTAAACCCCATAAGGCAACACTTAGACACATCGAGGGAAGAAAAAAAATAATTAAAGACGTAACCAAAGCTTAGCTGATGCAGTAAATACACCTGAAGTCGCGTAGACACCGACTTTATAATTTAAGCAATAGGTTAAGATTTAGGTTTAGCAACTTAAAAGCAGGAGCTGTTCGAAACGCACGAACAGCTCTTTGTTTTTCTATACTTTTTTGTGTTTTTCAGGGTCGAATTTCACAAAAAGGTTGATCCATATTGCTCTACTTTGGCGATACAATACAGGTAAGAGTAGAAGAAGCATTACAACGCCCGTAATTAAGCTAGTTGCAGGATGCGTGAGAAAACCGTATTCAATCCAACCCAAGGCATCGAAAGTAATTAAGGCAACAATCACAGCAACCCATAGTGCCACAGTTAAAGCATAACTTACGTAAGCAGCACCAAAATAGAATCCCGGTTCTGGTTGGAAGTTTTCGCCGCAATGAGGGCACCGCTTATTCATCTTCGTTAGCGATTTTAACTTGTACGCGTTGCGCACTTCGAACAAATCCCCTTCGTGACATTTAGGACATTTCTCCGCAAAAATCGAATATAACATTGTGTCTTTCCAGGCCATAGCGCAAAGATAGTTTTCTTCACTCGCCCAGTAGTGTAACTTAGGTAACTTAAACTCTGGGAATGCAAAAAGAAGCCAATTTAGAAGTGTTCCAATTAGGCAAGTGTAACATCGTGCTATTTAGCTCGTCTTCCACTTGAGTTCCGGAGACTTGATAAACTTTAATCTTGAAGAAAATGAAAAAATGGATCACCACCGCAGCGATTATCGCACTTACAACAAGTGCCTTCGCGCAGCAAAAAAATGCAGTACAGAGTTATTATAGCGATTTAACTTCTGATGAAAGCTACACTCAAATTACCATTTCTGGAAAAATGTTTGAGATGATGGCGCTCTTCGAAACTGAAAATGAGGAAGAACAAGAGTTAAAAGATGCCGTTAGCGGTATTCAAGGAATTCAAGTCGTGATGAAAGACTCTGTTCCTAATTCAAAAAGCCAATACCAAGGAGCCTTAAAAAGAGTAGGAAATCGTTTTGAGAGCCTCATGGTTGTTGACAATCCCAATGCAAAATTTGAATTCTTTATTGACGAAAATAATGGTGTAGTTGAAGAAATGCTCATTGTTGGTATTGGAGATCACGGTTTCGGAATAGTAGATATTTGGGGTGAAATCGACCTGAAAAACCTTCGCCCAATTACCGAGAAAATGAGTTTAATAGGCATGGAAGAGTTTGATGGTGAAAAAATCCAAGCAGCGAGAGAAATTAAAATCTACCCCAACCCTATTCGACAAGGAAACCAAGTAAAAATGGAACTGCCCGAAAGTATGAAAGGCCTTGAAGGTAGAATTACCGATACAAAAGGAACCGCACTTAGAACCTTTAGAATCACAAAAGAAAACATTCAACTTCCTACAGGTGAACTTCCCTCAGGAACTTACGTGGTTTCGATTTGGGACGGAAATACACGTGTTTATAACGAGCAATTTATTGTTGTGAAGTAAGTTCAATAATAAGCATGTCTTATAAAAAAGTGCAGTTGACAATCAACTGCACTTTTTTTTTACCCGGTTTTTTTAAAGCTGACTGTTGTGGTTTTTAAAACTGACAAAGATCAGTTCTGAAAGTAACGTTCGTTACAGATTATCAAGCACTTGCACGCTAATTTTGGGGTATCAATTATTTAAAACACCACGATATGAACATCGAACAAATTTATACCGGATGCCTAGCACAAGGCGCTTATTACATCGAAAGTAACGGAGAAGCGGCAATTATTGACCCTTTAAGAGAAGTGCAAGCATACATCGATATGGCAGCAGAAAGAGGTGCAACTATTAAGTACATCTTTGAAACTCACTTTCATGCCGATTTTGTTTCTGGTCATGTTGATTTGAGCAAAAAAACTGGAGCTCCGATTGTATTCGGACCAACAACAATGAAAACAGGTTACGACATGTTGGTTGCAGAAGACGGACAGGAATTCGAGCTTGGAAATGCGAAAGTGCGCTTGATTCATACGCCAGGACACACTACAGAAAGTTCTTGCTATGTTTTGGTTGATGAACATGGAAAAGACACCGCACTGTTCTCAGGAGACACCCTTTTCAATGGGGATGTTGGACGACCAGATTTGGCTCAAAAGGTCATTGCAGAACTCACCCAAGACAAATTGGCTTCAATGCTTTTTGATTCGCTACGAGACAAAATCATGCCTTTGGCTAACGACATTATCGTTTACCCTGGTCATGGAGCAGGAAGTGCTTGTGGAAAAAACATGAGCGATGAAACTACCGATACCCTCGGAAACCAAAAGCTCACCAACTACGCCTTGAACCCCGAATTGGATAGAGCTGCTTTCAAAGCCGCTATTCTCGACGGTTTAACCCCACCTCCTGGCTACTTCCCACACAATGTTTTAATGAACATTGGAGGATATGAAGCCATCGACGAAGTCATTAAAAAAGGAACAACAGCACTGGAGGTTCGTACTTTTGAAACCATTGCTGCCGAAACTGGAGCTAAAATTCTCGACACCAGAGCCGCTGACGATTTCGAAAAAGCCTTCATTCCAAATTCAATCAACATTGGTATCGACGGAAGTTTCGCCAATTGGGTAGGCGTGATTTTTCAAGACGTAAAACAGCCCCTTTTGATTGTTGCTGATGAAGGACGTGAGGAAGAAATTGCAACCCGTCTAGCTCGAATTGGTTTTGACAAGAACAAAGGCTTTTTGAAAGGCGGAATTGAAGCATGGCAAAATGCAGGGAAAACTTTCAACACCATTGAATCGCTTGATGCTGAAGCATTGGCCAAGATAGAAAATGCGAACATCTTGGATGTCAGAAAAAGTAGTGAGCACATGAGTGAGCACGTGATTGGTAGCATCAATGCTCCGCTCGATTATTACAAAGACCAATTGGCAAAAATTGACACCAACAAAACCTATTACGTCCACTGCGCCGGCGGTTACAGATCGATGATTTTCGTATCGCTGCTCAAAGGACTTGGTTACGATAATCTGATCAATGTAAAAGGCGGTTTTAGCGAAATAAAAAGCCTTGGAAAGTTCCAAGTTTCAGAATACATCTGTCCTACAACAATGTTGTGATTTGATGTTTGGTTTAGAGAAGGGCGCCTTGAGTAAGCGCCCTTTTTTTTGTCCAAAACATCGTGGCTTAACCACTTCTTAACCCGCAATTTCACCTCCCTTGCTTAACTTTCGAGCATGGAGGAAAAAAGTGAGGGCAACTTAAGAGAAATAGCCAGTGTGTTTTTTAAGCTGGGTTGCATCGCCTTCGGTGGTCCGGCAGCACACATCGCCCTCATGGAAACTGAAATTGTAAGCCAGCGAAAATGGCTCAGCAGGCAACGTTTCCTCGACCTCATGGGCGCCACCAACCTCATCCCAGGGCCAAACAGTACAGAGCTCACCATGCACTGCGGTTATGAACGTGGTGGTTGGAAAGGCCTTATTGTTGCCGGTATTTGTTTCATCTTTCCTGCTGTTGCGATTACTGGTGTACTTGCATGGTGCTACACGAGCTATGGCCAAGTGCCTGCAGTAAAACCTTTCATTCAAGGAATTACCCCAGCAGTGCTTGTTGTCATTCTTGAAGCCATCCTAAAATTGGGCAAAAAGGCCTTAAAAACGAAGTGGCTTTACTTCATCGCTTTCCTGGTTTTGATATGCTCTCTCCTCGGGGTGAATGAAATTTATGCCTTGTTAGCGGCGGGGGTTTTGGCTGGTGCTTTTTTTGCTTCGCGAAGCAGAAACAAGTCGCTCAAAAACCTTTTACTCTTGGCACTCCCCTTGAGCGCAACGCAAAATGAACTGGTGCTATCTCAAGGGAAAATCTTCTTGAGCTTTTTGAAAGTTGGAGCCATACTTTACGGAAGCGGATACGTGCTTTTCGCCTACCTCGATGCGGAATTGGTGGTTCCCGGCTATTTAAGTCGGCCCGATTTACTCGAAGCCATCGCCGTTGGTCAGTTCACTCCCGGACCTGTGCTTTCAACAGCCACCTTTATTGGATGGCAACTTGGCGGATGGCAGGGAGCACTTGCCGCCACAGCGGGTATTTTCCTCCCTTCCTTTCTCTTTGTGCTTTTGCTTAATCCTTTGGTAGACCGCATGCGAAAGTCAACATTCCTCAGCGGTTTTTTAGATGGAGTGAATGCGGCAGCAGTGGCTGTAATGGCAGGAGTTGTGATTAAAATGGGCAAAGATGTGTTTTTCCCTTTAGGTGATTTCGAGTGGACAGCAGGCCTCATCTTCATCGCTGCCCTCATTCTCAATTACACTTGGAAAAGAAGTAATGCCTTGATTATTGTGCTCTTTGGAAGCCTGATGGGCTTTCTGCTTCACCATTTCGTCTAGCGTTAACTACTGACCACAGAATTGCCCCTGAATTTCGATGGCTTCATCATAACCCAAACGTTTGGCATCTTCGAAATCTCGACAAGCCCGATCAATGGCGTAAATCAAGGTGTAAGCCAAGCCCCTGTTGAAATAGGCTTCTGCATAATCTGCATCCTCTCTGATTGCTTCATCATAGCTGTTGATTGCATCAAAGTAATCGCCAAAGAGCATTTGAATGTTGCCTTTCAAGTTCCAATGAGACGCCGTTTCTGGAGCTACCCTAAGTAGGGCTTCAGCGCCTACCATGGCTTCGCTATAATCGCCCATCATTTTCAAAGTCACCGATCGATTGAAAATGGCATCGGTATAAGTGCTGTCTAGGTCGATGGCCCGGTCGTAATCGTTCAAAGCTCCTTCATAATCTCCAGACTCCTTCCTTAAAACTCCGCGAAAGAAGTAGATATTCGACGAGTTTTTCCCCATTTCGATGGCGGTATTCAAATCTTCGATGGCCTTTTTTTCATTTCCCAATCCATAATGAACAATAGCTCTATTGAGGTGAGCAATTGGAAAAACGGGGTTGATGAAGATGGCTTGATTAAAGGCACTCAAGGATTCGTCGTAGTTTCCTTGCTGCATCAAAATGAGTCCTTTCAAATCAAAAGCCAAGGCAGAACTTCCGTTAATTTCAAGGGCTTTATTGATGCTTTTCAACGCTTGATTCCACTCTTTCATTTCGTAGAGCACACGTGCTTTTTTCTCGTGCAATACCTCGTCGTTCGGACTCGTAACAATCATTTCATCCAAAGCACTGAGGAGCAAATTATAATTGCCCAAAGCGTAATAACCGTCTAAACGGTGATCGATAAAGGTGAGGTCGTTGGGCTTGAGCTTGAGGGCCGTGTTGTGGTCTTCCAATGCGCCTGAATAATCCTTTGCCAAAAGCTTCAATCGCCCGCGCTGATCATAAAGCAGGGCCGCATTGGGATTGAGCTGTAGTGCCTGATTATAATCCATTTCAGCCTCTCTGTATCGGCCTTGCATTTGATAAATCATAGCACGCTTTAAAAAAGCATCGGCGTAAGAATAGTCGGCTTGAATGGCAATGGTGAACTGGTCTAAAGCTTCAGTGAGCTGACCGCGTTGCAAGAAGCGTTCACCATCTTGAAGAAAACGAATGGCTTCTGCCCGGGATGATGTTTGTGCTTCACCCAGAAAAGAAAAAGAAAGAAATAGAAAAAAGAAGAATGTCCAGCGCACGGTATTTCGTTTAAGCCTTATTAAGGTAAGACTTTGCGCGGCTTCCAAGTTAAATCCTTTGGAAAATTTATGATTTAATAAAAGACAAGGGCCCTTTGCCGAGAAAAGCGCCTAATCGGTGTAGTCAATGAACCTGCTTCTCATCAAACGAATGAGTCCTTCCATTGAATTCATTACTCGTCGGCCCGGAGGCAAGGCAGCGTCGAGATAATAATAGTGGCGGTAATTTACCTTGTGCAGCTTATTCCCTTTAGCCTTTTCAAATGGAACGAAGCGCTCAAGCACCAAGGCCTGATAAATGCGTTTTCCATCGATGATTTCCTGAAGCAATACACTCAATTCCGTTGGCGTACCGCTGATTCTGCCGTTGATGTCCAAGCCCTTTTTTTGCATGGCCCTTAATTCCTCGATTTGCTTATCGTTCAAGAGCTGTTTTTTTGCTTGCTGAAGTCCGCTCGTATACACAAGATACCCCCGTTCACTCATCCAATCGTTCAGAATCCGCTGAAAGCGCTCTCTTTTTTGAACTTGTTGAACGATGGGCGCCAAGAGTGGATCTGCCGTGTGGCTCGACCATGACTTCCCTTTCTTCATGATTTCGAAATCGTGGTATTCGGCATACAAACCTTTGACGATCCTTAGGGTGAAGAAGCTTCTCCCGATGATTCGATCATATTCAACCAACTCTTTATTTTTCGTGAAGAGTTCCAATTTGCTCAAATCAGCGCTCAGTTCTTCGCCCGGATTCAAATAGCAATAATAATGCTCAATACCTTCCAAGTACTGCTCTGCTGCTGCGATAAATTGCTTATTGTTTACGGGTGAATCAGCATGATCGCGATCACTCCCTGCAACACGAATTGTGCTCGACTCTTGAACTTCATTTTCAAGCACCACAATGCTTATTCCTCCAAGCCATTCTGCGAGTTGAGCCGATTCATACTTGTATTTCAATGTCTGTGCACTCCCCAAGAGCGTGCTCAACAAAAATACCGTTGTAAGTACTAAATTTCTGATAATCTGAAAGTTTGATCTAAGCGAACTCCCTTTTCTGTGTGTTTTACCGTGCAGCATTCGTTGGTTGAATCGTGTTCCAAAAATAAGATATAATTTTCATCGGCAGCCTTGTTTAAGAAGCTGGCCTTCTCGTCTAAAGTAAGTAGTGGACGTGTGTCATAACCCATCACATAAGGGAGTGGTATGTGTCCGGTTGAAGGAAGCAAATCTGCCATAAACACCACCGTTCTTCCTTTGTACTGAATGTGAGGAATCATCTGGCTTTCCGTGTGACCGTCAGCAAAAAAAATGTCGATTTTAGGAAAAGCCTCTTTGGTGAAAACACCATTTCGTTCAACAAACTTGAGTTGTCCACTTGCCTCAATAGGGTTGATATTTTCAGCTAAAAAACTTGCCTTTTCTCGGGGGTTTGGATTTGTTGCCCATTGCCAGTGCGGTTCACAACTCCAAAAATGAGCGTTTTTAAATGCAGGTTGAAGAAGATTCGTTTCCCGATTCATTTCAATGGCTCCACCGCAATGATCAAAATGGAGGTGCGTGAGAAAAACATCAGTGATATCATCTCTGTGGAAGCCATATTTCGCAAGCGATTTGTCTAATGAATCATCACCAAAAAGATAATAGTAGCCAAAGAACTTCTCGCTTTGTTTGTTTCCCATACCGCAATCGATCAACATTAAACGACCATCATCTTCAATCAAAAGTGAACGCAGTGCCCAAGAGCACATGTTGTTGGCGTCTGCCGGATTGCTTTTCTGCCAAATGCTTTTTGGAACCACACCAAACATGGCGCCGCCATCCAGCTTGAAAAAACCATTGTTAATAGGATATAAATTCATGGCACTAAGATAAGTCCTTCTGTTTACCCTCCCCACAATTAATTATCTTTGCCGCTTCTTACAAGCAAAATTTATGGAACTCAACCCTTTAACTGCAGTATCTCCTGCAGACGGCCGATACAGCAGACACACCAAGGCCCTGGCGCCCTATTTTTCAGAATTTGGACTAATTCGCTACCGTGTTTGGGTTGAAATCGAATACTTTATTTCTTTAGTTGAAGCAGGTTTACCTGAGTTAGAAGCCGTGGATAAAAGTGTTTTTGAAGCGCTTCGCGATGTTTACCGCAATTTTACAGAAGCCGATGCGCTCATCATCAAAGAAACAGAGAAAACCACCAACCACGATGTAAAAGCAGTGGAGTACTTCGTTAAAGCAAAGTTTGATGAAATGGGACTTCAAGACTACAAAGAGTTCATTCACTTTGGTTTAACATCGCAAGACATCAACAACACCGCTATTCCTTTGAGTATGAAGGAAGCCATGAACGAGGTTTACCGACCAATGTTGCAAAGCGTTCGCGATCAACTTGCTGCTTTGGCGAACGACTGGAAAGACGTTCCGATGTTAGCCAGAACGCACGGACAACCGGCATCTCCTACCCGCTTAGGCAAAGAAATGATGGTTTTTGTGGAACGTTTGGATGTGCAGTTCAAGCAATTGGATGCCATACCTTATTCAGCGAAATTTGGTGGAGCTACAGGAAACTTCAACGCCCACCATGTGGCTTACCCAGAAAGGGATTGGAAGCAATTTGGTAACCGCTTTGTGAACGATGTTCTTGGATTGAGCAGATCGCAAACCACCACACAAATTGAGCACTACGACAACCTCGCCGCTTTGTGCGACGCTTTGAAACGCATTCACAACATCTTGATTGATTTGGACCGCGACATTTGGACCTATGTTTCGATGGATTACTTCAAGCAGAAAATCAAGCAAGGAGAAGTGGGATCATCAGCAATGCCGCATAAGGTTAACCCCATTGATTTTGAAAACAGCGAAGGAAACCTCGGTATTGCCAATGCACTTTTGGAGTTCCTTGCTGCGAAGTTGCCCATTTCTAGGCTGCAGCGCGACCTTACCGACTCTACCGTACTTCGCAACATTGGGATGCCCTTCGCGCATGGTATGATTGCCTTGAAATCTTTGGAAAAAGGACTCGGGAAATTACTCTTGAATGAAGCCGCATTTGCTGCCGACCTCGAGCGCAATTGGGCCGTTGTTGCTGAGGCCATTCAAACCGTTTTGAGAAGACAAAACTATCCTGCGCCATATGAAGCTTTGAAAGCACTGACGCGGAAGAACGAAGTCATCAACCAAAAAAGCATTCACGATTTTATTGATACCTTGAACGTTGATGATAAAACGAAGGCATATTTGAAAACCATTACACCTTCGAATTACACCGGAATCTAAACATACGCCTTGAAGAAATTTAAAGAACTGTTCGGGCTAGCCGCCAATTACAAGTTGAACCTTGTTGCCAATTTGGTGTTCAACATCCTTGCCTCGGTATTGTCGCTCTTTACCTTCCTTGCGGTAGTGCCCTTTTTGCGCATTCTTTTTTCTGATGGAAACGCCGCTGTTGTAGTTCCAGAGCGTAAAGGCTTTTTTGACGGCGATTATTGGTACCAGTTCTTCAGCTACAAACTCGATCTGTACATTGTAGAAAACGGGGCCATGAGCGCCTTAATTTACATGTGCTTGTCGATTGTTGTTCTTGCCTTCCTAAAAAACCTCGTGCACTACGCAGCTTTGTACAGCATTGCCACCATTCGAACCGGCGTTGCGCGCGATTTGCGTTCGATGATTTACAACAAGCTACTGCGCTTGCCGCTTTCTTATTACAGCAATGAACGAAAGGGCGATGT
Organism: Flavobacteriales bacterium; assembly: GCA_029238785.1. Lineage (GTDB taxonomy): Bacteria > Bacteroidota > Bacteroidia > Flavobacteriales_D > Sanyastnellaceae > CALKGK01. The sequence continues at coordinate 10,658 of JAQWFN010000035.1, read as the reverse complement.
GCTTTCTCGAATGACCAACGACTTGATGGAAGTTGAGTTTTCAGTTATTGGGGCCGTTGAAGTGATCTTCAAATCTCCAGTAATGCTCCTTTTAAGTTTGGTAACGCTCTTTGTGATCAACACCCAGCTGACGCTCTTCGCTCTGATTTTTCTGCCCATCAGTGGTTTTGTGATCTCAAGAATCGCTAAGAGCTTGAAAAACGCTGCAGGCAGAGGAAAAACCCGACTCGGTGAGTTGATTTCTACCGTTGAAGAAACCTTAAGTGGGATGCGAATTGTAAAGGCTTTTAATGCCGAGGAACAGTTTTCTCGCAGGTTCGAAGGCATCAACAACAGCTACTTCCGCTTGATGAGAAAACTCTACAAACGCGAATACTTGAGTTCTCCAATGAGCGAATTTATTTCCCTCTTGGTAATTTCAGTGCTTTTGTTTGTGGGTGGGAGCATGATTTTAAGTGCTGATACCGCTATGGGTGGCGACCTCTTTATCGGTTACTTGGTGGTATTTTCGCAGATCATTCCACCAGCAAAAGCCATCACCGACGCTTTTTTCAAGATCAACAAAGGAGGTGCTTCCATGGAGCGAATCAATGAAATCCTCGATGCCCCTGACCGTATTTTTGATGTAGAAAACGCCGCTGAAATAAAAGGTTTTGAAAAATCTATTGAACTGAAGAACGTTCGTTTTTCCTATGCCGCCGATCAAGAAATCCTGAAAGGAATTAACCTCACCATCAACAAAGGAGAAACCGTTGCTTTGGTTGGTCCGAGTGGTGGTGGGAAATCAACTTTAGCGAATTTGGTGGCGCGATTTTACGATGTCAATGAAGGACAGATTTTATTTGATGGGGTAGAAATAAAGAAGGCCAAGATGAAAGACCTTCGTGCTCAAATGGGAATTGTTACCCAAGATTCCATTCTCTTTAACGACACCGTTACCAACAACATTGCACTGGGTTCTGCAGAGGGCAGTTTAGACCTTGATAAGGTGAAGCAAGCCGCGAAAATTGCCAATGCCGAAGAGTTTATTTTGCGTTTAGACGGACAGTATGAATTTAACGTTGGTGATTCTGGTGGAAAATTGTCTGGCGGACAAAAACAACGTTTGAGCATTGCTCGTGCCGTTTATAAAAATCCACCCGTTTTGATTTTGGATGAAGCCACTTCAGCCTTAGATACTGAAAGTGAGAAATTGGTTCAAGAAGCCATTGAGAAATTGATGAAGAACAGAACCTCTTTGGTGATTGCTCACCGTTTGAGTACCATTCAAAATGCCGATAAAATTGTTGTTGTTCAGGGAGGTGTTATTGCAGAACAAGGCACCCACGCCGAACTGCTTGAACTTCGCGGTGTTTATGCCAAGCTCGTGGAAATGCAAGCCTTTGAATAAGCTAAAATGGGCTTAAGCAAGGAAAAAGAACGAAGATTCATGCATAAGAGCAAGCAACTTTTTTATGCGCTCATTCCATGGTTTCTCGCCTTCACCACTTCAGCCCAAACTCCGAATGACACCCTCAAAACAAAGGAGCTCCCACGCTTTTACCGCAAGCATGATAACATGTATGCCTATTGGGGAGGGCTTGAAAAAACCATTGGCCTAAGCCCTAGAATAGGCTATGATCAGGATTGGTTTCTTGGTGTATCGATTCAAAAGGGCAAGCTCTCCGTGGGCCATTGGGGTGGTTACGCCCAAGTTTGGGGTGCCGGATATGATTACTACATTTTCGACCAAAGCATGCAATTTCACGCTGGTGGCTTTTTTCATTCATTTTCGTTCCTGGGAGGCGTTCAACTTGGAGCATACGCCATGGGCTATCAGCACAAAAGCGATCCTTGGCATTTGGGTTTCCGACCAGAAATTGGTCTTGGTTTGTACAAAGGATATCTGAATTATGGAAGGAACCTCTACATCGATAAATCAGACCTTTATCGTCCAAGGAACAGCATCACCTTGAGTTTCTACATCACTACGTATCCCTTCAGGTAGTTCAATTTTGTTTTTGGGCTGATGATGAATTGGTTTTGGTGAAGGCTTATCCATTTAAGTAGCCAAGTACTATAAAACAAGGAAAACCTCCCTCTTTCTCCGCGCTCACTCTCACTCTGATAACACTTATCCATTTAAGTCGCCAAGTACTACAGAACAAGGAAAACCATCCTCTTTCTCCGCTCTGTTTCTCCCTCTGAAAACACTTATCCATTTACGTAGCCAAAGCGCACATCGCAAGGAAAAGGGCCTTATCCTATCATGTCACAAAAGCGCTATTTAGCCTTTCTGTAAGCCAATATTCCTTTGTTGATTTTGGAGATCAGTGCCGGACCTTCATAAACGTAGCCCGTGTAAATTTGCACCAAGCTTGCACCAGCCTTGATTTTATCAATGGCGTCTTCCGCAGATGAAATTCCGCCAACTCCGATTATTGGAAACGAACCGCCACTCTTCTCATGCAAGTAAGCAATCACCTCGGTGGATCGTTTTGTAACAGGTTTCCCGCTCACACCCCCTGCTCCAATGGCTTCAACCTTGCTGGCAGAGGTACTTAGACCACTGCGGTCGATGGTGGTATTGGTAGCAATCAGTCCGTCCAACCTCGTTTCCTGAACAATCTCCACAATATCGTCTAACTGCTCATTACTCAAATCTGGCGCAATTTTAAGCAGAATCGGTTTTGGTGACGGACGCTGTTGATTCAGGTCCATCAAGGTATTCAGCAGTTGTTTCAAAGGTTCCTTCTCCTGAAGTTCCCGAAGGTTTGGGGTATTGGGCGAGGAGACATTCACCACAAAATAATCCACCACATCAAAAAGCGCATTGAAACACTTCACATAGTCTTCGGTGGCCAATTCGTTGGGCGTTATCTTGTTCTTGCCGATGTTTCCTCCAATGATGATCTTGGTATTCCGCTTTTTCAAACGCAGAACAGCTTGCTCTACCCCACCGTTATTAAAGCCCATGCGGTTAATCAAACCCTCGTCTTCCGACAAACGAAAAAGGCGTGGCTTGGGATTTCCGTCCTGACCAACAGGTGTTAATGTCCCCACTTCAACAAAACCAAAACCAACGTACTCCAACTCATTAAACAAGGTGGCATCCTTATCAAAACCGGCCGCCAAACCAACAGGGTTTGGAAAAGTCAAGCCAAATAAGGTGGTCTCCAACTCAGGATGCGTAAAAACAAAGCGCTTTTTGAAAAAGGACTTCATTCCGGGTAGCTTTAAAGTAGCGCGCAACAACGAAAAACTGAGATGATGAACCCGCTCTGGATCCATGGTGAAGAACAAAGGACGAATGATCTGCTTATACATGCCGCAAAGGTAATTCATATTAACACTAACTGGAATCGAGAAACGATAGTTAATCTCCTAACAAATTGACCCTCAAGCACCCCTCGTTTGAAAAAATATCAGTTTTATTAACGAAAACATTGCATTTTTCCACAATTAATGTAATTTCACCACAACTTAAAACGTACCAACAATGTCTCATGCCCTTTTGAAGAAGTGTTTGCTGCTGCTCATGATCATCTCGAGCGCGCTTCTTTTAGTTATCTGAATCCATCCACTGCTGCTTGTCGTGAATAACTTTGTTGAAACTTGACTACAGGTACAACTTGACATCTCCCTTTATCAATCTACCTTTGAGATTAGAGAATCATTAATCTAATCACTCAGAATGCTAGCAATCTTCGGAAAGAAGAAACTCACGGACGAAAAAGTGGCAAACATCATTGTCAATACCACTATCGAGACTGTTGAAAAAGGGTGGCCAGAGGTGGCCGGCTTCATCAACGATAGTCCGGAATTCGTGCGCAACCCAAATGTGAGCGAAGATGATCTCGGGAAATTCTTGATGATTGTTATCGCTGGTAACTTCGACTTTATTCCTAACCATTTTCCTGATGGACACGATCGCGAGATTATCCGACGCTGTATCGAAAAGTTCGCTCAGGTTTTTGACATCTCTAAAGAAGACTTCGCTACAAAGCTAAAGGAGTACAGAACCTTCATGGGACGGATCAATCACCCTTCGAAAAACACCATTTATGCGATGTCTAAAGCGGTGTTCTTCAAGTACAAGCTGAATGATTTTCAAGAAGAATTCTTTAAAAATGCCAAAACGCCTAACCCCATCTTCACCAAAAACTTGGATGAAATCATAAAGATGTTCTTGTGGGACTTTGAAGCTTTTAATGAGAAATTTAAGGTGGTTGATTAACACCTTTCCACCAAAACACTCGTGGCGTTTCCGCCAAAACCTAAGGCATTGACCATTACTATATTGATTTGATCTGGCGCTTGATGAGCGGCCCTCAAGGCTTCGGGAACTTGTGGCCTCCAGCCTTTCATCAACTCCATGGCCCAGAAAATACTCAGAATTCCAGATGCCGCTAAGGTGTGTCCGAATTTCCACTTGTTTGAAATCACGGGAACATCACCCAAAACAGAACGAATCGCCGCCATTTCAAGCTGATCTCCCAAAATAGTACCAGGAGCATGGGCGATCACGCAATCAACGCTCGGCGCATTGGCATTGAGCATGGCGCCTTCCATACTCGCAATGAGATTGTCGCCCTTCAAACCTACTGCATGTTGAGCGTGTTCAATGCCTTGACCAATGCCACTAATCCTAAATCTACAAGCGGGTCCGCGCACGTTCGACAAAACAAAGAGTCCGGCGCCTTCACCCAAAACCATGGTATTGTGTTCCTTCTCAATCAAAGGCTTACATGCGATGTCGCTTTCTTGAGAATAGAGCCTTAAAGCATCAAATTGAGCGAAGGTAAAATCGGTCAAACAGGCCTCAGAAGCACCAACAAGGGCTTGCTCTACTTTACCCGAATTCAAAAATTGTTGTGCATTCATCAAGGCTTGTAAACCTCCAGAACAGGTCATGCTATGATCCAAAACCAGCCCTGAAACTTGCAAGTAATCCGCCACTGTGCTCGACAATCTTCCCGCGGTAGTGAGGGGTGAAACCAGAGGAGGCAATTTACCATCACTCAAGAAAAGCTTCATGTACTGCTCCAAAGTGGCAGTTGCTCCTCGGGAAGAAGCCAAATTTACTAAAGCAGGTTCAAGGTGAGGAAGGAAATCGATATAGCGAGCACAATGCAAAGCCAAATGTACTATGCGATCGTCGCGCTGAAAACGCTGGTCAAAAACCAAAGGAAGATCCACGCTACCAGCCCACCTGCCCTTAACTTTGCTCAAAGCCACTTCGTTTTTGAAATGGTTCTCGCCGGCTGCGCTGATGAAAGAATAAGCGTTAATGTACATCTGCTTTCAAGTTGGATTCTACTTCAGTGTAAAGCACTTCCTCAATCATTTGGTAGGCCCAAAGTAAGTCTTCCTTTTTAATCACATAGGGCGGTAGCAAATAAATCACATCGCCGAGCGGACGAATGAGCATGCCCTGCTTCATGAAAGCATCGTACAAACGAACCCGAACAGGATGCATGTAACCCGCCTCAAGGTCACTTTCCACCTGAATGGCGAGTATGGTTCCACAGGTTCGTACCGACTTCACACTGCCCCAGTCCTTCATCCTTTCAGCAGCTTCTCGGTGCATGCTTGAAATCATCTCGATTTGCTCCCACGTTTTCTTTTCCTCCATCAAATCCAATGAGGCACAAGCCGCAGCACAAGCCAAAGGATTTCCTGTAAAACTGTGACCATGAAGAAAGGCCAAGCTCAAATCCTCCGTAAGAAAAACATCGTAAATCCATTGCTTACAAACGGTTAATGACATGGGCAAAGCCCCTCCAGTCAAACCTTTTGACAGGCAAATCATGTCGGGCACATGCTTCAACTGATTGCTCGCAAACCAAGTTCCAGTTCTACCAAAACCGGTCATCACTTCGTCTGCAATGGTGATGGTCTTGTTCTTTTTAGCTTCGCGAAGCAAATCGTCCAAAAGCGCTTTATCATGCATGATCATCCCTCCTGCACCTTGAACCAAAGGCTCAAAAATCAAGACATTGTGCTCGCCCAAGGCTTCTTGAAGCGCTTTCATGCAAACAGCGGCATTCTCTTTTGTGGGTGATGGAATAAATTTCACGTCAAACAAGTGCTGTTCGAAAGGATCGGTAAAAAATCCGCGCTCACCGGCAGACATCGCCCCAAAGGTATCGCCGTGGTAAGCACCCTCAAGCGCAATGATGGTGACTTTTTCTACTTTATCGTGCTGAATGTACTTCTGAATGGCCAACTTCAAGGCCACTTCAATGGAAGTTGAACCGTTATCTGAGAAGAAAAACTTCCAGTCTTCTTGCGGTAAATGCTTTGGTAAACGCTCGCACAATTCAATGGCATGATCGTGCGTAAAGCCCGCAAAAATGACGTGTTCAAAGCGATCAAGTTGGGCTTTAATTCTTTTGGCGATGTGCGGATGGGCGTGTCCATGCAAATTCACCCACCACGATGAAATGGCATCCATTACTTTATTGCCCTTTTCATCATACAACCACACCCCTTCAGCCCGAATGATTTTCGGCATTTCAGCCCATTCGCTCATCTGACTAAAAGGGTGCCAAATGGGATAGCTTTTAAGGTCTATCTTCATATTCTCCCTGCTCGATCTATATCTCGTTTTAAATCTTTCTGCTTGAGGTCGTCGCGCTTATCGTGGAGCTTCTTCCCTTTAGCTACGGCTATTTTTAGCTTCGCGAAGCCGGTTTCACTGATAAACATGAGTATGGGCACAATGGTCAAACCAACGTTTTTAAGCTTCTTTTCTAGCTTCTCTAACTCGTGTTTGGTGAGGAGCAATTTTCTCGGTCGCTTTGGCTTGTGGCTCACATAACCCGAGTTTTCATATTCGGCAATAAACATGTTGTACACGAAAAGCTCACCGTTTTTAAATCGGCAATAGCCCTCCACAATACTGGCTTTTCCAGCACGAACGCTCTTGATTTCTGAACCCAAAAGGGAGATCCCAGCGATCATTTCATCCTCTAAAAAATAGCGATAAGCCGCCTTCTTATTTTTAATTTCTACTGCCATAGGAAGGCAAAGATAAACTATCATAAGCCGAGACCCGATGAATCGAGCATTTTTTGATTCTAGCTTGCCTGAAAAACAATGAAAATTGAATTCGAAGGAAAAAGCAGGTCATACTTAGCTAAAAAAGGGAACTTTTGTATTTTCACACCTGCAAATAAGAAGAAAGCACAAGCATTATGGGAAGAGCATTTGAATTCCGAAAAGCACGTAAGATGAAACGTTGGTCGCAAATGGCCAAAACGTTCTCTAGAATTGGTAAAGACATCGTTATCGCGATTCGCGAAGGCGGACCTGATCCGGAAGCGAATTCTCGTTTGCGTGCGGTAATTCAAAATGCTAGAGAAGCCAACATGCCTTTGGAAAACGTTAACCGTGCTATCAAAAAGGCGACAGACAAAGACCAAGGCGACTACAAAGAGGTGCTTTTTGAAGGTTATGGTCCGCACGGAATTGCCGTTCTTATCGAAACGGCTTCAGACAACAACAACAGAACAGTGGCCAATATTCGTTCGTATTTCAACAAGTGCAACGGAAACTTGGGAACTTCCGGATCTGTGTCGTTCATGTTTGATCACACCTGCAACTTTAAAATCGCTAAGGCTGATCACGACCTAGAAGAACTCGAATTAGAGATGATTGATTTTGGTGTGGATGAAATCTTCGCTGAAGACGAACACATCTTGATCTATGGCCCCTTCGAAAGCTTTGGTGCCATCCAAGGAAAACTCGAAGGCGATGGCATCGAAATCCTCTCTTCCGGTTTTGAGCGCATCCCACAAAACACCACCAAACTCAATCCTGAACAGGTGGCCGACATCGAAAAACTACTCGAAAAAATTGAGGAAGACGACGATGTACAAAACGTCTATCACAACATGGAAGAATGAGTTCTTTCATGAAAAAAATAACGAAGAATCAGGCCATGGGCATCCCGCTCTTGGCCTTTTTCGTAGGTTTATTCATTGCTTTCACTTGTGATGGAACGGCAGACAATGGCGATAGCGTTCAGCACTACCTCATCTCAAAATACGCTTGGCAACACCCCGTACTTTTTCTCGATCATTGGGGAAAACCGCTATTTACCCTGCTCAGTTCTCCCTTCTCGCAATTTGGCATGGAAGGAATGAAGGTGTTTAACCTGATTGTTTTTACATCTACCCTTTTCCTTACAGGTAAAATTGCTCAGAACCTCCAACTTTCTCCCTGGGTTGCTCAATTGGCACTGTGGGCTTGTCCTTACGTCTTCCCACAAGTTTTTGGTGGTTTAACGGAGCATCTTTTTGCTTTTTGGCTGATGGCGGCTGTGCTTGCATATCAAAAAGAGCGGTTTATATTGGCAGCCTTCCTCATTTCTTGGATGCCCTTTATTCGCTCTGAAGGCTTGATGATGATGGGCGTTTTGGGCGGATTCCTCTTCCTCGAAAAACAGTGGAAATCGCTGCCCTTCTTGCTGGGCGGAACACTCATCTACTCCATCGCCGGCGCCTTTCATCATGCAGATCTTTTTTGGGTATGGACCAAAACACCTTATTTGATTGGTGCCGACAATTACGGCTCAGGAAAGCCCTTTCACTTTTTTGAACAGCTCTTTTACATTACTGGTATTGGGGTGATGGTGGCCGGATGCTTGGGTTTGATCAGACTCCTCGCTTCGCCCAGAAAAATCAAGGAAAACAAGGTCTTGTGGCTGGCCTTGAGCTGCTTTCTGGTGTTCATCGTGGCCCATTCGGTTTTCTGGACTTACGGACTCTTTCACAGCTACGGGATGTCGCGCGTGCTGATGGGCGTCTTGCCTTGTTTTGCACTCTTGGCTGCTTTTGGGGTGAACTGGACCCAAGGATTTAAAATCCAGTGGCTCCGAACCATAACAAAGGGTGCCTTGGTATTGGGGATGTTGATTTTGCCTTTTGTGATTGCCAAATACAAGGTGGTGTACCCTGAAAGTTTTTCGGCCAATTATGTGCAGGTCTTATTTAACGACTTCATCAAAGAAAAAACCACGCAAAAGAGCTTTGAAGGGGCAGACTACATTCTTACCGACTCTCCCCACGTGCGTATGAAGTTAAATGTAGACCCTTGGAACTACGAGAGAGTAGAAAACATGCACCAAATCCCTAAGGCAGCTTTAAAAGAAGACCCCATCATTATTTGGGACAAGTATTTTTCGGTGCTTGAAGCTGGAGTGAGTTTTGAACGTTTGGAAAAAGAAGGTTTCGTGCCTCGAAAAAAACTCATCGATGCTTGGCACCAAGACACCGTGTACATCATTTACACCAAAGCCAATTCAGCGCACGCCTTTGAGTAAATCTAAAAGGCGATTGGGGTAATCCGTAATGATGCCATCAACTCCCTGATTGTACAAACGTTCCATGTCTTCCACACTGTTAACGGTCCAGGGAATAATCCTCATGTTTTGTGCTCGAGCAAATTTCATGTCGCTTGAAGTAAGCAAATTGTAATTGGGACTGTACACCTCTGGGATGAAGCCCAAGCTATCACATAACACGTAAAGTGGCGTGTCTGCTTCGTTCAAAAGTACTAGGTTCTTTGGATGGACTTGATGTAGCGCTTTTAGTTGAGGAAGAGAGAAACTTTGGTAGGTGCATTGTTCATCGATTCCTTTCACCACTGTGATCCCCAAAACCAATTCTGCAAAACGTTCAGCACTGGGGTGATAGAGGTCTTCGCTCATGCTCTTGTGCTTCAACTCAATATTAAAACCGGGCAGTGCTCGCTCATTGGCAGCACAATACGCCTTCACACTATCAATTAAAGCACTTAGGGTAGGTTTTGCCACAGGAAATTTCGCTTGCGTGGGAAAACGGGGGTGGGGCTTTGATCCGCAATCGAAGCTTTGAACTTCCTCGAGGGTCATTTGATAAATGTTGTGCTGCACCATGGCCAGCGCATCACTTGGCAATTCCTTGCCGTCCTCATCCAAACAAATCTCCGCACTGATCCAAGGTTCGTGCGAAAGAATAACTTGTTCATCTTTGGTGATTACCACGTCCATTTCCAGTACATCCACTCCCTCATCAAGTGCCATCAAAAAGCCCGAGATGCTGTTTTCGGGAGCCAGTCCGCGCTCTCCACGATGACCTTGCACCTCAAAGCCGCTCGCTTTTGGTTTGGGTAATACAGGACTTACTGCTTCAAGCTCCTTCTGCTCTGCTTCATTGCATGCGCTTAGAAAGAAGAGCAGTAAAAACAATGAAAATAAACGTGAAGCCATCCCTCTCATACAACTAAGTTCGGTAATGATTTGAAACGATGCACCAAAAACATTTAAAATTACGTTCTATTAACGATGAAGAAGTACAGCACTCACCTTTTGGCCTTATTGGGCATTTTGTTTCTTGTTTCACTCAGCGCTTGTGCATCTCACAAAGCGGGGAACGGACACCAGAAAGATTTGACGAAGTATCGGTGTGGGAAGTGGAAGAAGTGAAGGGGTTGTTAAGGCTTATTCCAACAACAACAACAGTCATTTTCTCAAGCGGCGATGCAAAGGTCACTAGGAATCATTCGTGTAAGATCCACCAAACAATTCCGATTTGCAAGGTCAACAAAGCCATTCCAAAAATCAAAGCTAACAGCACCTTTCGAACGGGATTGAATGATTTCAAGTCGACCACATGGGAGAATCTTGTAAAAGC
>JAQWFN010000119.1 GCA_029238785.1 Flavobacteriales bacterium | reverse complement strand
TTTAATCATCGCTTTCTCCTTGATTCAACACTGCTCCCTTCGGCTCCGCTCAGGGAGCGCCCTTAAATCACCCAATACCGAGGGCTGAGCAACACAGGAGACCGTAGAATAAACTGCTCCCTTCGACTCTCCCTTCGGCTCTCCCTTCGGCTCCGCTCAGGGAGCTCAGGGAGCGCCTTTTAATTACCCTACCGAGGGCTGAGCGGAGTCGAAGCCCGTCGAAACAAAGCACAACCGAGGGCTGAGCGGAGTCGAAGCCCGCCGAAACAAAGACCCACCGAGGGCTGAGCGGAGTCGAAGCCCGTCGAATTTAGCAAATACCAATTTATAAGAACCCTAGAATCCATCGCTAGTGAGCTTGATGACTTGAAGCATTCAAGCACCGAGCCGCCTCATGAAGTGCTTTGTAGTTTCTGTCAATCAATGCCTTTTTCTTCTCACGTGTCCATTTTTGAATTTGTTTTTCGCGATAAAATGCATCTTGCACTCTGCGGTATTCCTCGAAGTAGACCAATTTTACTGGTCCATATCTCTTTGTATGATTTGCACCCTTTCCACTCTGATGTTGGCGTAAACGCCGCTCAAGATTATTCGTGCTCCCACTATAGTAGCTTCCATTTGCACATTCTAAAATATACATCCAGCCCTTCATTGCAATTAATTTGAACTGCAAATAATGCGTTTACTTCGGGATAAGACGGTTTTTTTGAACTGAGTTTGCAGATGAGATGGAGTGTTTTGTTTACGTGGGCTGATGGTCGTGAATAAGGAATATCGAAATCGCTTTTTATTGATTCTACTTTGGCTTGATAGAGAACTTTTTAATCATCGCTTTCTCCTTGATTCAACACTGCTCCCTTCGGCTCCGCTCAGGGAGCACCCTTAAATCACCCACCGAGGGCTGAGCGGAGTCGAAGCCCGTCGAGACAAAGACCCACCGAGGGCTGAGCGGAGTCGAAGCCCGCTCTCATGAAATTTTTCTAAAAAATAACCTTCCTCGATCTTGAAGAACCGCTTGGCTTGTATTTTCTCTTCTTGCCTTTAAAAGAGCCGCCTTTTTTGTACTTGTCTCGTATTTGGACGTGGCAAGTTAACCAAGCAAACATATACCCGTCGTTATCTGTAGCATCTCCTCTTTGCTGACCAGGAGCAGTAACTCGTGCGCTCAATCCTTCTTGAGCAACACCTAAACTCGGATTCGATAAGTAAGCGGCTAATTCACCTTGATCGCCTCCAACGTAGAGTTGGATATCGTAAGGATTGTAATAACTCGTGCTCACATCATCAATATAATCAGTGAACGTGTAACGATAAGAAAGCTGCAAGCCCAAACTTACATTGTGGGAAATACGTTTGGTGATTGAAGCCCCAACGGGAATACACCAGCTAAAACGATCGTATTCTTCTGCCCCACCTGGAAGGCCTTGCCCCTCTGTTCTTAATGGACGAAGTTCAATCCACTCGCCCTGAAACTCTGCTTTTGGGTTGTAATAAAAAGCGCCAAAACCACCAAAAAGATAAACGCTCGAACCGCCGTTCTTCCAACCTTTAGCTCCTTTAATGTCGTAAATGTGCCCTTTTCGCTTTTTAATTGGAATCTCATATTCCAACATCATCGCGAGTTCAAAAATGTTTGATTTAAAACTTAAGTTCCTATTCTGGCGAAAAACCTCTTGGGTGGTATTGTCGTTTCCCGACAGCCTGCCCCAAGTGAAATCTGTGCGGAGATAAAACTTCTTATAAAGGGCATACTTATGCCCCACGAACATGCTAAACTGAGTTTGGCTGATCTCCAAATCTTGAAAATCGTTTGTTCCAACATCATCCTTCCCCCCTAAGTCACCAAGGAAATTACTCGCTCCAAGACCAAAATGAATTTGATGACGATGACTGTCCCACCGATCTCTATCAAAGAACTGTGCAGAAGCCGTTATGTATAAACAGCTAAAGACAAGGAAAGTAAACAGTTTAGTCATCGCTGTTAAAGTTACTTAATTTCATTTAAACCACACTTCAACATGTAGTGCCAAAGTATCATTCCAGCACAAACCGAGATGTTTAAAGAGTGTTTTGTACCAAACTGTGGGATTTCAATGCACAAATCTGAAGCATCGATGAGCTCCTGTTGAACTCCTTTCACTTCATTCCCGAAAATCACGGCCCATTTTTCATCCCCTTTTGGCTCCCAATTTTCTAAAGAACACGAATTTTCTGCTTGTTCGATGGCGGCAAGTTTAAAGCCCCTTTCTTTAAGCTGGGTGATGGCTGCTGAACTGGATTCATGGTAAGTCCAATCAACAACTTCAGTGGCCCCTAATGCCGATTTTAAGATGTCGCGATGAGGAGGCTGAGCGCAAATACCACATAGCATGACTTCCTGAACCCGAAAGGCATCGCTTGAACGAAATACACTCCCTACATTCAAACCAGAACGAATGTTATCGAGCACGAGTACTAGAGGAATCTTTTTGGCCGACTTAAACTCGTCGTTCTTCATCCTGCCTAATTCATCCAACTTCAACTTCTTATTCATGCAGCGAAAATACATAAAGTCTTGAAGGTCATATTAACAAAGAAATAAATCTGACAAGAAAAAAGGCGAACCCATCGAGCTCGCCTTTTTGACCAATATCTTTACTTACAACTTAGTTGCTCCAAGTCATGTAGAAAGGCATTCTTGCTTGAATGCGATCTCCTTCTGTAACGAGGTACTTCACATCTTGCAATTGCTCTACGTAGTTTTTAGGAACTCCAAGCTCTTCCATGATTCTTACTGTTTCTGCCTGACCAGTAAGTTCTTTCATCAACTCCTCGAAAGGATCTTTGAACTTTGGCAGTTCCAAGGTATTGTAGTTTTCCATCCCCGCCATTTCCGCTGCTGCAGCGATGGCATCATCAAGGTTTCCAAACTCATCTACTAAACCAACTGCTTTCGCATCTCTACCCGTCCAAACACGTCCTTGTGCAATCTTATCCACATCCATTTGCGACATCCCTCTACCCTCTGCTACGAGTAAGGTAAAGTCGTTGTAAATGTCTGCAACCGATTCGTTGATGGCGTCTAAAGCTTCCGGGTCTAGGGGCTGGCTGATGCTCATCAAACCAGAGTGAGCATTGGTTTTAACACGATCAAAAGTAATTCCGAGTTTGTTATTGAACATCTTTTCTGCATTCGGAATCATTCCAAATACGCCGATTGAACCGGTAATGGTGTTTTCGTTAGCGAAGATCTTGTCTGCACTTGCTGAAATGTAATAACCACCAGAAGCAGCCAAATCCCCCATGGAAACTACAAACGGTTTACCTGCAGCTTTGATCAATTGTGTTTCTCTCCAAATTACATCACTCGCCAAGGCAGAACCTCCAGGAGAATTCACACGAAGCACAACCGCTTTTACGCTTTCATCCAAGCGAGCATCTCTCAAGGCTTTTGAAATGCGTTCAGAACCAATGGTTTGATCATCTCCTTCGCCACTTCTAATTTCACCCACGGCATAAATTACCGCCACCTCATCGCTGTCCCAAGAAGGCTTGTCTTCTGAGTCAATAGGTGCTGATTTATGATACTTCTGAAGGTTCACCAATTTCAATTTATCTGGGTCGCCAGAACTCTTGTCTTCTGCTTGCTCCGCACCCACTTTAGCCGCTAACAAATCAATCACTTCATCTCTGTACTTTAAGCCGTCTACAAAGCCCAATTCTAGCGCGTCTTCAGCAATTCTGATGCTCAAACTATCAGCCACTTGGTTTAATACTGCTGGTGTCAATGAGCGGCTTTCCGACATATCAGCAATCATCTCATTCCAAATTCCACCGAGTAAGGCATCCATCTGCTCGCGGTTGGCATCGCTCATTTTATCGTACATGAAAGGCTCTACGGCTGATTTGTACTTGTTATCTGGTCCGCGAACAATTTGCACATCAACTTCCAAATCATCCAACATGTTCTTGAAAAACATGAGTTCTGTAGAAAGCCCCGCAAAGTCTAAACCACCTTCTGGATAGAGGTAAACCTCATCTGCAGCTGTAGCCAAGTAATAAGCGCCTTGGCTATATCCTTCGCTAAATGCTACAATCCACTTTCCGCTTTCTTTGAACTCCATCAAAGCTCTTCGAATGTCTTGAACAGAACTCGGCGCGGCTATTACTGAAGAAATATCAAGGAAAATCCCCTTGATTTTATCGTCTTTACTCGCTTTATCGATATCTGCCAAAATATCATTCAGTCCCAAACTGATCTTAGGTTCAAAAGTGGCGAGATCAATTTGAAATTCTTTATCGTTTCCTCTCTCCACAATAGGGGTCTCCAAGTTGAGGTGAAGAATACTGTTGTCTTTTACCTTCGTTACCTGTTCATTCTCTCCACCAGAAACAAGCGCTCCGATAATAAAGATGAAGAATATCACAAAGATCCCAACAAAAATGCTTGAGCCAACAAGTGATGCAAAAACGGATTTCCAAAAATTCATGTCTTGTAGATTAGATATTATTATGATACAAATGTAATCTCCAATTTGCTTCTTGAGTGCTGAAATACATCAACGGCATTTTTTAAATGGGGAGTGGCATTTCTTCTTTTTTTCTGGCTGATGTTGAATTGTTCTTCATTTCATGCCGAGGCGCTTGAAATGAAGTCACTATCTTTGCCGGCCACGATGGCAACACCTATCTACATATCTCTGGGCGGAAACCTTGGCAGGCGCGAGCGCTTTTTACTAGGAGCCATTGCTTCTCTCAAAATGCGCCTTGGTGAGTTCGTGCAAATGAGTGCCCTCTACGAAACGCCTCCTTGGGGATTCGATAGCGATTTGCCTTTTCTCAATGCAGTGGCTCAATTCAACACCACACTCGCCCCTGAGGAAGTGCTTGAGATCTTATTGAAGACGGAGCGGGAATTTGGACGAAAGCGCAAACAAAGCAGCACCTATACTTCTCGAACCTTGGATTTGGACATCCTGTTCTATGGCAAGCAGATCATTGATTCACCCCTGCTTCAACTTCCTCACCCGAGAATTGAGCAGCGCGCTTTTGTTTTGGTTCCTTTGGCTGAAATTGCTCCGGAGCTGCATCACCCAGAAAAAAATAAAAGCATTCAAGAACTACTAACTTTGTGTACCGACACTTCCGAAATTAAAGCATGGACCTCCCCTACAGCTACATAGCCATCGAAGGCAATATAGGCGCTGGAAAGACTTCTCTTTCTACGAAGCTGGCTGAAGACTTTAACGGCAGGTTGGTGCTTGAAGAATTTGCAGATAATCCTTTTTTACCGAAGTTTTACGAGCATCCGGAGCGTTACGCTTTTCCCTTGGAACTTAGTTTTTTGGCCGAACGTTTTTCGCAACTGAAGCAAGACTTATACAGCCGGGATTTATTTCAACCCTTTGTTTTTGCAGATTATTTCATCAGTAAATCCATGATCTTCGCTAAGGCCAATTTGGGCGAAGAGGAGTTTGAGTTGTTCATGAGGATGTTTAAGCTGATGGACACCCAACTTCCTCGACCAGATTTAATGGTTTACCTGCATTTGGAAGTGGACCAGCTTCAGGCGAACATCAAAAAAAGAGGACGGACCTACGAACAGCAAATTAAGGATGAGTACTTAAAGAGCATTCAAGATTCTTATTTCGCCTTCATCAAACAACACCGCAAGCTTCGTATTTTAATTGTTGAAACAGCAGATGTTGACTTCGTGAACAATCCGAAAGATTACCAACGGATGATCGACATTGTGAGTGAAACTTACCCTAAAGGGATTCACAGGATTAAGGCTTGAGGGGGGAATAACGGTTTGCTCTTTGGATATGCGGTTTTGGTTTAGGGCTTCGCCTGTTTAGGGTCGCTGCGCTCCGGTTTAGGGTCGCTTTGCTCCAGTTTAGGGCGCTGCGCTCCGGTTGAGGGTCGCTTTGCTCCGGTTTAGGGCGCTGGCGCGGGCTTGGTTGAGGTTTTTGGACGCTAGGCTTTGGGGGTCGGGAAACGGCGTAGCGCGGTGTCAAAAAATTCACGCCTTTTCACATTGCCACATTCACGCATTCTCACATTCACACAGTCGAAATTCCCAACAAGAATCATTATTTTCCCCTCATGAATCGAAAAGACTTTATCACTTTATCGGCATCAGCGGCGGCTTTTTTGGGTTTGCCTTTGGTGAGTAGCAGCGACGATATTTCGCAGAAAATAGCGAACACCAAGCACAGCGGCAGCGCGATGAACCTCAACGCTACCCCAATAAAAACAGTGCGTATTGGTATTGTTGGAATGGGAAATCGGGGTGCTGGTTTATTGGAGATGTTTGATTGGATGATTGCTGAAGGCCATGCAGAAGTGCGCGGTTTGAGCGACATCGTGGAGAAAAAGTGCTTGAAAGGAGCGCAGTACCTTCAAGACAAACAAGATAAAGCCCCGGCCGTGTACACGAAAGGTGCTGAGGATTGGAAAACGATGGTGGACAAAGGGAACATCGACCTTTTGATCGTTTGCACGCCTTGGAGCATGCATGCCGAAATGTGCAAATACGCCATGGAGCAAGGTGTTCATGTAGCTACGGAAGTTCCGGCGGCATTAACACTCGACGAGATGAATGAACTCATTTCGATTTCAGAGCGCACAGGTATTCACTGCATGATGCTGGAAAATTGCTGTTTTAACGATGAAGAATTATTTGTCTTAAACATGATTGAAGAAGGGGTATTTGGCGAGCTAACACATGCTGAATGTGCCTACCTGCACGATTTACGGATGCACTTGATCAACGAAACGTATTACGAAAACCAATGGCGCCTTCGCGAACACACCAAGCGCGACGGTAACCTCTACCCTACCCACGGTATTGGTCCGGTAAGCATGTACATGAACATTACACGCGGCGACACCTTCGATCGTTTGGTTTCAATGAGTTCGCTGGAGAAAGGTTTGAGTGAAGCTTTGAAAACCAAAAATAGGGACATGAAAATTCCTTGTGGTGATGTGAACACGACCCTCATCAAAACCAAAAGGGGGCGGAGCATAATGGTGCAGTTTGATGTGCATAGTGGCAGACCCTATTCCCGAATTAACCAGGTAGTTGGAACAGGAGCTGTTCATGAGGGTTATCCTTCGAGATTATACCTAAACAAGGAGATTTCTTGGGGTGGACATGAATGGTTGAACCAAGAGGAATACAATGAGATGAAGGAAAAATACCGTCATCCCATCTGGCAAAAGCTACAAGGAGAAGCGGCCAAGAAAAAAATGGGTCATGGTGGGATGGACTTCATCATGATGTACCGCCTCATTCGATGCCTCAACAAAGGACTTCCACTCGACATCAATGTTTACGAGAGCATGCTTTGGAGTTCCATTGCTCCTTTGAGTGAACTTTCAGTAAGTCAAGGAAGCGCGCCGGTTCCGGTACCCGATTTTACGGGTGGGCTGTGGAAGAATGAGGTGCAGCATCCGGTATTTCGAGAGGTATAGCTGGATTCGGGATACGGGATTCGGGATGCGAGATTCGGGATGCGGGAGTTGGGGTTGGTTTTCATCAGGCGCTTGGTTGAGGGCTTCGCTTGTTGAAGGTCGCTGCGCTCCGGTTTAGGGTCGCCTCGCTCCGGTTGAAGGTCGCTTCGCTCTTGGGATCGTTTGGCATGTGTATTTGGCTTTATGTCTTTGACAATCAGCCCTAATGATTTACATTCGAAATAAACATGCGACCCCGCTGGGGTCGGGAAAGGGTATTGCTGGATTAAAAATTTCACGCATTCACCCACAAAAAAAGGCTCCGCTAAGCGAAGCCTTTTATAATATCGTCAAGAAAAATTAGAAACCAGAATTCTTAATTCCTAATTCTCAATTCTTAATCAATTCAGCCATTTTAGCACCAATCTGTGCTGGAGAGTCAACAACGTGGATTCCACATTCTCTCATGATGGCTTTCTTCGCTTCTGCGCTTTCTTCTTCTCCTGAAACGATGGCACCTGCGTGACCCATTGTTCTTCCTTTAGGAGCAGTTACTCCGGCGATGAAACCAACTACTGGTTTTGTGCCGTTCTCTTTGATCCAACGAGCGGCTTTTACTTCAAGATCTCCACCGATTTCACCAATCATGATGATTCCGTCGGTATCTTTATCGTTCATCAACAACTTCACCGCCTCAAGCGTGGTGGTTCCAATGATTGGATCTCCTCCAATTCCGATGGCCGTTGACTGACCCATTCCCGCTTTGGTGATTTGGTCTACTGCTTCGTAAGTGAGGGTTCCCGACTTAGAAACGATTCCAATTCTACCAGGAGTAAAGATGAAACCTGGCATGATGCCCACCTTCGCTTCTCCTGCAGTCATCACTCCCGGACAATTTGGTCCGATCAAGGTGCAGTCTTTGTTATCGATGTAAGCCTTCACTTTCACCATGTCGTTAACAGGAATCCCCTCCGTGATGCAAACGATCACTTTGATGCCTGCTTCGGCAGCTTCCATAATGGCATCTCCTGCAAATGCTGGTGGAACAAAGATGATGGAAACATCTGCTCCAGTTTTTGTTACTGCATCTGAAACAGAATTAAATACCGGCTTGCCCAAGTGCTCTTGTCCGCCTTTTCCTGGAGTAACACCACCAACAACATTGGTACCGTACTCAATCATTTGTCCGGCGTGGAATGTTCCTTCGCTTCCGGTAAAACCTTGGACAATAATCTTTGAATCTTTGTTCACTAATACGCTCATGCGACTTGTTTTTGGGGTCAAAAAATCGATGCGAAAATAAGTCGAATATTCACGTGAACAAAGTTTCGCCCCGCCTATTCGCCCATTAACTTTTACAAGTTGTGTTGATAAAAGAGCTGCTTGCTTCTTTTGCCCTCGCTTGTGAGTACACTCACGAGCAATATTTGACTGGCCAAAGTTCCGAGTTCGATATTTGTTTTCCCTTCGCGAAGCAAACCTTCAAAGAGCAATTGTCCGCGCAAATCGTGAATCATGGCCTTTCCTTCGAAGCCGTCCAAATCGATACTTAGTCCGCCAGATGTTTGCGCAACAAGAAAATCGAGCTCCGGCTTACTCAAGTTCGCAGTGCTGACTGAATTAACGGCTTGAATGGCTTCACCCAATAAAACCATGGTATCTTCAATATCTACCCCCCAAGGATCGTAAATCACTTCCCGGTTTGCGCCAATTACGATGAACATGGGATAACCGTAAAAAGTTCCCCAATCGTTGGGATTCATGTAAGATGCCATGGCATCCGCTGCTCCTCCATCTACTCCTACCAAAGGCAAATCAATTCCCGTCTGACTTTGATAATAGTAAAGGTCTTGCGAACTATCCACCCCACTCATCACCAAGCCATTTAAGGGTAAGGCCCCCCAAGTGGTATTCATGTGGTATTCGAGATGGTAGAACAAAGCCTCGCACATGCTACAATCAGTATAGAAAAAAGCCAAAACCATGGTTTCTCCCTGATCGAGATGATCTTCGTACAAGTCGTGCTCTATCCCATTGATGTCCACCACCTGAAAATTAGGCGCTTGTTGGGCTTGAACCAAAAAAGGCAATGCGAGTAAGAACAATGTATAAACAGCTTTCATCTTCAAATTATCTTCTGTACCCAAAATACACGATGAATGAAGCATCCCCTACCACGAATGCATGAAATTTTACGTTAATTCTCAGTTCTACATCGATTTCCTTGAAATGTAGGCCCAAGAAAGGTGCTAAAGACCTCGCTTCTAACTACTTTTGCAGCATGATTAATATGGCAGACAAGTCGTGCATTTGCGCTATTTCCACCGCACCGGGGATGGGAGCAATTGCGGTAATTCGTGTTTCTGGTGAGGGCAGTATTGCTTTGGTTGATGGGATTTTTTCTGGGAAGCTTCGCGAAACCAAATCTCACACGGCGGTTTTTGGACGAATTCTAGATCAAGGAAAAACACTCGACGAGGTGCTGGCCACCTTGTTTCACGGTCCGAACAGCTTTACTGGAGAAGACACCGTTGAAATTGCTTGTCACGGCTCCAACTTCATCCAACAAGAACTCCTTCGCTTATTGCTAGCAGCGGGCTGCAGAATGGCCGAAGCGGGAGAGTTCACCCTGAGAGCTTTTATGAACGGGAAGATGGATTTGAGTCAGGCCGAAGCGGTGGCCGACCTTATTTCCTCAGAGTCGGCCGGGAGTCATGCCCTCGCCATGCATCAAATGCGTGGAGGCTTCTCGAAAGAAATTGGCGATTTGCGGGAGCGTTTGATTCACTTCGCCAGCTTGATTGAATTGGAATTGGATTTTGCCGAAGAAGATGTGGAGTTTGCCGATCGACAAGACCTGGTGGAACTCATTGACGAAATCAAAGTGAAATTAAAGCACTTGATTGATTCATTTGCGGCGGGGAACGTGATTAAAAACGGCGTTCCCGTGGCCATCTTGGGCGCACCGAACAGAGGAAAGTCCACCTTGTTGAACGTCCTGCTCAACGAAGAGCGCGCCATTGTTTCAGCCATTGCCGGCACCACGCGCGACACCATTGAAGACGAAATCACCATCGAAGGTTTGCGATTTCGCTTTATCGATACGGCGGGCATTCGCGTTACGCAAGACGAAATTGAACACGAAGGTATCAACCGTGCTTTGGCCAAAGGAAAACAAGCCAAGTTGGGCCTCTTTTTGCTCGACGCCACAACTCCCGAAGATTGGAAAACGGAATGCCAAAACTTCCTCGAACAAATGGGGGAAGAAGGTCCGCAAGTGCTATTGCTTGTGAACAAAGTAGACCAGTTCAAGGGCGAGTGGCAAGACCTCCAAGCCGCTTTGGACAGTGTGGTGAACTCCTTTGACAGGATCGCAGCAGGGATCCTCATCTCCGCCCTCAACAAAACCAACATCGACGCTCTCAAGCAAACCCTTCTTGACTTGGTGGCACTTGGCGACCTCAACAGCTCCAGCACCATCGTCACCAACGTCCGACATTACGAAGCCCTCCGCCTCGCCAACGAGAGCCTCAACGAAGTACTTTCCGGACTTTCCAATGGCATCACAGGAGATTTTTTAGCCATTGATATTCGCAGGGCATTGCATCAATTGGGCAGCATTACGGGTGAGATTACTACGGATGATTTGTTGGGGAATATATTTGGGAAGTTTTGTATTGGGAAGTAAGTTACCTCAAACTTACACAAAGTATCACAAAACAAAATCCTTATTATTAAGGGCTTACAGAGCCCTTTTTGTTCTTTCACTCGAAACATAATTTTAGATTTTTCG
>JAQWFN010000114.1 GCA_029238785.1 Flavobacteriales bacterium | reverse complement strand
ACCTTTTAGCGACCAATTCGACACCAATTTCGCTTATGGGCCTATTCAAACGCGCCGAGTAGTTTTTGGGCTGAATTATTCCTTTGGTTCTGAGCATTGATCTGTGATCTTTTCGCTTTTCAGGATGAAATTAGCACCAAGGATCAAGTTGCTTCTGTTTGAATGTTTAACTTGGTCTTATGAAAAGAAAACGCCTCCACATTATCCGACATGCGAAGTCGGATTGGCATCATGAAGGTTTAAGTGATCACGATCGTCCTTTGAATGATCGTGGTGAACGGGACGCGCCAATGGCAGCAGATCGTTTCTTTTTTAAGTTCGGTACTCCTGACAAGTGGTTGGCCAGTTCAGCGCAGCGAGCACAGGCTACTGCTCACTACTTTGCCGCTCCCCACGAAGGCGTGAACATCATCACCCAAAAAGAAATTTACCATGCTTCATTAGGAACCCTTATGGATATTTTAAATTCCATTGAGGGCAATCCGCAGGAAGTGGTGATCTTTGGTCACAATCCCGGTTTTAGTCAGCTCGCCTCCTATTTAAGCGGCGAAATGATCAACATGCCTACCTGTTGCGTTGTAAGTTTAGATTTGTTTGTGGATGAATGGAGTCATTTGACAGACAGCACCTGCAGTGTTCTCGACATCGATTACCCTAAAAAACACTTCATTTGAGCAAGAACTTTAAAACCACGCTTTGGATTATAGGAATTTGCTTCCTGTGTTTCCTGTTGTACTTTTTTCGCGACATCTTGACTTACGTGCTCATCAGTGTTGTGATCAGCATCGTTGGTGGTCCGCTCGTCGACCTCTTCAACAAAATTAAAATTGGTCAGCGACGCATGCCGTCCAGCATTTCAGCAGCTTTAACGCTCCTCATCTTGATTGCCTTCGTAGTGGGTGTATTCAGCATTTTTGGTCCGCTCGTTGCTCACGAAGCCGAAGTGATTTCATCCATCGACGTCGATAAAACCGCAGCATCATTCAACAAGCCATTGAACGAAACCGAAGCTTGGCTATCTCAATGGAACCTTTCTGGTGATGAGCAGAGCAACAAAGAGTTTTTGATTTCCAAGTTAAAGTCCTTGATCAATTTCGGACAGTTGGGAGATATTTTCAATAATGTTTTTGGGGTGATTGGTGATTTCTTCATTGCCTTCTTTTCGATATTATTCATTGCCTTTTTCTTTTTGAAAGAGAGTGACATGGTAGCGCGCATTGTTTTCGTTCTAACACCAGACAAGCACCTTTCTAAGATCAAAGAAGTGATGGCCGACAGCAAGCGCATGTTGCGGAGGTATTTTATTGGTTTGATTATTCAAATCAGCATCATGACCTTATTGGTTACTGTAGGCTTGAGTGTTTTGGGCATAAAAAATGCCTTCCTCATTGGTTTTCTCGCCGGCATCATCAACCTCATTCCGTATTTAGGTCCGCTTCTAGGGGCCATCATTGCTATGGTCATTACCCTTTCTTCAGGCTTAGCCAGTGGTGTTGAAATGGATTTATTGACCTTGGTTTTAAAAGTAGGATTGGTGTTTGCTGTTTGTCAGTTAGTAGACAATTTCATCACGCAGCCTTATATTTTTTCAAACAGCGTGAAAGCGCATCCTTTAGAGATTTTCATCGTGATTTCCATAGCTGGCACCTTAGCTGGAGTGAGTGGAATGATCATCGCCATACCAGCTTACACCTTTATTCGAATTATCGCTCGGGAGTTTCTCTCTGGTTTTAAGGTTGTTGACTCTTTGACGAGAAACTTATAAAGAAAGTCGTTTTCGCCCCCTTAATTTGTGTAGTTTTGTTTCCCGTAATCAATCTTTGAATGCGGGCTCATGAACCACTCCACCAAGTATATTTTCGTCACTGGAGGCGTTACTTCCAGTTTAGGCAAAGGAATCATCTCTGCCAGTTTAGCAAAACTCCTTCAAGCGCGGGGCTACAAGGCCACGATTCAGAAACTCGATCCTTACATTAATATTGATCCGGGCACTTTGAATCCTTACGAGCACGGAGAGTGTTTTGTAACCGACGATGGAGCTGAGACCGACCTAGATCTTGGTCATTACGAGCGTTTCTTGAATGTTCCCACTTCGCAAGCCAACAATGTTACTACAGGTAAAATTTATCAATCGGTAATCAACAAAGAGCGCAAGGGAGAGTACTTGGGGAAAACCGTTCAGATTGTGCCGCACATTACCGATGAGATTAAGCGTTGTATAAAGATTTTGGGTTCGCCAAACCAATATGATTTCGTGATTACAGAAATTGGTGGAACCGTTGGTGATATAGAATCTTTGCCTTACATCGAGGCCGTTCGCCAGATGAAATGGGAGAAGCCCGAAGATGTTTTGGTTGTTCACCTGACCTTAATTCCTTACCTCTCTGCAGCTGGGGAGTTGAAAACCAAGCCCACTCAACACAGTGTTAAGCAGTTGCTCGAATTTGGAGTACAACCAGACATTTTGGTTTGTAGAACAGAGCATGAATTAACGCCTGCGGTGAGAACAAAAGTGGCTAAGTTTTGCAACGTTGTACCTCAAGCCGTTATTCAATCTATTGATGCTTCAACCATTTATGATGTTCCTTTATTGATGCTTGAAGAAGGTTTCGATACTGTTGTTCTTCAGAAATTAGGGATGAAGAACAAGCGCAAGCCAGATTTGAAGAAGTGGAATCAATTCTTAGATCGATTTAAGAACCCAAAAGCTGAAGTGAGCATTGGTCTTATTGGAAAGTATGTAGAGTTAAAGGACGCTTACAAATCGATTGCAGAGGCCTTTATTCATGCTGGTGCTGAAAACGAAACCAAGGTTAATGTACAATGGATTCATTCAGAAGACATCACGAGTAAAAATGTTGCCAAGCGATTAGCTCAGCTCGACGGAATTTTGGTTGCTCCTGGTTTTGGATCTCGTGGTATTGATGGAAAGATTGAAGCCATTAGATATGCTCGTGAAAACAAGGTTCCGTTTTTTGGGATTTGTTTAGGGTTGCAGTGCGCCGTTATTGAATTTGCGCGTAAT
Organism: Flavobacteriales bacterium; assembly: GCA_029238785.1. Classification (GTDB taxonomy): domain Bacteria; phylum Bacteroidota; class Bacteroidia; order Flavobacteriales_D; family Sanyastnellaceae; genus CALKGK01. Next base: position 8,811 of record JAQWFN010000114.1, on the reverse strand, counting down.
GTATTGAACATGAAGGATGCCCATTCAACCGAGATGAAGGAGTACACTCCTTTTCCTGTAATTAGCTTAATGGCAGAACAAAAGAGCATTTCTAATTTGGGAGGGACCATGCGTTTGGGTGCTTACCCTTGTGAGTTGATTGAAGGTTCTAAAGCACATAAAGCCTATAAGAAAACCGCTATTGAGGAACGCCACAGGCACCGTTTTGAGTTCAATAACGATTATTTAGACATGTTTGTAGAAAAGGGAATGATTCCTACCGGGTTAAACCCTGAGAGTGGCTTGGTAGAAATTGTTGAAGTTGAAGACCATCCTTGGTTTGTTGGAGCGCAATTTCACCCAGAATATAAAAGTACCGTTGCTGCACCTCATCCTCTTTTTGTTGGTTTTGTGAAGGCTGCGAGGTTGGAGAGTGAGCGCAAACAGAAATAGTTCGAGTCCTCTTATTTCGTTTACAATATTAATTCCCCTGCCTCATTAAAGAGGTGGGGGTAATTTTTGTAAAGTAGTTCGATCATAAAGCCTAATGGTAGATCATGGAAAGTTCCGTAATCTTCGAGGTACTCCATAAAGCCACCACCTTCTCGGTCGTAAGCTTGGAAAACACTATCGTTTTCTCCATCAAATGCTAAAGCTGGAACCCCCAGTTTTTCGCACAGTTCTTTGTTGAAGGCAGGTGTGCATTTCAACCAGCATTCATTAAGGTAAACCTCCGCATAGCCGTGAGGAACAAGTATGTCTGACTTAATGATTTCTTCCAACCTAGACGTACCCATGTGATTGCGCACTTTAGCTAATCCTAAACGAGCTGGAATGCCCTTAGCTCTGCACAAGGCGATGTACAGCAAAGCTTTGTCGATACAGTGTCCGCGCTTCGCCTTAAAGATCTCAGAAGCTCTTAAACTTTCGGGTGATGTTCGAATAATAAATGGATCGTAGAAAAAATCATCCCGCACCGCTAAATAAATGGCTATTGCTTGATCTTTTGGATCATCTGTAGTATTCTGAAGAATATCATGGAGGTACCCTTGGATCAAGTTATTTTCTGAATCGATAAAGTAACTCGGCTTGATAAAAGGATTGTCATTCAGGTCCATGCACCAATTTTCTTTGTCGTTTTTTGATATTCCGAACACACGAAGAAACAGAAGAAGAAAGATACAAAAACCACCCCGCTTTGAACCTCCCAAAAACTCTCAAAAAGCATGTTGATGAAAAGTAAAAACATAAACGCCAAGAAGATAAAATCATTTCTTCTGAGTGCTGATCTGATCCCGAAAACGAAAATCATTGCCAACGAAAGAAAGCCAAGGTAACCGAACTCTAGCGTGCTTTGTAAAAATTGGTTATGCGCATTCAGCTCGTGTTCGAGATTATAGCTTGCCCCCATCTTTTCGTATTCAACTTTAAGTGCATTGGTAGCGTCGGCCGTTCCCACGCCAAAAGGGTGCTGAGCGATGATTACCAAGGCTGCTTCCCAAGCGATGATTCTACCAGCAGTACTCCCCTTTCCCCTGCTTTCTAAGGTTTCGGCTTGATCTGAATAAGCTGACTCCCCTAATTCCTCCCTTATATCATTTGTTGGTGGAGCCTGAACTGAGTTGGTCATTTCCTTGATTCTACTTTGCGACTTCGGTGAAGCCATAATGGTAGAGGCCATTATGAAAGTGCCCATTATTGCATAGGTCAATGCCACACCAAGTCGTTTTCTTTTCAGCCATAAAATCGCCAAGAAACCTAAAGACATTAAAGCGCAGAGGTAGCCTGCTTTTGAAGATAATAGACCGATAAACACCAAAAAAAGCGCTTCCATCAGATGATGCACCCACCTTTTCCCCAGAATATGTACTTGTTTATAGGCCAGCCAGCCAAGCATCAAGAAGCCTAAGGCAAAGTAGGTAGCAATGTAGGTTGGATGAAAGTAATCGGCCAGTTCGTTGTAGAAAAACACATCAGGTACTGCCGTCTCTTGAAATCGCCAAAAGGCCTTCGCGAAGCTATAAAAGAAATAAAAGAGACAGCCGTAAACAAAGGCCATCATTACTCGAAAACGTTGTTTGTTTTCAATTTCAGCTTGCAGCAACCAGATCACCGGGAAAAGCAGAAAACTCGCTTTCACTTCTAAGTGAAAAAGGGCTGTTTTGATGTTACTTGCTTGAAAGAGTCCGAACAGATGAAGTACATAAAACACGATGAGCGAAAGCAGCGATCTTTTGGACACTTTTGGACGATGATGCCATGAAGACCAGATGCCCATAAGTGCCCAAAAAGCAATAACCATAGGCAAGCCCTTCTTCGTTATAGGCAAGAGGAAAGCGATCAAAACGGTGAGCGAATTGAAGATCCCGATCGGGCTTAAATCTTGCCACCATTTTTTGTTCATCGTGTGAGCTTAATTTGTGACGATTTCGCTTGTCTACCGAGCAGTATAAATTCAAGAATACCCTCTGCGTAACCTAGACCGTAACTAAAGTGCAAAATCAAAAATACAAAAGCTATTTGAAGCCACTCCTTTAAGTTTTCTGATTTTGGAATAGCGGCTATAAAAGCTCCTGCCGCGTAGATTGCCAGTCCACTTAACCAAGCTGAAAAAGTTAGCTGATTAAAACAAGCAAGCAGTCCTAAAGCGCAATACAACACAAAAAAGAAAGGAATGAGTTGCCTAACACTTGTTATTTGTTTGTGTTTTTTGTTAACGAAAACCTTCCAATAGCCATACTGCCTGTATTGCTTAAAGAGTTTTGAAAACGAAGCCCTTACGAAGTAATCGCTTTGGATCTCTGGATCGAACCAAATGAGGTAGCCCGCTTTTATTACACGAAAATTCAGTTCATCATCTTGATTTCGCACCAGTGCTTCGTCGAAATAGCCTATTTCATCCAGCACGCTTCTTCTGTAGGCACCAAAGGCCACTGTATCAACAAAATCTGCCTTCCCTCCTGTTCTAAAGCGGGCGTTTCCAACACCAAAAGGCGAGCTCATGGCTTTCGAAATCACCTTCGCACTGGTGTTTTCGTGGATGTTATTAATCAGACCTCCGGTGCAGGCCACCTGTTTGTTTTCAAGCAAAGCCGAAACATTTCGTGAACAGAAATCCGGATGCAACTTTGCATGAGCCCCTAAAATTGTCAATACCTCGGCTTTTCCCGCAAGGATGCCGAGATTCAAGGCTATGGGGGTATGGCGTTGTGGGTTATCGATCAGTTTAATTCTACCTTCTGACTTTATTTCCCAGGCTTTGATTATCGCTCTTGTCCCGTCTTCACTCATACCGTCAACCACAAAAGTTTGGATGAGTTCTTTGGGATAATCTTGCGCTAAAATAGATTTTAAGCAAGCATCAATGTACTTCTCCTCGTTGAGACAAGGAATAACGATATCAATTTTAAGTAGTGCCACTGCTGCAAATGTAGTCATCTGAATCGTGTAGGAAAAAACCGATGTTCAAAATGCTCAAAATCTCACAGCAGCTTGTGAATCAGGCCCACAGACCTGCGCTAAGTAGCAGCGTAAATAAAAGCATACCTAATACAGCGAAAACATGCAACAATCTATCCTTACTCTAGCTTTTCTCTTTGTCTACTTTACCCTTTCAGCACAACAATATCAATACATGTATGGATCTTCTGGTGCAGATTCTATGAACGGACTTGTTCAATGTGCCGATGGATCAATGTTAGTCCTTGGCCATTCAGATGGTTTTTCTGGCGGGCAAGATGATCTTGTTCTCTTTAAAACTGATGAATATGGAAATCCCATTTCAATAAAAGCTTGGGGAGGAGAAGGAACAGATGTTTTTGATGAAATCAATCCTGGTCCAGACAACACCTTTTACTTCACAGGATCAAGCACTTCTTATTCTTCTGACGGAAGTTTTGATGTTTTTTATGGCTTAATGGACGACCAAGGCGATGTGATTTGGTCGAAACGCATTGGTCATAACGGGATGGAGCAAAGCAGAAAAATAATCATGACGAGTGATGGTGGTTTTTTGCTCACGGGAATTAGCGATAGCTTTAATGAGAACGGCGATGTTGATTATTTCCTACTTAAAGGTAATGAAGAGGGAGAAACCGATTGGTTCAAAGTAGTTGGTGCAAACGAATACGAAATAAGCGTTTCATGCGCTGAAGACACCATCAACGGGGGGTACTTTGTTTGGGGACACTGTAATGGTGAATTCACAGAACAGTACGATGCCCTATTGAGCAAGTTTGACGAGAATGGAACATTGTTATGGTCAAAAACCTACTCAGCAAATGCTAATGAACTCGCTTGGGACATGCTTATTCTTGAAGATGGTGGTCTTATTTTGTGTGGCGATACCGGTAGTCAAGGAGCAGGTTTCACTGATATATACATCATCGAAGTGGATAGCGATGGTAACGTGCAATGGGCAAGTACTTATGGTGCTTATAGCAACGACCATGCAACCAACATCACCAAGCTTGACAACGATATGATGGCCATTACCGGTTTGAGTTCAAGCTTTGGTAGCGGTGGATTAGACATGATGTTGCTCAGTCTCGATCGCTCAGGCAACATGAAAGTCAATGGCGCTTTTGGTGGAGATAACAAGGAGGTTTCTTTTGAAGCCATTCATACCCAAGATCATGGTTTAGCCTTTTGCGGTTACAGCAGAAGCTTTGGCGAAGGCTTTAACACTGGCATGGTTTGCAAGCTCGACATTAATGGCCAGATGGGATGCAATCAGCACTTCACGAATTCTTTTGAGCGAAATGACTTTGACTTGCTAAGCACTAACGTGATCTTGAACGAGAAAGCCGATCAAATGAACACCTTTGATATGACATTTGAATTGCTCGGCGTAGATGAAGCTTTAGCAGAAAAAATATGTTCAGATCAGCCCCTTGATCTTGAAGGAATCAACAATGAAACAAACAACTTTACGGATGTTGCTCAAAACAACACGAATACCTTGCCTAACCTACAACAAGATAGAGTTGGCAGCATCCTGATTTTCCCCAATCCTGCTAGTGAAGCAGTTAAAGTTCAATGGCCTGCACTTGCAGACGAAGCGCTTTTGGTTTCACTGGTAGGAATGGATGGAAAAACCATTAAAACAGCAGTTTTCAGCTTTGAAGACAGCGGATTTCACCAAGCCGAAGTTTCTTTGATCGATGTGCAAGCGGGAGTTTACATCCTTGAACTGAGCTCAAATGATATTCAAGTCAGCAAACAAATCTTAGTGCAATAAGCAAGTCATGAGCACGAAGAAAATTCATTCACCCAAAAACCTAATTAAACGCATGCAATAAACTCCAGAGTATTGGTCCATTCTCAAAACAAACGGACAAAAAAAGCAAGATTTAAAACTGTTTTAACGACTCAGTTTTAATCTTGCTTTTTGCGTTTATAAGAACTTAGTTTCTTCTTGACTCAAGCCTCGTGAAACGCTTTTAGTCGCTTTAACTGGTGCATGTGATGGTTGATGTGTTCCGTTAAAAACTCAAAGGTTTGCTCCAAGCTTAATGGTCCGGCATAAGGATGGCGGAAAACCAAACGATCGTAAAAAGCTTCGTCGAGTTGACGAAGGAACTTTTCGTATTTAGAGTGCAATTCGTCCCAAGCCACAATCATTTCAGAAAGTGAGGCATCACCACTTGGATCTGGCATGGCATCAGGAGCTTTCCACTTTTGATCTGAGGCTAATTTTTCATTGAGTGTTGCGCTATTTTTAATTTGTTCCTCCCCCATGATGTCGAGGGCTTCATGACCAGAGGCTGTTTTCTTGAGCATGTATTCCAAGCACCCTTTTTCAGATAACATGACGTGCTCGAGAACCTGCAGGCCGTTCCACTGCCCTTCTGGGGCTTCGGTGAGCTTGGTAACATCCCAATACTCCAATTCATCTAGCATTCGTTCTTTGGCGAACTCCCAAATGATCCATGCTTTTTTCATTTCTTCTGTTTTCATAAAGCTCCTTTTCTAATCATTGCGATGTGTGGGATATCATCTTCTAAATAGCCTTCACCCACCGTTTGAAATCCAAATTTCTCGTAAAATTTAATCAAGTATTGTTGGGCTGAGAGTTTGATGGCAACATCACCGTATTGCTGGTTGACCGCTTCAATTCCGCGTTTCATCAATTCAATTCCAAGTCCAGTACCTCGCATTTTGGATGAAGAAATGACTCGTCCAATGGCCACTTGCGGATAGCTCACACCTGGGGCGACAATACGAAGATAAGCGAGTACTTCGCCTCCTTCTCCTTCAGCCCAAAGATGAACACTTTGCTGATCTTTACCGTCCAAATCTTGGTACGGACAATCTTGTTCGATCACAAACACATCAATCCTCAGCTGGGCAATTCGGTAAAAGGCTTCAAGAGAAAGTTCATCCCAGGTCTTCACCTTCCAATTCAAATGCATACTCATAAAGCGAAGGTAGCACTATTCTTTGAGCGATTTTAGTGCATTAGTTAGGAGCAATCAACTCCTCGTGCGATATTTGCGCTCATGTCTGCAACGCCTACCAATTACCTCAGTGTGGAATCCATAAGCAAGCGCTTTGGAGAACGCCTCATTTTCGACCAGCTTACTTTTGGAATTAGTAAAGGCCAAAAAGTGGCTTTGGTTGCTAAAAATGGTTCGGGAAAATCCACCCTTTTGAAAATTCTTATTGGTGAAGACACGGCAGACGAAGGCAAGGTCATTTTCAACAACGATATCCGCGTGAGTTATTTGGCTCAAGACCATGGATTGGATGAAAAACTGAGTATCCTTGAGAATGTTTTTGCTTCAGATAACGACATGGTTCGCGCCATTCGGGCTTATGAAGCAGCATTGGAACGCGGAGCTAGTGGCGATGAGTTGCAGCGTTGTTATGATGCCATGGACCAAAGCGACGCCTGGAATTACGAAGCCAATGCTAAGAGTATTTTAGGCAAGCTCAACCTCCACGATCTTTCTAGAAACGTAGGAAGTTTGAGCGGTGGTGAAAAGCGCAGAATTGCACTTGCTCGTGTTTTGATTGAAGAGCCTGATCTTTGTTTTCTTGATGAGCCTACCAACCATTTGGACCTCGACATGATTGAGTGGCTGGAGGCCTATTTGGAAAAAACGTCCATGACACTTTTGATGGTAACTCACGACCGCTATTTTTTGGAGGTGGTTTGTGATGAGATCATTGAAATGGAGAACAACGAGCTCTATCGCTACAAAGGAAACTTCTCATATTACCTCGAAAAGAAGGCCGAGCGTGAAGCCATGGATTATGCCAACCGGGAGAAAGCACAGAACTTGATGCGCCGAGAACTCGTTTGGATACGAACTCAACCCAAAGCAAGAACCACCAAATCAAAGTACCGAGAAGAACAGTTTGGCGATTTGAAAAAGCGAGCCACTGTGCGTTTGGAGAACGATGAAATGCACATCGCCCTTAACCCTTCTCGAATGGGAGGAAAAACCGTTGAGTTCCACAAAGTGAAAAAAGCCTTTGGTGAGAAAATCATCATGGACGGTTTTGAATACAACTTCAAGCGAAAAGAAGCCATGGGAATTGTTGGAAACAACGGTTCTGGCAAAACCACTTTCCTCAACATGCTCGTGGGCCAAGAAGAGCCAGACGGGGGTAAAATTGTTGTGGGCGATACCGTGGTGTTTGGCTACTACACGCAAAGCGGGATGAATTTTCGCGACGATCAACGGGTGATTGAAGCGGTACGCGATATTGCCGACGTGATTCCATTGGCTGGCGGACAAAAAATCACTGCCGCCCAACTTTTGGAGCGCTTCCTCTTCCCTAGAAACATGCACTTCAACTACATTTCAAAGTTGAGTGGTGGTGAGAAAAAACGACTGCACTTGTTGCGCATCTTGATGAAGAACCCCAACTTTTTAATTCTCGATGAGCCTACCAACGACCTCGATATTTTCACCCTTTCTGTTTTAGAAGAGTACCTTCAAGATTTCCCTGGAGTGTTGCTGATCGTTAGTCACGACAGGTATTTCATGGACAAACTTGTTGAACACATCCTCGTGTTTGAAGGTCAGGGCAAGCTGCGCGATCTTGGAGGAAACTACACGGCGTACCGGGAGCGACTTCAAGAAGAGGAGCGCGATCGTAAAAAAGCCGAAGCGCAGAAACCAGCGCAGAACAGTGCTTCATCTCAAGACACAAAAACCGCTCGTTCACAGAACAAGATGGGCTTCAAAGAGAAGTTTGAGTACGATCAGCTCACCAAAGAAATTGAAGAACTCGAAGTACTCAAGGCGCAAAAAGAGGAAGAACTCATGCAGCCCGATCTCGACCATGAAGCCATGACTCGAATTTCAAGCGAATTGGGCACCATCATCAGCAGCTTGGATGAAAAATCCGACCGTTGGTTGGAGTTGGCTGAATTGGAATAGGGCTTATTTCAGGTTGTTTCTCGCCAAGAAAAAAGGATTGAATTTATCGATATTGAAGGTGAAGGTAATTCCTTGTGCGATGTCGGCATTTTCATTCAAAATCGCTTTTGTTACCAACGGAATGTGCACCGCCAAAGCTTCCTTTACCAAGTTTACAGTGAATCCAGCGGCTACGTCCATTTCTGTATCAAAGGTGGTTTCATATAAGGTTATACCCACTACATCACTGGGTAGAATTGGAGTTTCAAAAGTTCTTCTTACCGTTAATCCCGCAAAGAGTGAAATGAACTTCACTTTAGGTAGTTCAATGTCAACTCGTGCAGAACTCAGTAAATTGTTCGACCCAAAATTCGTGTACAGTCCACCTTGGTCGCCGCGAATTTGTCGCGATAAGAAATCCTCGCTCGTATTGAACCTGCTCAAGTAAAGTTGATCATAA
>JAQWFN010000097.1 GCA_029238785.1 Flavobacteriales bacterium | reverse complement strand
TTAAATTTATTGTTTATCCTCATTGGACTCACTATTGTAAGTGGTGTAGTTTGGTATTTTTATGGAGAAGATTCGAGTACCCTCTCGAAAAATCCATTGGCCAATTTTGCGATAGAAGATACCGCCACGGTGACGAAGATTTTTATTACTGATGCTAACGGTCAGCGTGTTTTGTTAGAACGCGATGAAAACAGCCGCTATTGGGATTTAAACGGAAAGTACAAAGCGAGAAAAGATGCTGTTGATCTTTTGCTGAAAACCTTCAAAAGAATCAAAGTTAAATCTCCTGTTCCTTCAACGGCGAAAGAGAACATGCTGAAGTTGATGCAAACAGGGAAAAGCGTTGAGATTTATACAGGTGGGGATCAACCGGCTAAAACTTACATTGTAGGAACGCCAACATCAGACCACACTGGGACCTACATGGTATTAGAAACGCCAGAGGAGGGAAGGTCTTCTGAGCCTTTTATTACCCACATGGAAGGATTTACGGGCTTTTTAAGCACCCGTTTTTTTACGGATGAAGAAGAGTGGAGATACACTGGAATTTTTGATTACCCAAACCTTGAAGACATTCAAAAGGTAGAGGTCATTCATCATAACGAAGAGAACCGCAGTTTCGATATCCACTTTAATGGCGAAAGTGACCTGGTACTTCATTCTCGCTTGTTGGATATTGACATTCCTCAATTCGACACCTTAGCCGTGAAGGATTATTTTATTCGTTACAAGAAAGTACACCTAGAAACTTACCAATCTCACATGACTCCAGAGGCGGAAGACAGCCTTTTGAATAGTCAGGCAGCATTTACTTTGAGAGTATTGGAAAGGTCAGGAAAGACCAAGAAGATTGATGTGTATTACAAACCTGCTCTTGTCCAGCAGGTGATTGATGATTCGGGAGAGATTTACCCTTACGATACCGCGAGGATGTACGGTGTAGTTAATGGTGATGATGTGGTTTTGATTCAAACTTACGTGTTTGATCCACTGCTTGTTGGACTCGAGTCATTTATTGTGAAATGATTTTACAACAACGACAAACATTTGCCGACTCCAAATGGGTCGGCTTTTTTTTGCTTTAGAATTGATAACCAAAGGCAATTTGTCCTAAGTAAAGAGCACTTTGAAAGGTGTTTGGGCCTATCAATGCTGTTGGCAAATCGTTGTTGTTAAGTCGCTCAACACTGTAGTTAATTCGAGGTGCTAAAGCAATCAAGGTGCGGAATGTAAGATGACTATTGAACTGAACTGTATTCCCCAAGCCAACTATAGGTCGGATGTAGTTGAATTCTTCAAGAGTACGTTCACTACCATCATTGAATATCATACCCGATTCAGTTATAAACGGCTCGCCATCTGGTGTTCTAAAAATGTACTTTTCAACAGCATAACCAATGTTCAAACCCAAATAGATGTGAGTTCCAATAGGTGCAAAGGCTCCCCTTCGCGTGAAATAGAAGGAGCTGTTTACTCCATATTCCCGCATAATTTGTCTTCCAATCACATAGTTGTCTCCTTTTTCTGGTCGAAACAAAATGCTTAGCTTGGGATTACGTTCACCAATAGAATAGCCAGCGTGTGCGCCCAGTTCTATTCGTTGATTGATTTTTTGTTGAAGCGAAAGAGAAGCACCTCCAGTTAGTGAGCCCCAAGCTAATATGCCTATAGTAGAATTGCTCACGATTTCTACACGCGTATTTCTTTTTTCAAATTGTGCATACGCTCCACTGCATTGCAAAATAAAAAGTACTGTTCCAATGCACCGCAACCATAAAGCGCTTCTATTTTTGAGTTTCAGATACATATACTTCAGTGCTTTGGATAACATATGGTAGGTAATCTTTATTTCCTGTTCTTACTTCATACTCAGACCAAGTAACAACACCGTTTTTAAGGTCTACAAGACTTTTGTACGAAACAAAAAATCGTCGTTTACTGAACGTTTTCAAATAAAAAGGAATGTTAATCGGAATGGGGATAAGCAAGCCAAGAGAACTTCTCCCAATTTTTTGTCTCAATGTGAACTTTGGTTCTTCATAATAAACAAATGCCAATCGTCCCACACTTTGGATTTCTCTTTTCTCTAGTAAGTCTAAAATAGCTTGATAGTCTGCTGTTAAAGGAAAATTATTATTGTCATCAAGCCTGCTTAACCATTCACTCAACAACATGCTCTCATTGAACCTTTCGGCACTTTTATCTTCGTCGCTTTTCGTATCCAATACCTCCAAGTGGAGATCCTTGTATCCGTTGTACGACCTCAATACTTCAACAATCTCTTTTTGCTTGGTTTCTGATTCAATAGGGAGGTATTGATTGCCATTGGCGTTTGCTTTCGATGTTCGATACATCGGATTTAAGAGCAAGATGTCATTTGCACCGTTTTCCTCCAACATTTGGGTTTTCATGCCCTCCACCATTTGATTGGAGTAAGGTTTTTTCTTAGAGCTAATTGGCTCTGTTTTGTTCTGGATTTCGTGCTGCCGTTTTGCAATGTCAAAAATGGTTTGGAATGATTCTTCGGTAATCAAGCTGCTGAAATATTCATAACTTATTTGTTCATTCCACTTATGTGGTTCTTGAAAACGGGGAACCCTGCCATCAATATTGAAGTTGTAGTGCTTTATAAGTATTCTAACCAGGAGTTCTTGGATTTTAGTATAAAGCGCATCAGAGGGGTACCTTTGTTCAAATTCAAGCGCTTTGGCATAGGTCAATGTGATTAAATCAAGCGTGTTTAATTGCAATAGGGCTTTCTTAAATTGCTGCACGGGTATGGTCTCCCATTCCATACTGTAACTGTTATCATCTGCAGGACCTTTCTCCTCACTCACTGAAATACTGATTTTGTTACCATTCACAGTAGGAGATGAACTAGCGCGTTCAAGGGTGTAAGAATATAGGGCAGTTATAAGTGCTTGGTCATTATATGGGTGGTTTGGGAAATCTTCATTCACAAGCAAAGAGTGGAAGAGTGAATGTCCGAAATCTCCGTTGTTATTGAGCATCCGCCCCATTTCTAAACGAGCTAGAGCTTGGCAATATTCAAAACGTTCTTTACCCACCAAATATGTTTTACCCTGATAAAGCGGTCTGTCTTCGAGTTTGTCTTTAATGGCTAGTTTTCGCTTCTCAACCGCAGGGTGAGTAGAGTACAGGTCACGGTCTTCATCGTCTAACTCTGAAAAGCGTTTATCCTGTTCCTTCATTAAAGAATCAATTTCAAGAAGGAATGGATTAATCTGTTCTGAAAACAACATTTCTTCTTGATTAAGCACCTCGGTTCCTTCGAGCCTATTTTTGTACGGGTTGCGGGAATCCTCGAGGACATCAAAAACATCTAAGAGCGCTTGAAGCTGGTAGTTCGTTGCCATCATTCTTTCGGCGCCTTTTAAATCAGCCTCATATTCTAAGCTTCTATCATAAGCATGCTTTCTTAAAAGAAAACCGTCGATGGTTCTCACCTTTTTTACACCTTTTCCAGTGGCAATTTCGTGAGCCTTCAATCGGCTGGAAAGGTTGTGCCTTTCATCAAAATGAGTTACTTCATGAGCCAATATAGCCGCCAATTGCGCTTCGTTTTCAATCTTGTTGAATAAACCAAGATTCACCAATACCACACCTCTATCTGTAGCAAAAGCATTTACTTCAGGTGCTTTTGTGATATAAACAGAGATTTGTTTTCTAAGCTCGGGCTGACCAATGAGCACTGAATCTAATACTTCATTCACATACGCACCCACTTGATCGTTAACCAAAACACTTCCACTAAGGAGCATCTCATCCAAAATGAAGTTGCTTTTGAGGAGGAAGTCATCTGTGACTTTGGACTCTTTCGATTTGCGCCCGGCTAGCATACTGTCGGCTTGAGCCATGTACTTATCTGTGGATGTAGTGATAAAATCATCACTTAACTCACCAGAGCTTCTCAATCCTTTGAAATCATAGATGTTCTGTGCTTCAGTTACGCCAGCGCTGAGCAAAGTGGTAGCTATGAATAAAGTGATTTGCAATTGTATAAATCTCATAGCTGAATAGGTGTATGTCCTTGTAGAGAGGCTGCTTTCATGCGTTTTTAACAGATGATTCCAAGATGATTCACAAAGTAAAATAATAGGATTGTCGGATACAATTATTTGTCCATGTATATTAAAATATTATCCACAAAACTAGACCAAGAGAACATTGATTTTAATCGAGTCCATGCATCTTTTGGCTTGAGGTCCTTAGCTTTCAATATACCTTCAATGAGTTGTTTCACATTGTTTTCTTCTACTAGAACTCCTGTTTCATCAACAAGAATAAACTCACTCAATCCTCCAACGTTGCTGGCCACTATTGGTTTTTCAAAATGAATGGCCACGGCAGTTACTCCGCTTTGAGAAGCACGTAAATAAGGGAGTACAACCAAATCACTCATTGAGAAAATACCTGCTACTTCATCGTCTTCCACAAACCTGTTTTCAAAGTGAATGTCCTTGGCTCTGGGATGATGTTGAATGGAATCAACTTCATGACGGGCATCACCATAAACTTCCCCTACAATGAGTAGTTGAAAGTCTGAGGGGAGCTCTTTAAAAGCTTCAAGCAAGACTTTCAGTCCTTTGTACTCGCGAATGAGTCCGAAATAAAGTAAGGTGGTTTTATGCTCATCTAGACTGTAATGGTCCTTCAGTTTTTTGATGTTCTCAAGTGAAAGCGGCTCACCAAAATGAGTATATATAGGATGACGAAGTTCTAAAATGGGCAGTTTTGGACAAGTTTCTTTTAGTTGTTCTTTAACTGATTCACTAAGTACAATTGCCCCATCTAAGTTCTGAGAAAAGCACTTGAACAAAGGTTTGTCGTAAAACTTCGCCTCATGGGGTGCAGCATTGTGAATCAGGCCTAAGACTTTTGTGGAATGTGTTAATCTTGTGAGCACGCCTGTCAGTGATGGAGCAAGTACGCTCACCCAATAAGGAACGATAACAAGGTCGGCTTGGAAGGCATCGATGCGCTTTGCTGTTTTTTTCCAAGTGCTGGGCTTAAAAGAGTGAAGTAGGCGTTCAGTTTGAATCTGATGCTCAGTATTTACTCGGTCAACGTCCTGGCGTTTTCCTGGGAACAACAAGTTCGGGTATTGAACTGAAAAGCTCAGCCCTAAAACTTCGTGTCCCTTTTCTTCCAAAGCTTTATACAAGGAAGCGTTGAATTGAGAAATACCTCCTCTTAGCGGTGGAAATGAAGAAAGGATCACGATGCGCATAAAACAAAAGTAGGAAGTAGAACTCAGAAAGCCGGATGAATTATTAAGGAATACCTCAAAGCCTTTTTACGAGATATTCAAGCTGGTCCATCACCCGCTTCATGGAATAGTGTTTTAGCGCATGTTTTTGAGCTTTCATTCCAATTCGTCTTCTGCTGGCTTCATCATCCAACAATGATTTCAGCGCACTCTTGGCTTCGTCTAAATTTCCTGGCTCAAACAAAACTCCAAGTTCCCCGTTTTCTAATAGTTCTGGTGTTCCACTTGAATTCGTTCCCAAAACCGGCAAGCCACTCATCATTGCTTCTATGGTTACCATTCCGAAGGTTTCACCAGCACTAGCCATTATGGCTAAATCCATACAAGCAAAAGCTTTCTCAATATCTGCCATAAAGGGCAAAACATGAACGCGGTCTTCTAATTTGTTCTCTCGAATAAGCTCTTGGATGGCCTCAAAGTGTTCTTCACCTTCATTTTTAGTTGGTTCACCAACGAGTAATAAATGGAAATTGGGATATTTTTGGGCGATGGAGGCGATAACTTCCACCATGAAATGTTGCCCTTTTAAAGGGTCAATTCTACCAACAAGTCCGCCAATAATTGCTACCTCAGGCAATTTAAGTTGCTTTCTAATTTCGACTTTATCTGGGAGGTTTTGAAAGCGGTTTGCTCTGGTACCAAGCGGAATCACATGTATCCGTTCTTTTGGGAAATTGGTGAGTTGCTCAACTTGTTTTGAAAGGAAAGAAAGGGGCGATATCCAAGCGTCAATCCGTCTGAAACGCATGGTGTGGAAAGGATCTTTCTTGCTTACTCCCAGTTGCATGGCTTGTTGATACACCAATTTGACCTCACCTTCAGCAGCGTTCTTTGCTAGTCCGGCCACTTGCATGTCCCTCGTATCCCTTATCCATACCACATCAATTTGATGTTCTTGAATGAGTTGTTTCCAGTTCTTGACAGCTGAAAAATCGAAATACTTTCGATGATGCTTAATGGCAATTGGCCTTAAACCCATCGATTCAGCTCTTTCAAAAAGGGGAGATCCTGGAACTGCAAACAGGCTAACTTTCCATCCTCTCTGAGAGAAAGAAAGCGCAAATCGCGAAACGTTCATTTCAAGGCCACCCCAACTGATTGAGCTGCAAAAAAATCCCAAGTGTAGTGCAGCATTCACGATTGCAAAGAAAAGAAACCCGATGCAAATACCATCGGGTTTCGTGTTATGATTTTTAAAGAAGGACTAGCTAAGTGTGAATCAGACAATTTCACTTGGGTTCAACTGTAAATCTTGCTAATTTACTGCTTGCTGATACTTTCCATGTCATGCCCAAAGATCTCAAAATACTCAGTCCTCCCAAGGCTATCAAGGCAACACCACCTGCCAACAAAATCCCAAGCTTGCTCGTTGGTTCTGGGTCTGCAACGGCTATGAGAATGAGCCAGATACCTACACTACTTAAACCTATTGATGTGAGGACAGTGGCCAATTGTTTGATGGTCATTGAACCGCTCTTTTTAGCTTTTTGAATGAGCTTTACAGCAGATACCAGGTCTTTTTCGGTGATGCCTATCTGACTATCATCTGTAAGAATAAAGGGATGTTTATCGCGATAACAGGTCAAGGCCTTTTCAAGCCAGTCCTTATCCGATGTGTTGATGTTTTGAATTGTATTCACACTTTCCCTTTATCAGAAATTGTTCCAAATCCTACTGCCCAAGAGCTTCTTCAGGATCCTTTTTAAGGTTCTTATAGTTTAATAAGGATACTTTCAAAGAGCTTTGTTCTGTTTCAGGACAAGTGTCAAAACTTATTTTCTCTTCCGACAAAAGCTCCTCAACTTTTCCAGTCTTTATGGCATGTTCTCCAAGATGGATGACATATTCATCAGATTTGAAGCGATTAGCAAAAGTTTGAAGCTGACTTTTTTGTTCAGCAGTTAAGAGAAGAGCAAAACCATCGTCTGTTTTCTCTAGGGATGTTGAATCATTGAAATGAACAAATCGCCTCACATCAGCTATTACATAATTCACACCAGTTCCTACGGTGCAATTAGGATACTTAGTAAGCGTCTTTTCATAGGGTTCAACGGGCAAGAGGGTAATCAAACTATGACCTTTACGGTTTGCTAAATAAATTCCATTGAACAATGGTCTGCTATACACATAACGCAAAGAATCATCGTTGGCCACAAGCTCAGGATGCGGATCTGTATTGTTCGGATTTTTAACTTCCGCTTCTTCAACCTGTGGTGAACTTGTTGCTTCTTCACCACAAGAACTTAATACAGCTGCAAAAACAAAGGCAGCTAAAATCATTCGTTTCATATGTTCTGTTTATTAGGTCTGATCATTATTTCAGAAAGTACCACATTCTTCGGCGCCTCAATTGCCCAAGTTATTTGCTCGGCAATAATGCTTGGCGACATTCCAGCTGCAAAATACGATTTATAGCTTTTCAACAAGTCTTCATTATTTGTTTGATCGATGAAAGGCGTGTTTACTGCACCTGGAGAAATGGTTGTTACTCTTAACTCCTCTGACAATTCCATTCTTAGGCTTTCTGAAATGGCCAAGACCGCATGTTTCGTAGCACAATATACACCACTGTTTGGGAAGACGTTATGGCTAGCTACTGATCCTAAATTAACCAGATGGCCGAGTGATTTCCTCAAATAAGGAAGGCAAATGTGTATGGCATTGAGTAAACCTTTGACATTTACATCAACCATGGTGTGCCAATCTTCAATTTTGCCATCCCCAACCGGATCAAATACACCCAATCCAGCGTTATTTACCAAGACATCTATTTGTCCAAAAGAAGCAGCAAAATGATGTACAGCTGTTTTCAAATTGTCGTACTCGCAAACGTCTGCAACAGCCACTTGGTGGCGATTACCGAGCTTTTGATTTAGCTCATTTAATTTGCCTTCACTTCGAGCTAATAGAAGGAGCTGATGCCCGTTTTTATCTAGACGTTCGGCAGTTGCAGCGCCAATTCCACTAGATGCACCTGTGATAATTATATTCATTTCTAAATTTAGTTTTTATGTTGGTGGAAATACTTCTTAATTATGCTCAGCGCAGGCTTGTTTTGAGGCGTAAATTGATGGTCGTGTTCACCACCACTTTGCTCATTGTTTGGGAACCATTTCCAAAGAAAACCTCCGGCAAACCAAGGTTTCTTCCAAACGCTTTCAAAGGTAGCGCTTAGTGCGTTTTCTTGAGCTAAAAGATTGGTGTTGTTTTGATGATCGTAGTTCCAAGGTTCATGCGCACAATAATCTGCGCTGCGGAATCCCCATTCTGTGAAAATGATCGGCTTCTTGTGATGGTCGGAATAGCTCGAAAGGTCCTGAAGGTGCTTTTCCCAAGATTCACAGCAAGCACTGATGCTTGGGGTTTGTTCACTACTTAAGGGAAAGTAGGCATCAACACCGATAAAATCAAGTTCGCCCCAAAACCCAACACGTTTGTAGTCGTCCCAATTGGAAGCATAGGTAAGTTTACCGTGATACTCAGTGCGCACTTCTTGAATGAGCTTCATCCAAAATGAGGGTCGTTTTTCTACAAACTTGCCAAGCTCAGTGCCGATACATAAAAGCTCTGCCTTATGTTTCTCGGCCATCTTCGCATAGATGAGGATGTATTGCAGGTAGTCCTCTTCAAACGCTAGCCATTCAGATTCTGAATTGAAATTGAGTAGTCCGGTATAGCTTCCATTCCACCGCCAGATTTGCGGTTTAATCATCACCTTTAGACCTTGTTCATGAGCAAGAAGGAGCTGTGTCTCAATGCCTTCGGGTTTTTCACCCCACCATTGCCAATCGATTCCTTTATAAATAAGCTTAGGGTCTTTGCCGTTCTCATAGGCAAAGGGCATGATTGAAATGGAGTTGCTGCCAAGTTCTAAAATGGGGGAGAGGTCTTCTTTTTCTAAAGGTTGAGAAGTCCCAACAAGGCTGATGCCTGTGAATTTATCTTGAGCAGCCCCACAAGCAAATAAGCATGCGGTACAAATAAATAAAAGGGCTTTCGAAATGAAGTTCTTGGTCTTTTTCGCAGACATCAATTCAAAATCCAAGGCGTTTCAAGACTGAATACTGGAATGGCGACATTGATGAGCCTTTTGTCGGAAAGGTCCATCACAATGTATTCGCCTTTCATGCTGCCAAAAGGAGATTTTAAATCACAAGCAGAGCGATAATTGAAAGATTTTCCAGGCAGAATAACAGGTTGTTCGCCAACTACACCTTTGCCCTCAACATGTCTATGCTCTCCAGAGGCATCAAAAATATACCAAGCGCGTCGGAGCAATTGAATGCTCGCGCTCGTTCTGTTCTCAATAGTTATTTCGTAAGAGAAAATAAATCGGCCATCATCGGGGGATGAATAGCGTTCCTCAAACTGAGATACCGCAGAAATAACTATTCCTGAG
Source organism: Flavobacteriales bacterium (assembly GCA_029238785.1). Classification (GTDB taxonomy): domain Bacteria; phylum Bacteroidota; class Bacteroidia; order Flavobacteriales_D; family Sanyastnellaceae; genus CALKGK01. Next base: position 9,015 of record JAQWFN010000097.1, on the reverse strand, counting down.
GTAATGGCTGTGTTTTTGTTGGACGACATACCTTCAAATATACGTAATCCTTTTGAGCTCTGAAACCACTATTTCTGATGCTTATGCCCTTATCGATTAAAACTATCCGTAAAGAGGATGCCAACAACTCTGTCGTATCCACGTTGGTCGTAATTATAGGCTATAATGGTGTATTCGTTCTCCGTTTCCTGGTGTGTTCCTTCGATGAATTTGATGTCGGCCGTATCATCTTGTTCAAATTTTGTCAAGTACAAATAGTTGTAGTAGCCTTGCTTCAAGAGCAGGTTGATTTCAAATCTTTTGCTCGAGCGGTTGTAGCGCATCTTGCTGCTTTCATCTCTCACATATCCGTTGAAATCGCCTACCAGGTAAACGCCGCCTCCCACAACATCTAAAGGGTAGCTCAGTTGAAAATGTACGTTCACATAGTCCGACTCCAGTTGGTCATCAAAGAGATCGTTCTTAATTAGAAAGCGACCATTAATATCTCTAGTGGTTCTGTAGCTTTCGTAGGTGCGTTTTTGATCGGCTTGAAGATAAAGTTGCCAAGCTTCTTTTGCTTCGCGAAGGCTATCAGCATTTATAGGCATGAATCGAAGGTCTTTCAAATCTAAGAAGCGATACTCATTTCCTCCATCAAAATTATTCTCTGTATCGTGATCATAAGTGAATTCATTGCCTTTCACGAAAACAGGTTTGAGATCAACAATAGCGTTGTCCCATCGGTGGTTTTGAAGAACAGCAATGTCCAAATCCTGATATGGTCGGTCAATTACATAGTCATAAGTCACCACATCAAAATCTACTTCTTGTTTGTACCTGCGTTCTGAAATAACTGTAGGCACTTTTAGCTCAGACCGAAAGCGCACCAATTGCTCGTAAACCACAATTCGTCTTGAGAATAGCGGAGCATTTGGATTGTTGTACGGAAAGACTTCAATTAAATAGTTGCCCGAAAGTGTCGGCATCATCATGTCGTTTGGGTATTCGAACTGATAATGGGTGTACTGTACTTTGGTGTTAAAAGAGCTTTCTACATTATCTATCTGGAGCGATTCAAAACCTCGAGTGTATTCGGCATAATCTAAGTCAGAAGGTCTCCAGTCAGCGGTGCAGTGAACAACGCGGTAGCGGTAATCGTTAAAACCGCCTTTTAGATCATCAAAGTGAACCTCCAAAGGGATTTGATTGTTAAGGTCGATGTAGGCAGAACCTAAATGTGCTTCTTTTGGAAATACCTGAATCGTTTTTATGTTTTGGTCGTACACCTTGTTTGTAAATTCAAGAATGGAGGGAACGTCAGCTATTGTGGGGTTTTCTGCACTAGGAATGGAACTTAAACTCGTGCAGGAGCATAAGCTTAAGAGCATGGTGCTTAATGTGAGAATAAATGGGAAGCAAAAGTTTTGCATAAAAAAGCTACTTATTTAGATTTGTTCTAAATTATTATAAATGGATTTGTCAACCACAAAGAACGTGCACAATTAGTTAATTTTGCCGCTCAAATGTAACGCATACACAGAGATATGTCGAAATCAATCAAAATCCGTAAAGGTGCAGATATCAGACTCGCTGGGGAAGCCCAGTTAAAGATAGACCAAGCCGACACAGCGGATGTTTACGCATTACGCCCACCCAATTTCCATGGATTAGTTCCGAAATTGTGCGTCAAGGCGGGCGAACAGGTTAAAGCGGGCGAGCCGCTTTTCTTTGATAAAAGCAATGAAAACATCATGTTTTGCTCTCCTGTTAGTGGAGAAGTAGCAGAAGTTGTTCGTGGCGAGAAAAGAAGAATCCTTGAGGTTCGAGTTCTTGCCGATCGAAGCAACGACTACAAAGACATGGGCGCTGTTAAGCCGTCTTCTTTAAAATTAGACGATTTGAAAGCGAAGATGTTGGACGCTGGTCTTTGGCCATTTATGCGTCAACGTCCTTACGACATCGTTGCAAATCCTCATGAGCAACCTAAAGCCATCTTCATCTCAGGATTTGACTCTGCGCCACTTGCGCCAGATGCTGACTTCGTGATGAAAGATAAAATGGCTGATTTCCAAGCAGGAATTGATGCATTGAAGGTGCTTGCGGATGGCAAAAAGGTACATCTTTCTTACAAAAAGGGGAGCACAGTTTTAAAAGCTACCCAAGGTGTTGAATTACATGAAATCGATGGGCCACATCCGGCAGGAAACGTTGGAGTTCAAATTCACCACATCAACCCCATCAATAAAGGTGAGGTTGTTTGGTATGTGAACTATCAAGATGTTGCCAATATCGGTCGTGTTCTCACGAGCGGTAAGTTTGACATCCACAGGACAGTGGCCTTCACTGGCGCGAATATGAGTGATGCGAAATACTATAACGTTCGCATAGGAGCTTGCTTGAAAAAAGAACTTACTTCACAAGTGAATACAAGCAATACAAGAATTATCTCTGGAAATGTACTAACAGGTGAAACCATCGCTAACGACGGCTTTTTAGGGTATTTCGATCAGCAAGTAACTGCAATTCCTGAAGGAAATGAACCTTTGTTCATGCTTACCAAAGGATGGTTGAGCTTAGGTTTTGATAAATTCTCATTATCGAAGTCATACCCAACTTGGATTCTTCCGAAAAACAAAAAGTTCAATCTCACTACCAATAGTAATGGTGAAGAAAGAGCATTTGTGGTTACCGGGCAGTATGAAAAGGTCTTCCCATTTGATATCTACCCAGTACAATTGGTAAAATCTATTTTGGTTAATGATATTGACCGAATGGAACAACTAGGTATTTACGAAGTTGGTCCTGAAGATTTTGCTTTGTGCGAGTACGTATGTACTTCAAAAATTGATGTTCAAAATATTGTGCGAAACGGACTTGATGTTCTTCGCGCAGAATCTTAATAACGCGTAGTCGATGAAAGCATTACACGATTTTTTAGAGAAAAAAGTTAAGCCAAACTTCGTTGAAGGAGGGAAGCTGAGCAAACTTTGGGTGGTTTATGACTCCTTAGAAACGTTTGCATTTACACCAGGACACACTACTTCAAAAGGAACTCACATTAAAGATGGGATTGATTTGAAGAGAACGATGTTTTTGGTGATTTTGGCAATGATTCCATGCTTGCTGTTTGGAACATGGAATATTGGTCACCACTACTTCATAAGTATTAACGCGCCAGGGGCAACTGAGTTAGGAAGCATGTTCTGGGAAAAACTCGGGATTGGTGCTGTTAAAGTACTTCCTTTGATTGCTGTTTCTTATGGTGTTGGACTTGGAATTGAGTTTTTGTTTGCCGGATTGCGCAAGCACTCAATTAATGAAGGTTTCCTTGTTTCAGGGATGCTTATTCCTTTGATCATGCCGGTTGATGTTCCACTATGGATGGTTGCTGTTGCAACTGCGTTTGCTGTGATCATTGGTAAAGAGGTATTTGGAGGAACAGGGATGAACATTTTGAACATCGCTTTAACAACAAGAGCTTTCTTGTTCTTCGCTTACCCGAAGCAAATGTCTGGAGAGATTTGGATTCATGAAGCACTTCAGAACAAAGCTGCAGGGTTAGCAATGGCTGATGGTTATACCGGAGCAACTGCTCTTGGTGAGTTAGCAACTACTGTTGGTCGCGACAAGGGTACAAGCGAGGTGGTGTCAACAATGGGACAATTTGCTGAGTCTGGTATGTATAGTATTCAGAACTGTTTTCTAGGAGTTATTCCTGGGTGTGTAGGCGAGACTTCAGCTTTGGCTTGTTTGATTGGAGCAGCGATCTTGATCTTTACAGGAATAGCTAGTTGGAGAATCATTGTAAGTTTCCTAGCTGGTGGTTTGGCAATGGGTGCCTTATTTAATGTATTTGGTGCAAACGCCTTTATGGATGTTTCTCCAGTTCACCAAGTGGTGATGGGTGGATTTATGTTCGGTATGGTTTTCATGGCAACTGATCCTGTAACTGCTGCGCAAACTGCTGCTGGTAAGTGGATTTATGGTTTCCTTGCTGGATTCTTGAGTATCATGATTCGTGTATTTAACCCAGCTTATCCAGAAGGGGTAATGATGGCGATTCTTTTCATGAACGTTATGGCTCCAACCATTGATCACTACGTAATTCAGAGCAATGTGAAACGTAGAATGAAGAGAATGACTTTACAAACTGCAAACGCTTAATACAATGGGAATCAATAAAAACAGTACAGGTTTTACCTTCGGTTTCGCCATTGTAATGGTGGTTGTCGTTGGATCAATCCTAGCCTTTTTGTCGATCAGTCTTAAAGACCTTCAAAACAAAAATGCTGCGGACAAGAAGATGATGGATATTCTCGGAGCTATCCAAGTTGATGCTACTAGAGCAAACGCTGCAGATATGTTCGAGATGTATGTAAAAGAGAGAATTGCCATTGATTTTGATGGTAATGTTCTTAGAATAGCAGACGGTAAAGTTGATCCAAAGGATAAAAAGGATCCTTTTAATATCGACACCAAGAAGGACTACAAAAACGAAATCAAGCGTGTAGTAAAAACTTCGGCTGACGAGGCGGCATATGCTTCTTCAATGGAAGAATTGGGTTTAGAATTCGCAGTTTATCGCTGTGAAGTAGATAACAAACCCTATTTCGTAGTACCAATGGTTGGAACAGGACTTTGGGGTCCGATTTGGGGATATGTTTCTGTAGAGGACGACATGGAAACCATTTACGGAGCGAAGTTCGATCACCAAGGGGAAACTCCAGGTCTAGGAGCTGAGATTAAAGAAAGCGATTTCCAAAAGCAGTTCGTGAGTAAAAAGTTGAACACAGCCAACACCAACGATCCTATGTTCGTTGTTAAGAAAGCTGGTCAGCCAGATGGAGATTACAAAGTAGACGGAATTACCGGAGGAACCATTACTTCAAAAGGAGTAGAGGAAATGATGGACCGTACATTCGATATTTATACCGACTATTTTAAGACGGTTAACCAGAAAACATCAGAACTAAGATGAGCACAGAAGTTCAAGAAATAGCTCCTAAGAAAGAAGGCCTGTTTTCAAAGAAGAACAGAAAACTTCTCAGCGACCCGCTAAACGATTCGAATCCAATTACTGTGCAGGTATTGGGTATTTGCTCAGCTTTGGCAATTACGGTGCAGGTTCAACAAGCCGTGATTATGTCGCTATCAGTTGTCTTTGTGATGATTGGTGGAAACGTCATTATCTCTTTAATGAGAAACATTATTCCAGACCGTATTCGAATCATCGTACAGTTGGTGGTTGTTGCTGCTTTGGTAATTATTGTCAACGAAGTTTTGAAGGCTTACTTGCCAGACATTTCAGAGAAGCTCTCTGTATTCGTTGGTTTGATTATTACGAACTGTATCATCATGGGTCGTTTGGAAGCATTCGCACTTGCGAATAAGCCAGGACCATCTTTCCTTGATGCGATTGGAAATGGTATTGGTTACGCTTGGATTCTTTTAGCAGTGGCCTTTGTTCGTGAAATCTTCGGTTCTGGGGCATTTTCTTTCCCAGGTTTAGGTCAGGTTAAATTCTTGCCAAGCAGCTGGTTTATCAAAGCTGGTGATGCGGGAATGGTTGGTTTCTACGAAAACAACAACTTGATGATTTTGCCTCCAATGGCTTTGGTTGTAGTGGGTGTTATCATCTGGATCCAACGTAGTAAGAACCGTGCATTAATTGAAGAGAACTAAGAAATAAGCATCATGGAACACGTAAGTATATTTGTAAAAGGAATCTTTATTGAGAACATGATCTTCGCCTATTTCTTGGGGATGTGTTCTTACTTGGCGGTATCTAAAACCGTTAAGACCGCAGTAGGTTTGGGAATGGCTGTAATTTTCGTACTCGGAATTACCGTGCCTATCAACTACTTGTTGGAGAACTTTGTATTGAAAGAAGGTGCATTGACTTGGATTAGTCCGGAGTATGCAAACATTGACCTCTCTTTTTTGAGCTTTATCATGTTTATCGCAGTAATTGCATCTATGGTGCAATTAGTTGAGATGATTGTTGAGAAATTTGCTCCTGCACTTTATGGTGCACTGGGTATTTTCTTGCCACTAATTGCGGTAAACTGCTCCATCTTGGGTGGTGCACTCTTTATGCAAGAGCGTCAGTACCCTAGTATCGGTGAGGCTACCGTTTTCGGATTGGGTTCAGGAGTTGGTTGGTTGTTGGCCATTGTTGCCATCGCTGCAATTCGTGAGAAAATTCGTTATTCAAACGTACCAGCTCCATTGAAAGGACTAGGAATTACATTCATCATCACAGGTTTGATGGGGATTGCGTTCATGAGCTTCATGGGAATAGAAATTTAACCGACAGAAAAGCTATTTGATATGTCAACAACGATAATTTTAACGATTGTATTCTTCTTGGCAGTAACGCTGCTTCTTGTAGCACTTTTGCTTTTCGCGAAGTACAAGTTGTCTCCAAGTGGAAAAATCAACATCACCATTAACGGTGAGCGAACGATTGAAGTGGATGGAGGAAGCTCTTTACTCACTACTCTTGGTAATGCTGGAATCTTTTTGCCTTCTGCATGTGGTGGAGGTGGAACTTGTGTTCAGTGCACTTGTCAAGTGAATAGTGGAGGTGGATCAATCCTTCCAACAGAAGAACCTCACTTCACTCGTAAAGAAATTGCTAACAACTGGCGTTTGGGTTGTCAAGTAAAGGTGAAGGAAGACATGGACATTAAGATTCCTGAAGAAGTATTCGGGATCAAGAAATGGGAATGTACTGTTAAGTCTAACTATAACGTAGCTTCTTTCATTAAAGAGTTTGTTGTAGAGCTTCCAAGCGGAGAGAACTTGGACTTTGAGGCAGGTGGTTATATCCAAATTGATGTTCCACAATGTGTGGTTAACTTCAAGGACATGGACATTACTGCTCACCCTGAAGATCACCCAAATCCAAATGAATTCCAGGCAGAATGGGATAAATTCGGTTTGTGGGATTTGAAAATGGTGAATGATGAGCCTATTGTTAGAGCTTATTCAATGGCCAACCACCCAGCAGAAGGAAACATTGTGATGTTGAACATTCGTGTGGCTACTCCGCCTTGGGATAGAGCGCGAAACGCTTGGATGCAAGTTAATCCAGGTATTTGTTCTTCTTATGTTTTCTCTAGAAAGCCAGGAGATAAGGTAACGATTTCTGGACCTTACGGTGAATTCTTCATTAAAGAAACAGAAGCGGAAATGGTTTACATCGGTGGTGGTGCTGGTATGGCTCCAATGAGATCACACCTTTTCCACCTATTCCACACTTTGAAAACTGGTCGCCAAGTGACTTACTGGTACGGTGGTCGTTCTAAGCGTGAGTTGTTCTACTTGGATCACTTCCGTAAAATCGAAGAAGAATTTGACAATTTCAAGTTCCACTTGGTTTTGAGTGAGCCACTTCCAGAAGATAATTGGAAAGCGAAACATTCGATTAATGATGAAGGAGATGGTTTTGTAGGATTCGTTCACCAAGCTGTTATCGATCATCATTTGAAGGCTCATGAAGCACCAGAAGACATTGAGTTTTACTTCTGCGGACCACCTTTGATGAATCAAGCGGTTTTGAAAATGTGTGACGATTGGGGAGTACCTCCAGAAAATGTTGCCTTTGATGATTTCGGTGGTTAATACCGATAAAGTATATTTGAAAGCGATTCCAATTTGGAATCGCTTTTTTCTTTTCTAAAAGCTTACTCAACAAAGTATATGAAATCAACGCCATTGTATTTTCTTCTTTTTCTAACAGGCCTAGTCTTGTATGCTTGCTCTGAGGAAGAAAAAGAGGAAACTCCCCAACAAAAAAGTTTATTCCTTGAGACAACACTGAGTGGTGAAGCTCAAGGAACCACATACATGGTGAAGTACTTGAACGACAGCACTAATTATAAGTCCGAAATTGATAGCATTCTGCTGGTGTTTGACAATGATTTAAGTACCTGGAATCAGGGCTCATTGATCAATAAAATCAATGCACACGAACGAACCGATACTGTTTTTGCTTTTGTTGATCAAACCAAAAACTTCTCAGTTGTATTTGATCTTTCAAAGGAAGTATATGAGCTCACGGGAGGTGCTTTTGATCCCACAGTGTTTCCTCTAGTTAAATTATGGGGATTTGGTCCTGATGGTCCCGAAGCGAAAGATGAAAGCAAGATTGATTCAGTACTTCGTCTTGTAGGTATGAATTCATCCAACATCGACATGATAGAAATGTATCAAGATGAATACTTTTATAAGGAGACACAAATTAGAAAAGGACAATCAGGAGTAAAGCTCGACTTTAATGCCATTGCGCAAGGTTACTCTGTTGACTTGATTGGTGATTTTTTAACTGAAAAAGGCATCAACAACTACATGATAGAAATAGGAGGGGAAGTGCTGTGTAAAGGTGTCAATGCTGATGCGAAACCATGGCGCATTGCAATAGACAAACCCCTTAGTTCAGATGTTGAGAGGGAATTTCAGGCCTTACTGAATGTGGAGAATGAAGCTGTTGCTACTTCAGGTTCTTACAGAAAGTTTTATGAGAAGGATGGCAAGCGATATAGTCATGCCATTGATCCGAAAACGGGATATCCCGTAGATCACAATCTTTTGAGTGCTACCGTTATTGCGAAAACCTGTGCTATGGCAGATGCATATGCCACTGCATTTTTGGTTATGGGGCCAGAATTGGCTGTAGAGTTTGTCGACTCTCACCCTGAATTGGGATTGAGTATTTATTTTATTCTTGGGAAGGGTGAGGGGTTTGAGGTTTTGATGTCGGCAGACCTCTCTGAAAAGCTGATTGAATTGTGATGACCGGCTTACGTCGCACGAATTGATTTTACTGATGACCGGCTTAAGTCGCACGAATGGATTTTCTTGATAACCGGCTTACGTCGCACGAATGGATTTTCTTGATAACCGGCTTAAGTCGCACGAATGGATTTTCTTGATAACCGGCTTACGTCGCACGAATGGATTTTCTTGATAACCGGCTTACGTCGCACGAATGTATTTTCTTGATAACCGGCTTACGTCGCACGAATTGAT
>JAQWFN010000030.1 GCA_029238785.1 Flavobacteriales bacterium | reverse complement strand
CTTTTTGTGCAAACGGAAAGAACTATCAGAATAAATTCAAGTTCCTATAAATGAGTGTTTTGTTTTATTTTTCTGGGTGATCCCTCCCTTTTTCATCACACTGAATAGAAATATTCAATTCTTCGTTATGACGTCGTTTATCTGTAGTAATTTCGCTGAAAACCAATTGATTTAACCAAATGAAAATTTCAAACAAAACCACCCTCCGCGCGGGAGTAGTTGCTATGGCAATTATGGCTGTTAGCACCCTTACTTTGAGCGCTTGTGGCGATGGCGAACACGATCACGCTGACGACGCTGCAAACCACATGGAAAACGCTACTGAAGCCGTTGAAGAAATGGCTGATGAGGCTGCCAACACAATGGAAGCTGCTGCTGATTCATTGAAAACCGACATGGACGAAATGAACAGCTTAAATGCTGATCTTAACTTTGCTGATGGAACCATGGAAAAAAGCCTCATGGATTTTATCGCTAACGGAAGCGGAACACAAACCTTTGTTTTGGACAAAATTCCTTTCGAAGGCGAAGAGGTTTCTGCTGAAGGAGCTGAGCAACTCGATCACCTTGCTGCCATTTTCAAAGCAAACCCTGATTTGAGAGCTGAAGTGCAAGGACACACCTCTGAAGCTAAAAATGCGGTTGGACGTACGGCTAAGAAAACGGCTTCTGCAACAAGAGCTGCTTGGGTAAAAACCAAATTGGTTTTCCGTGGAGTTGAAGGAAAACAACTTGATGCAAAAGGATATGCCGATGAGCAATTGCTTGAAGGTATTGCTCCTGATGCTGATGAGCAAAAGCGTTTGGTGATTGCTTTAACGAAGTAATTGATTTAAGCGGCTATTAAAGCCCTTTCCTTATTGGCCCGGTCTCTCTTTGAGTCCGGGCCTTTTTTGTGAGTGAAGATGAACAAGAATACTTGAATTTGACGCTCCCCTGAGCCAATGGCCTTGTGTACCAAGCACGAAACAATCCAAAATAAACAGCTTGCTCATATTTTTAGCAAATAAATCCATTTGTTTTAGTATTCTCATTATTTTAGCAAAACCTAAACAAGCCCAAAGTATTTTGCTTTGGCAGTAATGCTACTTTAATGAACTCAAAGTCGATTCTACATCTCGACCTCGACACCTTCTTTGTGTCGGTCGAACGGCTCTTGGATAGCCGCCTTGTTGGTTTACCCATCCTGATTGGTGGTACGAGCGACCGTGGGGTGGTTGCTTCTTGCAGTTACGAAGCCCGAGCTTTTGGAATTCACTCTGGAATGCCCATGAAACTGGCCAAAGACCTCTGCCCAGAAGCCACCATCATTCGAGGAAACTCGGCCAATTACAGCAAATTGAGTCAGGACGTTACCGACATCATCAAAGAAATGGTACCCGTTTATGAGAAGAGTTCCATCGATGAGTTTTATGTGGACCTTTCGGGCATGGACCGCTTTCACGGTTGTTTGAAGCTGGCGAAAGAAGTGAGGCAGCGCATCATTCGTGAAACGGGAATTCCCAATTCTTTCGGACTCTCCATCAACAAAACCGTATCGAAAGTAGCTACCGGCGAAGCCAAACCCAACAACGAGCTTCAAATCTTGGAAGGAACGGAGAAGCCTTTTTTGGCGCCCTTGTCCATCAAAAAAATCCCCATGGTGGGCGATAAAACCTATCAAACCTTGCGCAACTTGGGCATTCGAAACATTGGAACCGTTCAAGAAATGCCGCTGGAAATGGTGGAGCAGGTGCTGGGGAAAAATGGGGTCAGCATCTGGAAAAAAGCACAGGGAATTGACAACAGCGCCGTTCAGCCCTACTGCGAACGGAAATCCATTTCCACCGAACGCACCTTCGACAAAGATACCATTGATGTGCGCCGACTCGAAGGTATCTTAGTAGCCATGTGCGAAAACCTCGCCTACCAACTCCGACGAGGAAACAAACTTACAGCATGCGTAACCTTGAAAATTCGCTACTCCGATTTCAACACCTACACCATGCAAAGACGAATTCCTTACACCTCTGCAGATCATTTGCTACTGCCCATCGTGAAAGAACTGTTTAAAAAGCTGTACCAAAGAAGGGTATTGATCAGGCTGATTGGCGTGCGCTTTAGTCATCTGGTGGAGGGCGGGCACCAAATCAATCTTTTCGACGATAGCGAAGAGCGAATTCAGCTCTACCAAGCCATGGACAAAATGCGATTGAGGTATGGAGACAGGGCCGTGGTTTCGGCTGCCGGACTCGATGCGCGCACCATTGGTCGAATGTACAACCCCTTTTCTGGTCAGCCCCCTACCCTTTTGGCCAATCGACGACAATGAGTGGAGATCAATACAAGTAAAGCATCGCGAAGCAAAAAAGAACTAAATTTAAAAAGCCATGTGTGGAAGATATGTCAACGTTTCAAAATTGAGCACCATTGAAAAACGCTTCAATGTAAAAACCGCTGCCCCAGAATTGCTGGTTCCCAACACCAACGTGTCGCACGGAAACCTCGCCCCGGTCATTACCAACGCCGCTCCCCATGAACTGCAGTTCTACCAATTTGGCTTTACTCCTTCCTGGGCGAAGAAGCAGTTTTACATGATCAATGCACGCTCTGAGGGCGACCACAACAAGGAAGACGACCCCGCTTATACCGGACAAATGGGCATCGTAAACAAACCCATGTTTCGCAAATCCATTCGATCGCAGCGCTGTTTGGTGATTGCCGATGCTTTTATTGAGGGGCCGAAAAAAGAAAAGCTCGATAAACCCTACGTGGTTTACCTCAAAAACCACGAGCGGCCCTTCGCCTTGGCTGGAATTTGGGATGCTTGGACCAACACCTCCACCGGGGAAATCGTGCATTCCTTTGCCATCATCACCACCGTGAGCAACAAGTTGATGCAGGCCATTGGTCATCACCGATCGCCCGTGGTACTGCACAAAGAAGACGAAGCCAAGTGGATCGACAGCTCCTTACCACTGAATGAAGTGAGCAACCTGCTTCGTCCCTACCCTGCGCAACTCATGAACGCTTACCCCATTAGTGCCGCCATCAAAAACCCACGGGCACAAGGCATGGAGCTGCTCGAGCCCATTGGAGAACGGGTGTTTCCGGAAGTGGAATACCAGCTCGACGAAAAACTCAAGCTCTACGGCATGGGAGAATCGCCCGCGCGCTACCGAAGAAAAACCAAAGACGAGTAAGCCCCCAAACGCCATGATTTTGAACTGCCACACGTACTACTCCTTGAAGTACGGTACGCTCAAACTGCGTCAAGTTTTGGCCTTCGCTCAAGAAGCCGATTGGCGGTGTTTTGCGCTTACCGACATCAACAACACCTCCACCAGCTTGGATTTTGTGAGGCTTGCACCTGAATACGGAATTCGGCCAGTATTGGGCATCGACTTTCGAAATGGGGCCCAACAGTGCTATGTGGGCATCGCCAAAAACAACTTGGGATTCAAGGAATTGAACGAACATTTGTCGCACATCAGCCACAAAAAAGACCGTTTCGAACAAAGCGCTCCCCACTTCCAACACAGCTTTGTGATCTATCCTTTCGAGCATTTTTCAGCCAAAATCAGCAAGGATAAAACAGCCATTCAAAAGGCCATTGATCAACTTGGGGCACATGAATTTATTGGAGTTGCCCCGCGCGACATCTCCAGGATCATCCCTTCGGCTTGGAGGCACTTCACCCAGAAAATGCTGGCCATGCCCACCGCCAGTTTTCGGAACAAACGCGACTTTAACGCCCACCGCTTGCTGCGCGCTATTGATAAAAACGTGCTGCTCAGTCAGCTCCAAAAACAAGATGAAGGAAGGGAAGACGACCGCTTTCTACCGCGCAGCAGCATTGAAGCCGCCTACAACAGCTTCCCCGAAATGTTGGAGCAAAGCGAAGCGCTCTTGGCACAATGCCAGATCTCCTTTGACTTTGGGAGTGAAGTGCCCCACAAAAACCTCAAGAGCTACACCGGAAACCCCGACAAGGACATTCAACTTATTCGTCGCTTGGTGAATGACGGACTCCATTACCGCTATCCTCAGCCCAACAAAACCATCCTCTCCCGCATTGAAAAGGAGCTCGGTATTATTGAAGAGAAAGATTTTATTTCCTACTTCCTCATCAATTGGGACATCACCCATTACGCCCGCGGCAAAGGTTATTTTTATGTGGGGCGAGGAAGTGGTGCCAACAGCATCATTGCTTACATTTTGAGGATTACCGATGTGGATCCCATCGAGCTCGATCTGTATTTTGAGCGCTTCATCAACCTCTACCGCCAAAATCCGCCCGATTTCGACATCGATTTTTCGTGGACCGATCGCGACGACGTTACCCGCTACATCTTTGAGCGTTTTCCGCACGTTACTTTGCTGGGAGCTTATGTTACCTTTCAATACCGCGCCGTTGTTCGGGAATTGGGGAAAGTGTTTGGTTTGCCCAAAGCCGATATTGATGTCTTGAGCAGCGGGAAATTTCGTTTTGACGAGCTCGACCAACTGGCGCAACTCGTTTTGAAGTACAGCACCCTCATTCAAGGCTTTCCCAACCACGTGAGCATTCATGCGGCGGGCATCCTCATTTCAGAAAAACCCATCAGCCATTACACCGCCACCTTTTTACCCCCAAAAGGCTTTCCCACCACCCATTTTGACATGATTGTAGCCGAAGATGTGGGACTGTATAAATTCGACATTCTTAGTCAGCGCGGCTTGGGAAAAATCAAAGACTGTGTGGACATCGTGAAGCAAAACCACCCCGAGGAGGAGGCCATTGACATTCACGACATGAAGCGCTTTAAGCAAGACCCGCGCATCAAAGAGCTCCTTCGCACTGCCGATGCCATTGGCTGCTTTTACGTGGAGTCTCCTGCCATGCGTATGTTGATGCGGAAGTTGCGGGTAGATGATTATTTGGGCTTGGTGGCTGCCAGTTCAGTAATTCGTCCGGGCGTTGCACAAAGCGGCATGATGCGCGAGTATATTTTGCGCTACCGTTTTCCAGAGCGCCGGCAAGACGCCCACCCCGTGATGCTCGACATCATGCCCGAAACCTTTGGGGTGATGGTGTACCAAGAAGACGTAATCAAGGTGGCGCATTATTTTGCCGGACTCGATTTGGGCGAGGCCGATGTGCTCCGGCGGGGGATGTCGGGCAAATTCCGTTCGCGTGAAGAATTTGAAAGCGTGAAGGAAAAATTCTTTTCCAATTGTAAAGAGAAAGGCTACGACGATGCGCTTACTGCCGAAATTTGGCGACAAACCGAGAGTTTTGCGGGTTACGCTTTTGCGAAAGGGCACTCGGCTTCTTATGCCGTGGAGAGTTTTCAAAGCTTGTACTTGAAGGCCTATTTTCCCATTGAATACATGGTGGCCACCTTGAACAATTCTGGCGGATTTTACCGCACCGAGTACTACATCCACGAAGCGAGGATGAAAGGGGCAAAGATTGAAGAACCCTGCGTTAACAAGAGTGCAGCGGTGTCCATCGTTGAAGGAAAAACCGTTTACTTGGGCTTTGCTTTGGTGAAGTCTTTGGAACAAAAAGCCATTGAAAAACTCCTCACCGCAAGGAAATACGGCGGCAGTTTTGAGTCGCTCGTTGATTTCGTCGATCGGGTACAGCCCTCTTTGGAGCAGTTGGTTTTGTTCATTCGTTGCAATGCATTTCGCTTCACCGGTTTTGGAAAAAAAGCCCTGTTGTGGGAAGCGTATTTGCTCTTGGGTCACCAATCGAAAAGCAGCGAAAACCTATCGCTCTTCAAGCCCGAAGCCAAGCGCTTTGTGTTGCCCGATTTGGACACCGCCCCTTTGGAGCACATTTTTGATGAAATGGAGCTTTATGGTTTCCCACTCAAGCCGCCCTTTCCCCTTTTGGAATATGCTCCGGTCAACGAAGTTTTTGCCAAAGACCTTCGTCAGCTCGTGGGTCAAGAAGTCACCGTTGTGGCCTACATTGTGACCATCAAGCCCACCAAAACGGCCAAGGGAAAGATGATGTATTTCGGCACCTTCTTGGATCGAAATGGCGACTGGATCGACTCCGTTCACTTCCCCCCAGTGGCTGCGGCTTACCCTTTTCGTGGCAAAGGCATTTATGCGCTTACGGGTAAAGTGAGTGAGGAATTTGATTGTTATACTATTGAGGTGAGTGTTTTGGAAAAGTTGCCGATTGTACCAGACCCGAGATATGCTTCGACTGCGCTCAGCAACCATTCGACTGCGCTCAGCAACCATTCGACTTCGCTCAGGAGATGATCCTTTCTTGGGATTGAGCGATGACGGGGGATGGTTTAGCGGCTGGCGCCGGTTTAGCTTGCTTCGCAAGGGTTGAGCGCTGCGCTTTGGGTTTAGGGGGATGCAATGGTTCTTGGGTAAAGTGAGGTATTAAAGGAGTCGAGCTTCACGCTAAACAAGCTCTTAAAACAATGGCCGAAAGCATTTCTACTTTCGACCATTATAAGATCATTCGTTGACAAATGAATCTGAGGTGTACTCTTGAAAGACTATTCAATCGTCCATCGCAAACCGCCGTAAATCATCCTTCCGAATACGGGTCCCCACATCATGGAGGCGTCGAAATACTCTCCAAAGGGGTCTTCTGCCGATACGATGGGTCGGTCTTGACGGAAGTTACCGAGGTTCTCTGCACCCAAATACAGCTCAAAGAGGGGTGAAAATGCCCTGCTAATTTGTGCATTGATTTGCACATAATCAGGTGCATTGGCGGCCACTTGAAACTCCTCAGGATTCATGGAGGTGTCGGGCAAGCGTTGCTGACCAATCCACTGGATGGTACCGTCAAAACGCCATTCTGATTTGTTCTTTCCGGGCTTTGTTTTGTAGCCCATGGTTAAGAATCCGCGGTGTTTCGATACAAAAGGCACCGTGCGCCGACCTCCCTCATAATCGGTTTGAACGTCCAACCAACGGTAGGCCAAACGCATCTCCATTCTCCGCCTTGGGGTCCAGCCAAATTCCACTTGTGCACTGTTTGAAAAAGACTCCCCATCGAGGTTGTAAATGAGTAACTGACCGGCATCTGCGTCCATGTCCATCACCGTTTGGTTCACAAAATTGGTGTGGTAAGCGTCCACAGACAAGGTAGCTTCGCGGTAGTTGAGTTTGAATTTCGACACGTAATTGATTCCGAAATTCCACGCCTCTTCGGCCTCTAAACCAAAACCTGGAAGTTCACCACTGCGGATGATCCATTGCCTGTTGCTGGCCAAACGACCCACATTTTCCATGATGACGTTCGATGTGCGGTAGCCTTTACCCGCGCTCACTTTAAGACTGTTCAACTCGTTAATGCTGTAACGCGCGTGCAAGCGGGGCGACCAAAACAAGCCGTAAATGTTGTGCTGATCAAGACGCATTCCCGCCACCAAACTGAAGCGCTCTAATTGGCTGTAGGTGTATTCAAAATACGCCCCGGGCACTTGCTCTGTGCGGCGATAGGTGATGCTGTCCAAACGCTCATCAAAAGCATCGTGAATGAAACTCACCCCCGTTACAAACTTGTGATTGGAGTTGGACAAGATGGAGGAATACAGCAAATTGGCACGAAAACTCTCCTGCAAACCGCTGTAATCACGATCGCCAAAACGGGCATCTTGCTGGTGATAAACGCCCGAGATCTGTGAACCAAAACTTCTCCAGTTTTGACGCTTAAATACGTATCCGGTTTTGGCTGAGGCCTCTACCCTTGTGGTTTGTTGGTGCATGCCCCAAACATTACTGAGCACTTCACCGTTGCGATCTGCTGCCAATTGTCCTGCAGCTCCTTGGGTTTGAATTCCGGTGATTTGGTATATCCCATTCACACCACTTTTAGCGTTCCAATGCCACTCGTTGCGCAGCACGATGTCTTCTTTCAAGGGATTGTCGAGGAAACCATCGCCGTTGTTGTCCATGCGCTGGTTGTTCCACTCTGAATGAAGCATGACCGTGGTTCCCCATGTCTCGCTTACCTTTTGACGGGTGTGCACGTTCATTTCTAAACGTCCCCCTTGGTTGGCATACATGTTCAGGTGAAACTTCTCCGAGTTCTCCGGGTTTTTTATGGCCACGTTGATTTCTCCTGTGATGCTTTCATAACCCGATGTTACCGAACCTGCTCCTTTTGAAATAAAGATTTCATTAATCCACGGACCAGGGATGTAGCCCAAGCCGTAAATCACACCCAAGCCTCGTACATTGGGAATGTTGTCTTTCAAAATTTGCGAATACTTGCCGTCCAGTCCCAACATTTTAATTTGTCGGGTACCCGTTACGGCATCGGTAAATGCGGCATCAACAGAGGCGTTGGATTCGAAGCTTTCCGATAAATTACAGCAGGCATCGCGCTTCAGCTCTCCCGAAGAAATGCGTTGT
>JAQWFN010000088.1 GCA_029238785.1 Flavobacteriales bacterium | reverse complement strand
CCTCCGTTACTCGTTTTCCAGACGTTCTGATAGCCAGCGTACATTACACCCGGACTATTTGGGTTGATTTCCCAAGGTGTGGTCCAAGCGCCATCATCATCAATTCCAGAAGCTGCCCAATTGAACTCTGCGCCTCCATTGGTAGAGCGGTATAATCCGCCGAATTGCGTTGAGCAATAGACCAAGTTTTCGTTATCGGGGTGAAAGAAGCATTGCATGCCATCTGCACCTTGAACATGGAACCAATCGTTACCACTCTTAAGCATGGTGCCGTTGTCTTGCAGTCCTGTAATCACTTTTCCCGGTTCTAGTTGAGAAACACCAATGCGGTAGCACTGACTAACCTCTAGGCCAAAACTTCTATTTGTGAAGCTGTTGCCATAGTTGTTAGACCTCCATAAACCACCATCTGAAGCACAATAAAAACGATTGCCAAAAAACTCGAGTTGATGTACATCAGCATGCACGTAATCAACGTCTGGAGTGTCATAAATCCAATAAGCGTTCAGCTCAAATGAACTTCCCCCGTCATTTGATTCCCAAAGATTCACTCCCCCAACAAATACATTATCTACGTTAATTGGCGATGCTGCAATGGCCAAATCATACCATCCCTGTCCGCCAGTTCCGGCTCCTTCGAAATCGCCAGATAGAATATTAGGTGAGTTGCTTGTAAGTTCAAAGCTAGCACCTTCATTATTTGATCGGTAAACTCCGAGCAAACCGTTTGTGCTGTTGTTGGTGAGCAAGGCATAAACGACACTAGGGTCATCAATCGATACGGCCAAAGCAATACGTCCCACTTGCGATGAAGAAGGCAGTCCATCGTTTACGGCATCAAATTCTTCTCCTCCGTCAACCGATCTGAAAACACGATTTCTTCCTGCATAAATGATGTCAGGATTTGTTGGGTGAAACTCCATGTCGCGAATACCACCGGTAAGTACCAAGTACCAAACGAGTCCACCATTAGTGGTTTTCCAAAGTCCACCACTCGTTGCAGCAAAGAGGGTTTCGGGATCGTTTGGGTGCATCATTAAACGGTGAACTCTTAGGTTTTCGTCAAGGTTCCAAGCCAAGCCCGTACTGTTCCAGTTCACTCCACCGTCTGTTGACTTTAATACACCAATACCATAAGAGTCTTGTGCATTGGCATCTCCGGTTCCTATGTAAATGATGTCGGAATTGTTAGGATGAATAGCAATACCACTCACGCCCAATGTTGGTAGATCGTCTGTGAGAGGTGTCCATGAGTCGCCGTTATCAGTTGTTCTCCACAAGCCACCCGCAGGTGTGCCTATGTAAACGGTAGAGCTGTTTTGCGGGTCGGGGAGTACGACGTTAACACGACCGTTTCCAGGCGCGTAAGAGTAGTTGATCCATGCGTCAGGACCAAGCGGTGCCCAATTAGCATTGGATTTGTTGCTGGCCGATGATTTTTTTCCTTTTTGAACTTCTTTCTCCCATGCCGACTTAATGAGTCCGCTCATTTCGGTCCAAGAAGTACCATCGTGAACGCGAGGTTCCACAAAGTTTTCCCATCTGCGGAAAAGATTGTATCCCTGACCTTTTTCTGGGGTCTTGTTTTCCCACTCGGCTTCAAAAGACGTTTGGATTTCTTCAAAAGACGCTCCGTTATCCCTAAGTTCTACCCACGACTGTGCAAAAATCTGAGTACTACAAATGAGCATCAAGCCCGTAAAAATCAAAACTATCCTATTCATCATCCTTCAAAGATAAACTCGGATGCTGAATTTACAGCGCACTTTCTACCTTATTCGTGGGAACTTAAGGACTTTATCTCACTAATGTTACTGCTCCATTAACTTCAATCTCTTTGCGCTTTGCATTGCAAGTGGAGGTAATGTTCATGATGTAATAGTAAACGCCTTCAACGGCTTGTTCCCCGGTATCAACTTCGCCAGACCAAAAGCAAAGACTCTCTTGGATTTTCTGTCCCCAACGATTGTAGATCTCTAGATCGATATCAACTCCCGGGTAGGCGCAAACGGGGTAGGAGGGATCATCTTCTAGGAAAGGACGGAATTCTTGGTTTTTTGAATCGCTGTTTGGAGAGAAAACGTTGGGGTAAGATAAGCTGCTGGGGTCTAAAAACGGAATTCGCTCAACGAGCGTGGCTGCAGTAATTGGACAACCTTGATAAATCACAGTTACACTAAGCGAACCTTCATCACCAAACAAAATAGAACTACTGTCTTCACCGGTGCTCCAATCATACGAACTGCCACTTATCCCCGTATTTAGACTAATGGAGTCGCCAACACAGGCCACAATGTTATCGGGAAGTTGGGGACTAGGTGTGCTCACAAAGCTTACTGTAATCTGATCAGAACTTTGGTTGCAAACATTATTCACGCTGTAGGTGTAGGTGCCACTTTGGGTAACAATAAGGTCTTCGTTTGAAGCATTGCTCCAAGTTCCACCAAAGCTATTTGGCGATTCTAAGACAACTTGGTCTTCATCACAGATAATGATGTCGTCTCCTAAATTTACTGCGGCTACTGGCAAAAGAGTTACTTCTATTGTATCACTATCCAAACAGCCCGAGTTGGATAAAGTAAGGGTGTAGGTTCCGCCTTCAGAAATAACGATACTTTCAGTGTTTTCATTCGTGCTCCAAGCGTAGGAAAAGGCTTCACCCCCAGAAATTTCAATATTTTCACCCTCACAAAGGAAGAAATCATCGGGAAGTTGCGCAATGGGGTAAGGAACAACATTTACAGTGCTGTTCAACTCGAACAAGGTTTCACTGAGCCAAATATCAGCGCTTACTTCATAAGTGCCCTCAGTGGTGTACAAATAGCTTGGGTTGAAAAGCTCGCTTTCCGCATCAGGTGCCTTGATATCCCCAAAGTTCCACTGCACGCTGTCTGCACTTGCACCAAAGCCAAAGTTAAAGAAAGCCGAATCGCCTAAACAAACTGTTTGTGGATTCAATTGGAAACTAGGAAGTGGCAAGCCACAAAGCGGGTTGACCGTGTTTGGGAAATAACTCAGGTTGCCATCGATTTCAGTAAAAACGGCGTCTTCAAGATCAGCGTCTGTACCCATGAGGTCTGGAGCATTTATTCGGTCGATTTCAGAATTGCTTTCGTCAAAAATGTACATCTTCTGGTCTGGACCCAACTTGATGTCGGAAATCAAATTGCTATTCACGTTGATGCTCGTTGCTGAGGCTGAGATAGCGCTCGCTGTCCAAGAAGTAATGTCATATTGAACTAAATTATTTCCGTCTGAAACCGAGTAAAGTAGTTCACTATTTGGGGAGAAGGCCAATTCTGTAGTCTCAAAAAAAGAACCATTGTTATCAATAGAATTGTTGATTGGGTCGAAAACAACACCTTCTTCTGAATCAAAGCGAAACAAGGCGATATAGTGACCTTTAAACGAAGCTGCGATCAAACTGCAGTCATTCGAAATGGCCACATCATCCAATTCAGGGTACCAGCCTACCCATTGATAAAACTGACTCAATTCGGAAACCGTTTCAATTCCATCATTGTTCACGGAGTATACGGTGATATTCAGGTCGTTGGAATTGCCATTTTCATTGTCCAAAACCAGCAGCCAATATCCACTCAAATCAGCTTTAATTGCGCTCAGTAGTAGTCCACCATTTCCGCCAAAAACAACTTCTTTTTGTTCAGCAACAACATCACCCAACCCATCATTTAAGCTCGTATCAATCAAACTGTAATCTAAGCCTGTGGAGGTGTTAGAGCGGATGAGGTAATATTTTCCTGGGTTTGAAGAAGGAGCAGGAATGATGATGGAGTGATTTTTATAAAGACTCAGATTACCGTTCGGCATTTCGCTGCCTCCTTGATCAAAAACAAAGTTGGCATCGGAATAAAACAATAAGTTGCCTTCGAGATCACTGATACAAGATGGAGTGTTTTCGGGATCAACATCAAGGCTAGCTGCATTCACGCTAGGTGTACTGTCAAAATTAAGCTGGTAGCCATTTCCAAAAGCCCAATTCATATCGAACTGGGAAAAGCCAAAAAAAGGGAGACAAACAAGAATAGATAGTAGTCCTTTTTTCATGCGGTTTTGGTTAAGAGTAGGGTGTTGGTATTTGTAAGATGCAAAAGAGGTATAAAATGTTGCTTGTAAATTAATTGCGGCACAAAAAAAAGGCCATCCAATTAGGACGGCCCTTTAAAAGAAGAAGGTTTGCGCTTACAATTAGAAGCAGTATTTGTTAGCGTCAATAATAGCTTGAGCAACTACTCGTCTTGATTCTTTGATGTTGAAAGGTTCCATTTTAGTGAAACGTTTCATACCTAGCATCATCATTCTGAGTTCATCACCTTCACCAAAAGACATCAAGGCTTCTCTTCCCGACTTATTGATGGTTTCAGAAGCCTCAAACATGAAACTTCTCATGATTTCGAGTTCAACTTTGATGGCGTCCAAACCTTTCATTTCAGCAAGCTTCTCTACACGAAGAACAACAGACTCGGCGGCATACAACTGAATGGCCATGTCGGCAATATTCATCAATACTTCTTGCTCTTTTGCCAAGCTCATAGCGAGTTTTTGCGCGGCAGCACCTGCTACCATGAGCACGGCTTTTTTGAATCGGCCGATGACTTCGCGCATGCGCTCAAATTCGTTGTCTGAAGGAGCAGAGAAATCAGGGATTCCCATCAACTCATTGGCTACTTTCATGGCAGGACCCATTAAGTCCAATTCACCTTTCATGGCCTTTTTCAAAAGCATATCAACGGTTAGCATGCGGTTGATCTCATTGGTACCTTCAAAAATTCGGTTGATTCTAGAGTCGCGGTACGACATTTCAACACGGGTTTCGGCAGAGTAGCCCATTCCGCCGTAGATCTGCACAGCTTCATCAGCCACATAATCCAGTACCTCAGAACCAAATACTTTAAGCATCGCACATTCTGGTGCATAGGAAGCAATCCCTTTCAAGGTAGCAGCTCCTTTGTCCATTCCTCCTTCAACCAAGTGGTTGATCTCGTCTTCGATGTTTTGCGTTGCTCTGTACGTTGCCGATTCAACAACGTAAGTTTTAATGGCCATTTGAGCCAATTTGTTGCGAATCGCTCCATACTTGCTAATTGGTCTGCCAAACTGTTCGCGTTCGTTGGCATAAGTTACGGCGTAGGTAATCACCCCTTTTGAGCCTCCCATTACACCACCGGCCAACTTGATTCTACCAATGTTCAAGATATTTACGGCAATTTTAAATCCTTTGCCACGCTCGTAGAGTAGGTTTTCTACAGGTACTTTTACGTTGTTGAAAAAGACCTGGCGGGTTGAACTCCCTTTGATACCCATTTTCTTTTCTTCCGCATTCAAGGTAATTCCCTCCATCTCTTTGGTGAGAATGAATGCCGAAAGGTTTTCGTCATCATCAATTTTCGCAAAAACAGTAAACACATCTGCAAAACCAGCATTTGTAATCCACATTTTTTGTCCATTAATGATGTAGTGCTTGCCGTCCTCAGAAAGGGTAGCCTTGGTTTTTCCGCTATTTGCATCAGAACCACTGCTTGGCTCGGTTAAACAATAACAAGCTTTCCACTCACCACTAGCGAGTTTAGGGATGTATTTTGCTTTTTGCTCTTCGTTTCCGTAGTAGAGGATAGGCAGGGTACCAATGCCGGTATGCGCTCCGTAAGCCACAGAAAAACTGTGTGCTTCACCCAAAGCTTCAGTACAAAGCATGGAAGTTTTGAAGTCCATTCCCATACCTCCAAGTTCCTCAGGAATTGATATGCCTAACATACCAAGTTCACCCGCTTTTTCAAGCAAACTAGGCATGAGTCCTTCTTCTTGCTTCTCAATTCGTTCGAGCAGCGGTACAATTTCTTGATTCACAAAATCAAGGCAGGTTTGCTTCATCATCACCTGCTCTTCATTCCACTCTTCAGGGATGAATACATCTTTAGCGCGAACATCTCTAATCAAGAATTCGCCGCCCATTAGGGCTTTTTCTTTGGTTTCTGTGCTCATTTTCTTCTTCTTCTTTTATAACATTTCAAATACTCCAGCAGCACCTTGTCCTGTTCCCACACACATGGTTACAATTCCGTACTTCTGTTCGCGTTTCTTTAATTCATTCATGAGTTGAACGGTGAGTTTTCCTCCGGTGCAACCGAGTGGGTGACCAAGAGCAATTGCTCCTCCGTTGACGTTCACGATACTTGGGTCAATGCCCAATTCGCGAACTACTGCAACACTTTGTGATGCAAAGGCTTCGTTCAGCTCAAATAAGTTGATGTCGCTCATGCTCAAACCTGCTTTTTTAAGGGCTTGGGGTACAGCGTAAATCGGACCAACACCCATGATTCTAGGCTCTAAGCCTGCAACGTGGTAGCTCTTCAATCGAGCAATTGGTTCTACGTTTAATTCTTTGAGCATCTTTTCAGAGACCACCATTACAAAGGCAGCTCCATCTGAGGTTTGAGAACTGTTTCCTGCCGTCACAGATCCTCTAGCGTCAAATACCGGACGAAGACGTGCAAGTCCTGCCATGTTGGTGTCTGGGCGAACTCCTTGATCTGTGTCAACAGTATAATTTTTCTTTGATTGCTTTCCTTCTTTCAAGAAAATCTCTTCCACCTCTATGGGAGCGATGTCGTCTTTAAACCGACCACTACTAATTGCGGCAGCGGCTTTGAGATGAGAGTTCATGGCAAATTCATCTTGCTCTTCTCTTGAGATCTTATAATCGTTCGCAACAGCTTCCGCCGTTAAGCCCATTCCCCAATACCAACTTGGATGTTCTTGAGAAACTTTAGCATTCGGAACAATTCTCCATCCGCCAAAAGGTATTGGCGACATGGTTTCGATTCCTCCCGCTATAATGCAATCGGCCATGCCTGAATGAATTTTTGCAGCGGCAATAGCAATACTTTCTAGTCCAGAGGCACAGTAGCGGTTAATGGTAACACCCGGTACTTTCTCGGTGTCAAGTCCCATCAAGGAAACCATTCTACCGATATTCAAACCTTGCTCGGCTTCAGGAGTAGCGTTTCCTACAATGACATCGTCAATCAATTCTTTATCGAGCTGCGGAAAATCGCCCACCAGCTTTCTAATCACTTGCTCACCGAGTTCATCAGCGCGCATGAAGCGAAACAAGCCTCGAGGTGCTTTACCTACTGCAGTTCTATATCCTCCAATTATATATGCGTCCATTTTTTTCTTCTTTTCGGTGATTAGTTTCTTAGAATTTTTCCTGTTTGAAGCAAGCTCTGCATTCGTTCCAGGGTTTTGCGCTCAGCACACAACTCAATAAAAGCTCTGCGCTCTAAATCGAGCAAGTATTGCTCATCTACTTCAGTGATTTCACTCAACTCACCACCGCACATCACGGTTCCCAATTTCTGAGAGATGAGTTGGTCGTGCTCGGAAATGTAGTTTCCAGACATCATGCTATGTGCACCAACGTAAACAATACCAATACCTTCTTTTCCAAGAACTTTAATGTCTTTTCGCTTCGGAGGCATAGCGTAGCCTTTCTGAGCCATCAACAAACAAGCACTTTTCGCATAAGACAATTGTTGGTCGCGAGAAACAATAATTTCGTCCTGACCTTCTCTGAGGTAACCCAGTTCGAAAGCTTCTTTCGCTGATGTAGATACTTTAGCTTGTCCAACAGTTAAAAATTTATTTCTAAGTGTGTTGATGCGAATATCTCCATCGTTCATAGCGTCTGAGGTGCGAAGGGCAAACTCTTTGGTTCCGCCACCACCGGGGATAATTCCAACTCCAAACTCCACCAAGCCCATGTAAGTTTCTGCATGAGCCACGACCTTATCGGCGTGCATGCTCAACTCGCAAGCCCCACCAAGCGCTAAGCCATGAGGTGCCACCACAACAGGGATGTTGGAGTAACGCACACGCATCATGGTGTTTTGGAAGGCGCGAATAGCGAAATCGAGTTCGTCGTATTCTTGCTCTACCGCCATCATGAAGATCATTCCCACATTTGCTCCTGCAGAGAAGTTCTGACCTTCATTATAGATCACTAAACCTTTGTATGATGCTTCAGCCAAGTCGATGGCCTTGTTGATTCCTTGTATCACTTCACCACCGATGGTATTCATTTTGGTATGGAACTCAAGGTTAATAATGCCATCGCCCAAATCCTTAATGGTGGTTCCGCTGTTTTTCCAAAGTACTTTGTCTTCACCCAAATTAGCAAGCACAATCCGCTGCTCTTGGCCAGGAATAACTTTATAGCTCTTGCTCGAAATGTCGTAATACTCCTTTAAACCTTCGTTCAAACGGTAGAAACTGTTTGCACCAGAGGCCAACATCTCATCAACCCAAGAAGCATACTTTACTCCACGGCTATTCATGGTTTTTATGGCCGAAGCAATGCCTACAGCGTCCCAAGTTTCGAATGGACCCAATTCCCAGCCAAAACCTGCGCGCATGGCGTCGTCGATTTTATATAGCTCATCTGCAATCTCGGGTATTCGGTGAGAAACATAAGCAAACACAGCACTGAAAGAACGTTGGTAAAATTCACCAGCTTGATCTTTTCCATTGAACAAGACTTTGGTGCGTTCTACCAAGTTGTCAATGGTTTTAGTCAATTCTAAGGTTGGGAATTTTACTTTTTCTTGTGGGCGATATTCAAGCGTGTTCAGGTCGAGCGCTAAGATCTGACTCTTGCCTTTTTCGTCTCTAACTTTTTTATAGAAGCCCTGACCAGATTTAGAACCTAGCCAGTTGTTTTCTACCATCTTACTCACATAAGAAGGAATCCCGAAAACTTCTTTCTTTTCGTCGTTCGGACAGTTTTCACGAACACCATTGGCAACATGTACCAAGGTGTCTAAACCAACAACATCACAGGTTCTGAAAGTAGCAGACTTTGGTCGGCCCATTACTGGTCCCGTTAGTTTGTCTACCGCCTCAACGCTCAAGCCCATATCGGCCACCGTGTGAAAGAGCTCTTGAATGGAATAAACACCAACGCGGTTCGCAATGAAGGCAGGGGTGTCTTTACAGAGTACCGTTGTTTTACCTAAGAAAACTTCGCCATAATGCATCAAGAAATCGATGACGGCTTGGTCTGTTTTCGGACTAGGAATGACCTCCAACAATTTAAGGTATCTCGGAGGGTTGAAAAAGTGAGAACCACAGAAGTGTTTTTGGAAATCTTCGCTTCTCCCGTCAAGCAGCATCCCAATAGGAATACCTGAAGTATTTGTGGTGATGAGGGTGCCTGGTTTTCTGAACTTTTCTACTTGCTCGAAAACAATCTTTTTAATGTCTAAACGCTCAACAACCACTTCAATGATCCAATCACAGTGGGCAATCTTGTGCATATCGTCTTCCATGTTGCCGGTAGAAATCCTATTGGCGAAAGACTTGCTGTAAATGGGTGAGGGGTTACTTTTCAGGGCGAAGCTGAGGCTGTCGTTGACGATTCTATTTCGAACCGCTTTATCTTCCAAGGTTTTTCCTGTCGCCTTTTCTTTGTCGTTAAGCTCCCGAGGAACGATATCGAGCAGAAGCACCTCCGTACCAATGTTGGCAAAATGGCAGGCAATGCGCGATCCCATCACTCCAGAACCAAGTACGGCAACTTTGTTTATTTTTCTCATTATGAGGGTGTTTAAGCGTTATTTATCTTCAAAAATGTGATTCTCTTCTAGTAGTGAATTCATGGTGTTCATGACTTCAAAGAAACTCTCCAATTGTTCTTTGCTAAGCTTCTGTTGCACAGCTTTATTAAATGCCAGAACAACAGCTCTAGCGCGTTCGCGTTCTTTTTTTCCTTTGTCGGTTAAAAAGACCCGAACCATGCGCTTATCAGCAGCATCATTCACCCTTTTTATCAAACCATCTTCTTCCATGGCCTTTAAAGTGCGGGTGAGGCTTCGAGACTCCATGCCCATTTTAGGACCCAATTTCGTGCTTGGAGTTCCCTCTTTTTCGATGTTCAAGAGAACGTATCCAATAGACATGGTGCCGCCATATTTGGCCGCTTCGATGTTGTAAGCCCGTGATATCTTAGACCAACTCCAGCGAATGTGAAAATCAACAGTTTCTTCTGGTTTCATAATTCTGTGTAGGCCAAGATACTAAAAATGTTATGCATGCATACTAAATTAACAAAAAGTTTCATTTAATGATTTTTTTTTCGCGGTAGGTTTTAGTTGGCTATTTGGCTTGCGAGATTTACCTTGGCAGCAGCGCGATGACTAATAAATTTATTGTTATCGTTCATTAAAAACACATTTTATTTATAATAATTGGGCAGGCTCACAAGGCTTCTGGTCAACTTTTTTGTATTCTAAGAATCATGATTTTAACAAAAAATATTACTAATATTACATTGATAACTTACAGGCACAAATGCCTCATCCCACCTTACAACAGATCATGAGAACAAAATGCTTTTTTCTAGTCCTATTTATTCTCTTCAACATTGATAATTCTGCACAAACCA
>JAQWFN010000081.1 GCA_029238785.1 Flavobacteriales bacterium | reverse complement strand
TGGTTTTGGAACCGATTTAGACACCGACATCCCGGGAGTAAACCGAGGAAATGTTCCCGGTAAAAAATACTACGATAAGATTTATGGCGAAGGACGATGGGCTTTCAGTACCATTTATTCCATCAGTATTGGTGAAGGCGAGCTGCTCATCAACCCACTACAAATGGCGAATTTGGGTGCTGTTATAGCCAACCGAGGGTTTTATTACCCTCCTCATACCGTAAAAGACATTGGTGGAAATGGAAAACTCGAGCGCTTCAGAACCCCCAAACAAACCAACATCGACCCCGATTACTTTGAAACCGTGGTGAACGCCATGCAGAAAGTGGTTGAGCAAGACGGCGGAACAGCGCGACGCGCCAGAACACCGGGCATTACAGTTTGTGGAAAAACCGGTACCGTTCAAAACGATCCCTTACCAGATCACTCTGTATTTATGGCTTTTGCCCCAAAAGAAAACCCCAAAATTGCCATCTCCGTTTATGTTGAGAGCGCCGGTTTTGGAGGAACTTGGGCCGCGCCCATTGCCAGTTTGATGATTGAAAAGTACATTACCGACTCCATCAGCGACCCTAAGAAAGAACAGCGCGTCATAGATCAACATTTCTTTGAATAATGCAGAGAGGCAGCGACATACGGAAAAACATCGACTGGTTGACCATTGGCATCTACGCTGCCTTGGTGATTTGTGGTTGGATTGCCATTTACAGCGCGTCTTACAGTGAGGCACATCCAAGCATTTACGACATGGGCATGCCTTACGGCAAACAACTCCTGTGGATGGGCATTTGTGCCTTTGTGGCGCTTTTCACACTAAACATTGAGGGTGAATTTTTTAACCGTTTTTCGCCCATCATTTATGTGGTTGTCACCGTGCTCCTGGTATTGGTTCTGATCATCGGAAAAAAGGTTGGAGGTGCCCGGTCGTGGTTTGGAATTGGGAGTTTCGCCATACAGCCCTCGGAGTTTGCTAAGATGGCCACCAGCTTGTTTCTCGCTTATTTCATTAATACTTCCGGGGTAAAGTTCAAGTCATTCAGTAACCGACTCCAAGTTGTTCTCATTGTAGCTTTGCCCGCCGGATTGATCTTGCTTCAGCCCGATGCCGGTACTGTATTGGTTTTTTTGGGCTTCATTTTCGCCATGTATCGAGAGGGACTTTCAGGGAACATCCTCATCATTGGTTTTGCCTCCATCATCTTGGGAGTGGTGAGTATTATTATGGGTGCTAACGTGGTGAATTACCCCTGGTTTGGTGAGCAGAGCGGCATCTATTACGTTGGCCTAGGTCTTGTTTTTGTTGCTTTTTTAGGCTTTTTAGGGGTGAAACTCCTAGTGCTTCCAAGAAACCGTAAGCGCA
This sequence comes from Flavobacteriales bacterium, assembly GCA_029238785.1. Lineage (GTDB taxonomy): Bacteria > Bacteroidota > Bacteroidia > Flavobacteriales_D > Sanyastnellaceae > CALKGK01. The sequence continues at coordinate 6,792 of JAQWFN010000081.1, read as the reverse complement.
ACAACCTTATTGTAGCCCTTTCTCTCGCAGGTGCTTTGATGTTTTCTGGAGGGGTTTATACTGGGATTGAACAGATCCTAAAACCACACCAAAAAGAGCGGATTTACATTCTTTTTGGTCTCGAAGTGAACAACCCCGATGCCGATTATAACATCCGCCATGCGAAGGCAGCCATAGGGAGTGGTGGCTGGAATGGGAAAGGCATTTTACAAGGCCCCATGACCCGTTACAACTTCGTTCCAGAACAGAATACCGATTTCATCTTTTGCACCATTGGCGAAGAATGGGGCTTCTTAGGCAGTGTATTTGTTTTGATTCTCTTTACCACCTTAATCATCCGTTTGCTCTTCCTCGCAGAACGGCAACGCTCTCAGTTTTCGAGGGTTTATGGCTATTGCGTGGCGAGCATCTTGTTTATGCACGTGCTCATCAATATCGGGATGGTGATCGGTTTGGCGCCAGTAATTGGGATTCCTTTGCCCTTTTTCTCCTATGGCGGATCTTCCTTGCTCGGTTTTACCTTGCTGATTTTTATCATGCTGAGGTTAGATAGTGAGCGTTTTTCTGTTTTTAGATGAATATGAATCTCAGGGCAAATTGGAACTCTTCATACCAAATTCACAAAATTTCATAGACCTTTTGTTATTTTAGCCCGAGACCATCAATTTTAAACTGGAAGTAATGACTTCACTTTTTCACAAGTGGGCTTTAATATGCCTCTTGTGCCTATACCATGGCGCAGGTTTTTCTCAGCCCTTAGTTCAGCTAGAGCAGCATTCAAGCGAACCATTTAACCTGATTCCCTTCAGTGAAATATATCGCACAACTGATGCCCTCGATGTTCAAGAAGTGGCCAGCAAAATTGTGCGCGGAGAACTCCAAAAAGCCATCAATACTGCTTCTCAAGGCTTCTCTAAAGACTACTATTGGATTGCATTCAGTCTTTCAAAATCAGACCAAATTGGAGAGTACATTCTAGAGATTGACAATCCGCATATCGATGAAATCGCCCTTTATCAATTCAAAGAAAAATGGGAAAAAATAGGCTTTGGAGGAGATCGAGGAAGAACTTTTCAAGAACGATCCTACCTCAACAGAAGGTATGTTTTTCCGCTACTTGCTGAACAGGAAAAAACAAACTACCTGATCATGATTGACAAAAGAAATGCTTCGGTGAGCTTTCCCCTTCGTTTATGGGACAAAAAGGCCTATCTCGACCATGAAGCCAAACTCAATTTAATCTATGGCATCTATTTCGGAGTGCTCTTTTTTGTAAGTATGCTTTCGATGCTCTTTGGTTTAGTATTGCGCCAGCGTGTTTTGATTCTTTACGGAGCTTACGCTCTGGCTATGGTCTTGTATCAATTCACGGCTCTTGGCTTTTCTTACCAATTCCTCTACCCTTATTCAACCTCGTTCAACAACTATTCTAGGCTTGTTCTCATTGTATTGATTTCGGTTTTGAGTATCCTTTTTACAAGAGCTTTTCTCGACCTCGACAAACATGCTCCTAAAACAAGCACTGCGCTCAAAATCATCAATTACCTCCTCTTGGCATTATTTGCTTCTTGGCTTTTCTTTTTTGACTTGTTCACCGTTTACACCATTTGGATCATCAATGCGATATATGTGCTGGTCATCTGTATTTTCTTGTTGAGCTTGCTCGGCATTAAAATGGCCTATCCATTCAAACGAAAACAAGCCATCGCTTATTTGGCTGCCTTCGGTGTGCTCATCCTAGCATGTTGCCTGTACATCGGTATTGAATACGGCATTTTCAATGAAAGCCTGTTCATCATTAATCCCATCATGTTTGGCTCAGGACTAGAAATCATCATTCTTGCACTCTTTATGTCTTACTGGGCGAAGAACTTGATCCAAAAAACTGTGCCTGTAGCTGCCGTCGTCCCATCAGTGCCTTACATCACAGTGTACCAAACAAGCCCTCAACGGCAGCCAGAAATCAGTCATCAAAGCGCTCTTGAAGTATCGCCAACAACTGATTCAGAAACAAACTGGCTTGAGTTCAAAGACCATCAAAAAGTCGATCAGGATGAGATCTCACACATCAAATCTGACGGACACTACCTGTTACTGTACTCGCAAGAAAACAAAAAGCCCATCTTCCAACGAATGACCTTTAAAGAAGCGGAAGCTCAGCTCACCAATTCCTTCTTGAGAACACACCGAAGTTTTATGGTCAATAAAAACTGGATTGCGAAATACAACTCTACTCAAATTACGCTCAAAGATGGTATCCAACTCCCACTATCCAGAACATATAAGGAGGCATTTTTTGAGTCAATGGAAGAAAATTAAACATCCGTTTTTCAACCCTAATTCTCCATTTCAACAGGGCTTATCGATTTACATACTGTGTTGTTCATGACAAAAAGCGTGTTATTCGTGACTTTCATGAACAACTCCAGCCAAAACATCGAGAAAATGATGATTTTTATCGGGTAAAAAATACCCTTCATCCAACTAATAAACCAATTCACAAGAGAGGACAAGCATGGTTGAAGAAGGGGATTTTACTCAAATAACACTAACCATTTTTAACGAAAAGACATGAAAACAACGATTTTCAAAACCCTTAATTTACTCATTGCCTCTTTCATTTCAACGGCTGCTTTTGCCACCGTTTGGACCGTATCCAACGACGCTAACCGCCCAGCACAATTTACTGATGTACAAGCCGCACATGACGCTGCTTCACCTAATGACACGCTTCTTGTCACCGGAAGCACTACGGCATATAATACGCTTTCATTGGTTAAACCTCTCGTTGTTTATGGAGAGTCAATTGACGGTGTCGATTTCGCAAAAACCACCATTAACAGTATCAACTTTAGACGTCTCAATAACTCATTGAGCTCAAGTGGAAGTAGAATTTACGGAGTGACAATCAGCAACGTTTATTTCGATGGAAGCTTCGCTGGAAATGCAACAGGTGAAGCTACTCTTAGTGATATCATCATAGAGCGTTGCCGCATTACCGGTGGAGGTACAGTTTATCAATACGACGGTTTGTCAGACCTTACCTTCAGAAATTGCTGGTTTGAAACGGGAAATATGACCATTGGTTTTCCAAACAACTCCAACATCTCTAACCTCATTTTCACCAACAATGTTATAGACAATTGGGTGTTTTCAGGAGGCTACTCCAATATGGATTTCAACGGAAACGTGGTTTTCAGAAACAACCTTTTCATCAACCGAACAAGTAATGCCTTCAACAGCAACATGCAAGAGTTGGTGTTAGAAAACAACATCTTCTACCGCGCAGAACCAACCGGTTTAGTGAACAGCACCTTTAACAACAACCTCACCTACTTGTGCAACAACAACGATTTGCCTTACGGTTCAAATGTGGGCAGTGGAAACTTAGTCAATGTTGACCCCAACTTAGCGAATTACCCTGCTTTAGGTGGAGTAGCGCACTCTTGGGATTGGGACTACAGCTTACAAGCGGGATCACCAGCCATCGGCACAGGAACAAATGGAAGTGATATTGGAATCAACAGCGGAAACTCACCAGTAGCCAACCTCTACACTTATGCCAAAATTCCAGCTGTAACTTCATTGGATATCCCTGTTTCATCTGTACCTGTTGGAGGAACTTTACAAATCAACATTCAAGCTGTTAGCCGCGACTAACCACGGAAAATAATAGTTTGTCGTGAAAAAACAGCGCACAGATCGCCTTTTTGGACATGGTCTGTGGCTCTTATTGGGCTTGTTCTTATCCTTAAGTTCTTTCGCTCAGAACCTCATCGAAGGAGAGTATTTCTTCGATGCAGATCCTGGCATAGCTTTAGGCACCCCAATAAGCGTTACAGCAGATCCAGAAGTGGTTTTGACCATCAATAGTCCAACTCTTGGACTCGAGCCTGGCTTTCATCAGCTTTCGGTTCGATTCAAGGACGAGTTTGGCGTTTATGGCATTACCACCACCACGCCATTCTTCGTTAATTTCAGTAACTACTTTTTACCAGAGCTGCCTCAGTGCCTCACATTAATAGCTGCTGAATATTTTTGGAATAGTGACCCGGGTCCCGGAAACGGAACTCCGATTTACTTTCCAAGTAACGGAAATGACGTACAATTGTCAATACCACCTCCACCTTCTGTGGGCAGCCACTTACTTGGTGTCAGAGTGAAAACTCAAGACGCCAAGTGGTCAATCGCAGAATGGAGCCCAGTGCAGATCGAAGACGAACTCACTAACCCCTTAATAGCACATTATCAATTCAATCCCTCAAATCCAGCTACTGGAGAACTTGTGACCTTCATCAATGATAGTCAAAATGCTTCTCCAAATGCCGTCTTTGAGTGGGATGTAAATGCCGATGGGCAAGTGGATGCCACAGGAGAAAACTTTACTTATAACTTCACCAATCCGGGTGTTTATGAAGTGAAACTCACCGTTATTGATAGTATTCTTCCCCTTGTTAATGATGCCTTGGTGAACTTTGAATTCTTTGATGGTTCGTCAATTGATGAAGCCGGAACTTTCTCATCACTCACATCAAGTGAAGAATTGATTTTTGTGAATGGAAAAGACGGAGATATTCAAGGTGCCATTGAACTTGATAGTCAAAGTTATTCGGCTGCAGGATCAAACGGCACCATCAGTGACTTCAGCTTATCATACTGGTATAAAGGAGGCAATGCGCAAGGACTCATGAGCATTGGCGCTGAGCCATCATTTGGATACAGCGGTTTATCGGGCTCAAACCATGTTTTGAATGGAAACAACATTTCCGCAGGAAGTGCTTCTACGATTCAAAATGGAACATGGAACCACCTTGCCATAACGGTGAATGCCACCTCAGGAAACGCTATTTCATACCTGAATGGTGTACAAGTAAGTAGCACGATCTTGGCCTATAACGGAATGATTGCAGACCAACTGATTATTAATGAGCTCCTTAACTCAAACGGGAGTATAGATAAAATTCGGATTTTTGGAAGCGAACTCAACGCCGCTGAAGTGATGGATTTGGCTTCTGAAGAAGTGAAAGTAGCTACCTTCACTGATCTCATTCAAGTTGGTGAACTTCCTACGGAAATTACCGCCTCTGCAGACTTATCTCTTTGTGAAGGGGAATCAATTACGCTTACTGCTCCATTGAGTGATGCGTATCTCTGGAATAATGGAGAAACAAGTCAGTCAATCGTAGTGAGTGAAGCTGATATCTATTCATGTGTCTTGACGCTAGGTAGCTTTGACTACATTTCTGACTTTGTACAAGTTTCTGTGAATCCCGTTCCCGTTGTGGACTTGTTAATTACCGACGCAGTTAATGGCGCTAATGGTAATGTGATTCCAACTTGGGATACCTTTGAATTCCCTTCTTACAGTTTTCTTTGGAGTACTGGCGAAACAACTACTTCAATTGGCAACTTGCTACCTGGGCCATACAACCTTAGCGTGAGCAATGGTCTTTGTGAAACATCAATACCATTCTCAATAGCTAATGAGTTAGTTGCAGTACCTGAGGGCATTGTTCGAGGGGAATTCTTTATTGGAAACGATCCCGGTGTGGGCAGCGGAAGCCTATTTTCTCTTGCTCCCGGATCTCCTATTAGCACTCCAGTTAATGTTGATCTCTCTTCAATTTCAGCTGGGTTTCATACCCTATCGGTAAGAATGCAAGATGCCAATGGAGCTTGGGGAATTGCTACACAGCACAACATCTTTGTAAATGATGCAAACCCGGAAGTCATTCAGTATGAAGCCGCACAAATCGTCATGGGGGAATACTTTTTCGATGAGAGTGATCCCGGACCAGGAAACGGTATTCCTATGTTGGCCATAGTAGCCGCTACACAACTTGATTTCTTACAAGATGTTCCCACAACAGGCCTTGCACCAGGCCAGCACCGGATTTCCTTTCGTTTGAGAGACGAAGAAGGTGCCTGGGGAATAACATCTTCAACACTCTTTGCTGTAGATTATGTGCTACCTCCCCTCCTACCGGATTTTCAGCTGCCCATAATTGCTGCTGAATACTTTTTTGACAATTCAGACCCAGGAGCAGGCTTGGCCGAAGCAATTGAATTAACAACAGGAACAGCTATTTCTTTTCCTGCTGAACTCAATATCGATGGTTTACAAGAAGGGGTGCATGCGGTGAGCATTCGTGTGAAGGACATTTGGGGACAATGGTCAGTGAGCCAAACAGAAACCTTCACCATTACAGCACCTGCATGCAACGTGCCTAGCCCGTCGTTTGTAAGTTCACCAGCCGGTGGTTTCCAATTGCAACTTACTTCTACCACAAGTAATTTAGATGGCAACGGAACTCTGGCTTGGGACATCAATGGTGATGGAATCGTGGATGGAACGGGGACAAGCTTTCTCGCAAGCTTTACCAGTCCAGGTTCATACGCCATTACTTTAACTGCAAGCAATGGCGAAGAATGCACTGTTTCAACCGTTCAATGGGTGAATGTACTTCCTGTGTCGGATTTTAGCATCCAAGCCGATGGTCCATTGACCTTCTGTGCTCCAGAATCAGTGACACTCAGCGCACCAGCAGGTTCAGGACACATTTGGAACACGCTAGAAATGACTCAATCCATTACGGTAACTGAATCTGGCTTCTATCAATGTGTGTTTACAGATCCAAACGGTAATCAAGTTGTGAGTGAAACGGTGGAAGTTATCGTTCACCCTGCAATAAACGCTGATATTCAGAGCATTGCATCAACGAATGCTTTAAACAACGGTAGTGCTGCAGCAATACTGTCAGGCGGAAGCTCTTACAGCTACGAATACCTTTG
>JAQWFN010000028.1 GCA_029238785.1 Flavobacteriales bacterium | reverse complement strand
ATCGATTAACGAATGTCGATTTTAGAAGGACTTTAATCATTCGGCCCAATTAAAACTTCTGCAATCGTTAATCGGCATTCCTTGTTCTTAAATCGAAAAGAGAATATCGAATATCGATTAACGAATGTCGATTTCAGAAGTTTTCAAATCCAAGCCCAAAATTCACTTCTGCAATCGTTAATCGGTGTTCCTTGTTCTTAAATCAAAAGGTGAATATCGAATATCGATTAACGAATGTCGATTTTAGAAGGATTTTGATTTCAGCTCCAAGTTCACTTCTGCAATCGTTAATCGGTGTTCCTTGTTCTTAAATCAAAAAGAATGTCGAACATCGATTAACGAATGTCGATTTCAGAAGGATTTATATTACAGCTTCAAGTCCACTTCGAAAATCGTTAATCGAGATTCCTTGTTCTTAAATCCAATAAAGGTGCATTCCCAAAAGAAAAACACATCCTTACAAAGTCCTATTGAATTACTCTTGTTATTGATCATTTCTACCGTTAATTGGACAGATTTAAGCTCAAAATCATCCTAATGCGATCAATAATTTTTAGATGATGGAGCTGGCTTTATGTAACATATATATTACATTTACATGCAGAAGCGGATTCGGGTTGTCAAAAGTTACGGTTCGCACTTCGAAGTTTTCCTTAAGGCTCAAAGCAAGGACGTCCAAAGGAAAATCTTCAAGGTGATTGAATCCATAGAAACCCTGGAACATGTACCGAGTAAATTTTTAAAGTCAATCAAAGGCACACGCGGACTATTTGAAGCAAGAATTCGATTGGGATCAAACATTTGGAGAGTGTTCTGTTTTTTTGACGAGGATTCATTAGTGATTCTCCTCAACGGTTTTCAAAAGAAGGATCAGAAGACTCCACAAAAAGAGATCAAAAAAGCGCTTCGTTTAATGCAATCCTATTATCATGAAAAAGAGCAGTAAAACATCATTAAAATCTTGGAGCCAGCTAAAGGATGAAGTCTATGGTGCACCAGGGACAAAATTCAGAGATGAGCTTGATCGTGATTTTGAGTCGTTCAAGATAGGCTTGTTCCTGAAAAAAACCAGAGAAGAGATGAACATAACTCAAGAAGAGCTGGCCGCTCGAGTGAATAAGAAGAGAACCTATATTTCTAAGATTGAAAACAACGGAAGTAACATCACGCTTAAAACGCTCTATGAAATTGTAGAAATTGGTTTAGGCGGAAAAGTGGATATTTCCATCGATTGGGGGAAATGAACTTTGTAGCGGAACGTCGATTTTAGAAGGACTTTAATGTCACAGCCCGATCAAAACTTCTGCAATCGTTAATCGGCGTTCCGTGTTCTTCAATCGAAAAGTGAATATCGAACATCGATTAACGAATGTCGATTTTAGAAGTTTAAATTAAAATGGATGAATAAGTTTGATTTAGAAGAACGGCTGATAGAATTCTCGGTATCAATTATCGATATAACCAAGGAAATGCCAAAAAACTATGCAGCAAATCACTTGTCGAAACAATTACTTCGTTCGGGAACATCGGTGTCTTTGAACTATGGAGAAGCACAAAGTGGTGAGTCAAGAAAAGATTTTGTACACAAAATGAAATTAGTTCTAAAAGAATTGAGAGAAACCTTTATCAACTTGAAGATCATAGAGCGAAGTAAACTGTATAAAACATACACCAAAATTGAAATGGCTAAACAGGAAAACAATCAACTCATTGCAATTTTTGTGAAGAGTTTAGATACAGCTCAAAAAAATATGAGCTCCTGAAAAAACCGCTTATCTTAAGAATATCGAACATCGATTAACGAATGTCGATTTTAGAAGGACTTTAATCATTCGGCCCAATTAAAACTTCTGCAATCGTTAATCGGCATTCCTTGTTCTTAAATCGAAAAGAGAATATCGAATATCGATTAACGAATGTCGATTTTAGAAGTTTTCAAATCCAAGCCCAAAATTCACTTCTGCAATCGTTAATCGGCGTTCCTTGTTCTTCAATCAAAAAGAATATCGAACATCGATTAACGAATGTCGATTTCAGAAGGACTTTAATCATTCGGCCCAATTAAAACTTCTGCAATCGTTAATCGGCGTTGCTTGTTCTTAAATCAAAAAGAAATATCGAACATTGATTAACGAATGTCGATTTTAGAAGAACTTGATGAATCGAGCAACTTAAAATAGCGACTTTGGTGGTTTTGTAGCGGCTTCATACCCTTCATCCACCAACAGATTTCCCGTTTTGTATGCAGCAACAGCCAATTCATCCACCTTTTCGTTCAAGGGATTACCGGCGTGACCTTTGACCCAGTGAAAGGTGACTTCGTGCTGACGATAAACCGCGAGGAATCGTTTCCAGAGGTCGGGATTCTTTTTCTTCTCAAAGTTCTTCTTCTCCCAATTGAACACCCACCGTTTCACCACAGCATCCACCACATACTTGCTATCGGAATAGACATGAACGTTTTGTCCGGGCTTGGTGAGGCATTCTAGGGCTTTGATCACCGCTAGGAGCTCCATGCGGTTGTTGGTGGTTAAGCGAAAACCTTCCGAAAATTCCTTCTCGTGGTTTCCATAACGCAGGTAAACGCCATAGCCTCCCGGACCGGGGTTTCCGCTCGCGCCGCCATCGGTATAAACTTGAACTATTTTCAAAAGAGTTTGCTCACGTTAGCAGTGAATAATTTTACGGCAATGGCCAAGAGGATGATTCCAAAAGCCTTCTGCAAAATAGCAATTCCTCCTTCACCCAAAAGCTTTTCAATGCGCTTCGTTAGTTTGAGAACGGCATATACCAAAATCATGTTTACAAAAATGGCTGCTAGGATATTGATCTGCTGGTATTCTGCTCGCAATGAAATGAGGGTCGTCATGGTACCCGCACCTGCAATGATGGGGAAGGCAATGGGAACGATAGCGGCCGTTTTTGTGCTGTGTTCGCTGGGTTTGAAGAGCTGAACTCCTAAAATCATCTCTAAAGAAAGGAAAAAGAGTACAAAAGAACCCGCCACAGCAAAAGAATGCACCTCAATACCAAAGAGCTTAATGATTCCTTCACCCAGAAAAAGAAAACTCACCATGATGATCAGTGAGACGAAAGTGGCTTTTTTCGCGTTGATTTCACCGGTTTTCTTTTTGATGTCGACCAGTAGTGGAATAGATCCAATAATATCGATCACCGCAAACATCACCATGCTTGCAGAAAAGAACTCTGTAAAATTAAAATTCATTGTTATAAGATTGATTCGATAACTTTTGCAAAGTGCTCGTGTTCGAGTGCGAGGACCTTCTTTGCTATGATTTCTGGCGTATCGCTTGTTTCTAAAGCCGTTGTGGCTTGAAAGATAATCTGCCCTTCATCGTAGTGTTGGTTCACGTAATGGATGGTAATTCCTGATTCCTTCTCACCTGCTGCTTTTACTGCTTGATGAACGTTCATTCCATACATTCCATTTCCGCCATATTTTGGTAGTAAGGCTGGATGAATATTGATGATTTTGTTTGGGAAAGCCTCAACAAGTGCTTCGGGTATTTTCAACAAGAAACCGGCTAGAACGATAAGGTCTGTGCCTAAGTTTTGTAAGAGCTTTTGCACTTGGCCTTCTTCCATTTCCGCCTTGGTAAAGAAGAGCATGGGCACAACAAAACGCTTGGCATGTGCAGCAACACCAGCTTCTCGTCTGTTGCTTCCCACCAAAACAAACTCTGCCTGCTCCTTCGACTGAAAATACTCTAGGATCTTAGCGGCGTTGCTTCCACCTCCGGAGGCCAATATGACGATGCGTTTCTTTTCCATTCCTTTTCGAGGGCAAAGGTACAAAGTGTAAAATGCTTCCCCTACTCAATGCAACTTTGATTTTGTTATTGCGTAGAAGAAAATATGCAAGTGTTTACCTTACTCATATCTTTCATCTTTTTGTTGATGCCTTTTTCTTTTCGGGCTGAAGGGAAGCCAGATGCACGCAATTATTCGCTTGGTGCGGAGCAAGAACCGCTCTCATTTATGCTTTCTCCAAACCCTGTGCACCGCGACTGTGTTCTGGAAGTCAACCAGCCTGTTGATTTGTTGATTTTAGACATTCGTGGCAAAGAAGTCTTTCGCTTAAATGGTTTTCAAGGCGGAGATTTGGAATTGGCTCACCTCGAAGAAGGAATTTACTTTCTCCAGCTCATTACCCCTACTCTGGTTCGAACGCAGCGTTTAATTAAAGTGAGCGATAAAGGTTAATCCATCTCCTTCAACATCCTGTAAATGGTAGATTTTCCTATTTGAAGCTTATCTGCCACTAAGAGTACATTTTGGTCGTACTTGTCTAAAAAGTGACGTAAAATTTTCTGGCTGTATTCTTTCAAGCTCATTTCTGCACTCAAGAAGTCTGTAAGCGGGTTGAGTGGCGTTAATCGAACATCTTCCTCTTCAACCACATCAGAATCACTCATCACAACCGCCAATTCAACAATGGCTTTGAGTTCTCGCACGTTCCCTGGAAAGGAGTAATTGAGGAGTTTATTTTTGGCTTGGGGCGATAGCAGTTTGGGTTTCATTTTGTTTTCCTTGGCGAAAGTATCTAAGAAAAAGCGGGTTAAAAGTAAAATGTCGTTACCTCGATCTCTTAACGGAGGCAGGGTGATGGGTAAACCCAACAAACGGTAATACAAGTCTTCTCTAAACCTTCCTTCTTTTACTTCGTTGGCGAGGTCTTTATGGGTGGCCACTAAAACACGAACATCCAGATTTATGGACTTGTTGCCCCCCACGCGGGTTACTTCTCGTTCTTGCAGCACACGGAGCAACTTACTTTGCATATTGAGGTTCATCTCACCAATTTCATCTAGGAACAGGGTTCCTTTGTCTGCCTCTTCAAACCTTCCCTTTCTGGTAACATTTGCTCCTGTAAATGCGCCTTTTTCATGACCAAAGAGTTCACTTTCGATAAGTTCATTGGGAATGGCGGCTACGTTTACAGCAACAAAGTTGCCTTTAACTCTGGTAGAATTGTAGTGAATGGCTTTTGCTACCACTTCTTTACCAGTTCCCGTTTCACCTGTAATGGAAACGGTAATGTTGGTTGATATGGCTTTGCCAATTAAGCTTTTGACTTGTTCTATGGGTTTTGACTGACCAATGAAATTAGCCACTTCATACTTTTTCCCTACCTCTACACGAAGCTCATCTAACTCCGATTCTAAGCGCTTTCGGTCGCGGATTTTTTGAACAGAATTCCAAATACGATCCTTGGCTTCTTCGTCTTTTACCAAATAATCGTAAGCGCCATTTCTTAAAATATTCACTGCTGTAGCCACGTCTTCTTGACCCGAAACCACAATAATCTCCACACTTGGATTGGCTGTTTTGATCTTCTCCATAACCTCCAAACCGTTCATGTCACTCAGGCCGTAATCGAGGGTCACCACATCCGGGTTTTTATACATGTTTTTGAGGCATTCTTTACCGCTGGTCATGAGTTCAACCTCCAACTCCGGGTCTCGATTTAGGATGTACTCGAGAAGCTCTCCATAGAATGGATCATCTTCAACAACAAAAATTTTAAATGGCTTCAACATATATAAAATCTACAGGAGCGAAAGTTAGGAAATATGAGTGGGTGAGACGAACTCCATCATCGAAGAACTGTTTGTGCAACCCTTTTTTAAACTGCTGCGTCATTGTAATACAACGCTAAACTACTTGTAACATGAAGACAACGAAACCTCATCTTTCAGAGAAAAAGGCATCACAAGATGTTTACGACTTTAATGGTCCGCTTTGGAGCAATTATTACGAACGCACGCGTAAGACAGTTAAGTTTCCTCGTGGTTATAAGGAAGTAAGCTTATTTAGTTAATTCGTTTTGGTTAAAATTAATTAGAAAGAAAAGGGGATGTTTACGCATCCCCTTTTTTATTCTCATTTTTTCTCTTGTTAAAACTCAACATCGTCAAGAATTGTTACGCCTTTTTCTTTGGCTTCAATTTTCTTCGATATCGTTTTAAGTCGATCATTCCATTCTTTGGCTTTAGGGTCTTCTGGGTGATAGAAGCTCAGTACCTGTTGAACACGCTCGTTGATTTGCTTCATCAAGCCCACTTCGCCCACAATTTCGTTATAGTATTCTGGGTCAAGGCTTAAGTAATAGTCGGTTTCATCTTCGAAAATACTGAACAAGCGCTCGCCCACCTGGTCTGCAAGCTCTTTCGCTCTTGCACGATCTTCCGCACTCAAATCACTATTGATTGCAGCCCCTGTTTTCAGGGTATCGTTAGAACTCAGTTCATACAAGCTTTCGATAATAGGAAGCATGATTCTATCGTAAGGCAAGTTCTTTTCTGGCGTGATTTCAACAACCTTATCTAGCACATTGAGTGCTTTTTTGTTCTTGCTCTCTTCGATAAGTTGTTCTGCAAGGTTCGAGAATTGAAGACGCAGGTTGTCTGACATTCTTCTGTTGTTCTCGTCCATATACACCCCATTTCCAGAAACGTCATCCATACCACCCCACTGAAAGTCGTTCATGATTTTCTCATACATCAAATCACTAGCAAAGCCTCCAAGAACGTTCGGGTTTCTGTTTTCTGGATATTTCACAGGCACAAAACGGTAAGCCAAACCTTCGAGGCGGAAGTATTGGTTAAGGCCTATGTATGAATCCGGACCAGTAGTTACCGCAAAGTAAATTGGTCTGCTCCAATCGTTGTTGTTCAAGAGGTCGAGAACGAGGAAGTGGTTTTTCAACAAGTAGCTCTTCGGACGATCTCCACCATCTGTGATGGTCCATTCGATGGCATCAACAATTTGATCGGCATCTTCAGGAGCTACTACCCCAGCGTTAACAACAGCAGCTGAATCAACAGGAATACGCAAGGCATAAGATGGGAGGTAAGCATACGATTTTCCATCACCAAAATCTCTACGCATGTTGTCGTCTGTTGCCACTTTCATGGCTTCACTCAAGTTAACATAAGGATCTTCTCTATTTGCAGGTGGGTTCAACAAAACCACATCTCGTGTTCCTTGTCTGTATTGGTATTCAGGCACCGAGAAAGGCACAGGAGCAGATTCGTAGGCCGCGCGTTTCATTTGGTCGGCATACCAATCGGTATTCAAAAGGCTCAGGTTAACCACACGAACATCGGTTCTGTAGCCTTCTACCTCTTGCACATACCACAATGGGAAGGTGTCGTTATCTCCATTAGTGAAGATGATAGCATTGGGTTCAAGGCTATCGAGGTAGTTTTTAGCAAAGTCCACACCGGTAGTTCTCTTAGCACGAGAGTGGTCGTTCCAACCATCGGCAGCCATCACTCCAGGGACGATGATGCAAATGAGTCCGGCAGCACCTAAGCGCAAAGCGGAATTACTACCAAGAACTTTCATCAATGCCATCGCAGCAAGTGCAATTCCACTCATGTAGAGGATAGAAAGCGACCACACATTATCATCGCCCACAATATTCTCAACTGTTAAGAGCACGATTCCTGTACCCACGGTCAAAAGCGCCATTGGTCCGAAGTCTTTCCATTTCAAATTCACCGCGTCAAACAAGGCGTATGCACCAAGGCCAATCCAAATAGCAAATGCGTAGAATGACCCAACGTAGGCGTAATCACGCTCTCTTGGCTGAAGTGGGTACTGGTTCAAGTAAACCACAATTGCCAAACCGGTTAAAAGGAATAAAAGCGCAGTTACCGAGAAGTCTTTAGGTGTTTTCAGCAACTGGAAAATCAGACCAATGAGGCCCAACAAGAGGGGCAAGTAATAATACCTATTGAAGCCCTTGTTGTCTTTTTGTTGCTGGCTGATCTCGTCTCTGTTTCCAAGTCGTTCTTCATCAATAAAATTCAAACCTGTAAGCCAGTTTCCATCGATAAAGCCTTTGTGTCCTTGTAAATCGTTCTGCTTACCTGCGAAGTTCCACATGAAGTAGCGGAAATACATCCAATTCACTTGGTACGACATGAAGTAGCGGAAGTCTTCTCCGTATGAGGGAAGCAATTCTTTTTGAAGTTCTGCCAGTTGTTTTTGGTAGAATTCTGCACGGTTTCGGTCTTCCTCTGAACGGGTTTGATTCGCTCTCATGATGAGTTCATTCACCGCTCTTTCCAACTCGCTTTTGAGGGCTTCTTTGCTTTGAACTGCAGCTCTTCCTTCAGTGAGTTTCTCGCTCAATACATCCGTAAGGTATTGTGTAAGGGCGTAGCGCACTTGTTCATCGTTAAGCACTGCACTTTGTTGTTGGCTAGATCCTGGACTCTTCACCACAATTTCGTTTGCCGAAGCAACCGTGAAGAAATCGCTTGGTTTGTGCTTGTAGGCTCTGAAGAGTTTATTTAGGTCTCTTTCGAGCTCAGCTTTGCTCTTCCCATTGCCCAAAACTTCAAGGTCGAGGTGAATGGCGAAAGACTCACGGTCCATCATTTGTTCTGTAAACGGACTAAAATAAACCCTCGTTTTTTGCCATCCTTTGTAGTTACTCCATTGCTTGTATTCAGCAATGTGGTTGGCAGAAGAGCTGTACATCCTTGGGAAGAAACCGCTGTATTCTGGATCGTAGTTTGGAATAGCGTCACGCTTTTCACCAGAGTCGATGTATTCTTCTTGAACAAAGTGCTTCTCGCCCAGCTCCTCGGCGAAGGCTTTTGCTTCGAATTCACTTCTGTAAGAGCGGATGAGACTGGAGGTTCTTCCTCTAGCTTCTTTTCTTACCGAGTAGCTTTTCACCCATGTTTTTGCTCCATCTTGGTAGGGGTCATCTGCGATGGTTGGCGTATTGAAGTACTGACCAAAAAGTAAAGGTCGGTCGCCATATTGCTCCCGGTTGAGGTAAGAAAGCAGCGAGAAAATGTTTTCCGGATTGTTTTCATCCATGGGCGGGTTTGCTGCAGAACGCACCACGATAAGCGCGAAAGTGGAATAACCGATGAGCAGCATTGTAGTTCCTAAAGCAATGGTATTAAGTGCCGCGTAGCCCTTTTTTTGTGTGAACCAAAGGATGAAGGAAATCAGCGCAATCACCACCACCGCGTAAACCAATACTCCAGTGTTGAAACTGGCTCCCATAGAATTAACAAAAAAGAGCTCAAACTTAGCTGCGAGTAGAACAAATCCGCGAATAATTCCCGATTGAATGAATCCCAAAACCACTAAAGAAATAACTGTAGTAATAACTACTCCTTTGATGTTTGGTTGGTATTTTTTGAAGTAGTAAACAAAGGCGATGGCCGGAATTGCCAGGAGGTTCAAGAGGTGGACTCCAATTGAAAGTCCCATCAAATAAGCGATAAGAATGATCCAACGCAGTTCAGAACTGTCGTTTGAAGACAGTGCCTCCCATCTTAAAATCGCCCAGAAAACAAGGGCGGTGAAGAGAGAAGACATCGCATAAACTTCACCTTCCACGGCTGAAAACCAGAATGAATCTGAGAAGGTATAAGCCAAGGCTCCGATGGCACCGGCCAGCATAATTCCTCCAACTTGAGTTTTGCTCAGTTCAGTGGCTTTGGCCAAAGTTTTCGTGGCAATTTTCTTAGCGAAATGTGTGATCGTCCAAAAGAGAAAAAGGATGGTGAAGGAGCTGCACAGCGCAGAAAGCACGTTCACCGCCATTGCTTCTTTTCCACTTGGGGCCAGCATGGAGAACATTCTGGCCAACATCATGAACAATGGTGCTCCTGGTGGGTGACCAACCTCTAATTTAAATGCTGATGCGATGAACTCGCCACAATCCCAGAAACTGGAAGTTGGTTCAATGGTAAGCAAGTAAACAACCGTTGCGATGAGCCAGATGCTCCATCCGGTGAGGAGGTTAATTTTTTGATACTTCATGATACTTTTCCTAAAAGTTGGACGAGTGCGAAGTTAGGAAAATCAATCACTTGCTACACGATTGAATGCTATGGGATTCAGTTAAAAAACGCAAGTTATTCATGCGCCTTGTTAAAACAAAAAGGGCCTCACCGCAGTGAAGCCCTTTTAGATATCTATTTCCTAAGAATAATTAGCGCTGAACAATCACTCTATTGTTCATTTGAACAGCTTGGTTCCCGTTCATTCCAATCACAGTTAAATTGTACATGCCGTTCGCCAAAGCCCCTAGTTCAAGGCTGTTCAGACCTTGAGATAAGGTAGCGCTTTGAACTGTTTTCCCAGTGAGATCAGTTAACACGTAGCTCACTTCGCTCAATGTTTGAGGAAGTTCAATGTTCAAGGCACCGCTTGTTGGGTTTGGATAGGTGATCATGCTCAAAGCATCGATGTTGTTCACGTTGTCTTCACATGTTACGTTCACCCCTACATCAAATGTGATGTTTGTTTCCATTGGTTCTGCGTTGTAAGTGAAAGCGAGTTCACCATTCACGTAGGCCATAACAGAGAAGGCCGCATCTGCACCCATTCCCATGTCCAAGTTAAAGTTGTAGCATCCATCTGCAACACAAGCACTGATCGTTGATTGAGTGTTGAAGGTGTTGATTTCCATTTCATTCTCAATTGCGAAATCCAAAGTACTGATCAAGTAAGGCAAGATCAAGTCTGCTGCTTGAGTAGTTTCAAAATCCACCACATAAGTCAACTCTGTACAATCTGCAACTCCTGGGTTGTGAATGTCAACGCAAGCGCTTCCGCCTTCAGTACATTCTAGGTCATTAACTTCTGCGCAAACAACAAAGTCTCCCTGACCAAATTCAAAAACAAACTCCAAACCAGCTTGAATAAACTCTCCGTTTACCGACCAGTTTACAAGGGTAGCATCCGTCATTGCTTGGAAACTGTAGATGTCTCCATTCTCCGCGTTAACTTGGATATCGATGTTACAATCGTCGCAAGCTACTTCTGCCATTTGGCAAGATTGGGCTTCACAATCCAAACCTTCAACAAGAAGGCATACTTCAAACTCACCACATGTTTCAAAAGTTGTTTCGAATGAGTAACCTTCGAAGATTGTGCTGCCATCTACTGCCCAGTAGTAAAAGAAGTCTGGGTTGAAAGGCAACACTGGCTCATACATGCCCATATTGTCCACTACTTCACCAGTGAAGGTGGCATCACATGCACAGTTTGGTACTTCAACTGCAGTTTCCATCTCAACATCTGCACAAAGCAAATCATTGTACACGGCAAACACATCATAGGTACCGCTTGCATCAAAACTAACTTCAAGGCTAGTTCCTGTTTCATCTTGCTCAACACCAGCAACGAACCAAGTAACAGTTCCCTCTGCTGCAGCTCCCTCAATGCTAAACACATAAACACCACAGCTTGGGTTATCAACGCCAATAGCTGTTGGACAATCACAAGCAATATTGATGTCTTGGCACGTTGTTTCGTTGCACTGAGTAAGTGGATTTTCTTTTGTTAAACAGATGGTGTAATCTCCACATTCTTCAAAGGTATAATCGAAGAGGTAAGATTGGCTAACAGTATTTCCGTTTACAGACCAGTTGTAGAACACCTCTCCCATTTCTTCGGCAAGTGTTGGTGTAAACGAAGCCATGTCTCCATCTAGGGTGTATTCAAAATCAGCGTTGCAAGCACAATCTGGCACTTCAATAAAGTCTTCAATCTCTGCAGCTTCACAAGCATCGCTCGTAAACAAAGCAAAGATATCAACCACCGCGGCGTTATCTAAACTCAATGAAATGCTTGCTCCCGTTTCATCTTGAAGAACACCGCCAACATACCACTCTACATTCACGCCTGTATCTTCTGTGGCGATACTAAGGTTGTATTCTCCACAACTTACCTCTTCAATGTTAATGGCGTCAGGACAAGCTCCTTCGAGAATTACTGTTTGGCAAAATTCAATGTTACAATTTGGAGACTCCTTTGTTAAGCAAAGTTCATATTCTCCAGGAGCATCTAAAGTGTACTCTAGGTTATAGTTGACCTCGATAGTACTACCATTCACAGACCAACCATAGAATGCCTCCATATCCTCCGGCAATGAAGGTGTTGCTGTAAGCAAGTTTCCATCAAGGTCGAAGTCAAAGTTAGCGTCACAACCACAATCTTGAGCCTCAAAGGAAGTCATCAATTCTGTTGTCCCACATTCCAGGCTTGAATAAACCGCAATTACCTCAATCATACCGCCAGTAGACTGCATGAATACAGTGTTATCTGTTGTTGATTGGTCTGTAATACCGTTAATAATCCATTGAACTGAAACTTCTGTATCAACATTCTGGATGCTCATAGCATAGGTCCCGCATTCCAAGGCTTCTACAGTAATTGTTTCTGGACAGATAAGTCCATTTTGGGCATTGGCAGTTCCAAGGAAAGGGAGTGCCAACATCATTGTGATGAAGGTAAAGATTACTCTCATATTTCTAAAGATTAGGTAAGTATTTAAAGTTTAGGGTTGATATACAACGATTCAACAACATTTTTTACGCTGTTGCTTCATAAGGGTTTCATATCTAAGACAGACGTTTCTGTGCCTTGAACAAAAGTAAGGAAGGCACTTTAGCTATTCGCAACAATATCAATCGATTACTAAATAGCTATTGTTAATAAGCTGTTGAAAACGAAAAAGGACCCACTTGATGTGAGTCCTTTTCGATAAGCAAAAATGAGTTGCTCAGCACCACGATCAGTGCGTAACTATCCATGTTTTTTGTAAGAGGTCAAATTCATTATTATCCAAGATCCTCACTTGGAAATGATATACTCCGGCAGCAAAATCAGCAATGTCGAAACGATTTAGCCCCACCTGCTGAATAACACCAGAAGCAACTAATTGTCCGTTTGCATTCATGATCTCCCAAACAGCACCTGCAGTGTTTTCGGGTAAAACAACATTTAAGACCTGATCTGCTGGTACAGGGTAAATGAGCAGGTCTTGTTTTTCTGTGTTCTCACTGATCGTATTCGAACATTCGGCATTCACACCAAATTCAATGCTCATCGTTTGAGCTAGTGGATCAATCACATAATCGAAGCTGAATTCACCATCAATGAAGGTATTTAACAAGAGCGGAATAAGCACTCCTTCTTCCATGCCAAGCGTTAAATTGTAGCATCCTTCTGGTACGCAAGCAAGCACACTTGCTTCACCTTGAATACTTGATAAGAGCAGCTCTCCTTCGATGCTTCCCAACAAACTTTCGGCATTATAGCTAATTAAAAGGTCTTCAAGTAATTCGCCATCTACCGAGATTTGAAACAAGATTGGAACACAAATTTCGTCTTCATCCACCATGATTTCAAGACAAGACCAAACACCTTCTGGGCAAGCAGGTGTTTCAATCATGGCGCAAACTTCGTGCTGACCAGGGTCTAGTGCGACATCGAAATTGGCGCTCATTTCTACGAATTCGCCATCAACAAACCAAGAGATTCCTTCAGCCCAAACATCTGTTTCTGCTGTGAACAGATAGGCATTCCCATTTTGGCTGATTAAATCGATGGCCAAATTGCACTCATCTATGCCGCAATCACTATTCAAGGCGAAACCATATTCGTAAACCACTCCATTCCATGTTGGTCCGTGAGTAAACTCAAGTTCCTGGCCATCAACAAAAGCGGCAGAAAAAAATGCATCAGGGTTATCTGTGCCTATTGGTGTGTCTATCAGCACCTCGTAACATCCATCAGGCAAGCAAAGTTCGCCATCGAAGAAGGTGTTGTTTTCTGTGTAGCTCGCCACCAAGCTCCAAAATTGCCCATCTTGATTAATGATGTTCATGTAGGCCTCTGTAGGACCGCCCTCACCCACAAAACTGTCCATAGCAAAACTCACAGGAGTGCATGCTTCATCGCAGAATTCACTTTCTACTGTTATGCAGGCATCAAGCAAACCACAACCGGGTAATATGGCATTTACACAGATGATGTGCGGACCATCATTCTCAAATTCAATCACTACTTCATTTCCTGAGAGAACACTTCCGTTTTCGGTAAACCATAGGATTTCTGAAACACCGGGGTTCTCGATATAAAAGAAGCCCGCACAATTGTCCATTAAAGCTACAAGGTTCAAATCACAGTTAGCGCAGTCTACATTAATATCTTGGCAGGTATTTGACAAACAGTTGCCGCTTTCCATGTAAAGACAGAGCTCGTGAGTCCCACATTCCAGATCTGCTGCTATTTCATACTGAGAGCCCTCAAACCATTGCCCATCCAATACCCATGAGTAGTAAATTCCTGGGTCATAGGCTTCAAGCGGATAGGCCATTAATTGGCCATTATCAGACATCATATATTCAAAAGCAGAAGAACAGCCACAATCATCATCAAAATTGATCCACGTAGAAACTTGGTAACCCTCACATTCTCCGTTATTGATCACGGCCGTTATGACTTCCTCTCCTGAAAAGCCATCATTGTTGTACGTAAAATAGTGTCCGCCTTCAAAGACCAAACCACCGATATACCACGTTACACTTTCATTTGGCCAAGCGCTACCCACTTCAAACCAATAATTACATCCATCATTCCCAAAAGCAATCTCCTGAGGGCAATTGTTTTCACAACCAGCGCCCTCAACAAAAATACTCACTTCGGAAGAACAAAACTCGCTACTAGCAAGGAGTCCTACTTCGTGGAGTTCACAATCGTCCCAAGAATAATCGAAGAAGATGCCTTCATTCGTTTCAATCAATTCTCCATCTACAAACCAGCTGTAAGTAAGCCCTGGCAGCGGTGCTCCCAGTATGTTTTCAGCGCTAAAAATAAAATTACCGTTGTTCGTTACTTCGGATGAAATGGAAAACTCACAGTCGTCCAAGCAATTGGAAACAAAACTTGCGCAGAGTTCAACTCCGTTCGGACAATTGGGCGTTTCCAATGCCGCACATACCTCAAATTGGCCTGACATTTCCGGAGCATACTCTACCACTCCTCCACCAATAAAAACGCTACCGTCTGGCAAAAACCAGCTGATACCTGGGTGATTCTCGTAACTAGGAATAGCGAAAACAAAAGCACCACATGGGTTAGGAGAAGGCATGACCTCAATCTCTTGAGGACAACTAACAAAGCCTTCTGTGGTGCAGAATTCATAATAAATTGTACCGCCAAAAATTGAAATTTCCGGACTAAGCACTGCGCCTCCGAGTTGTATTTCAGCATTAAAAAACCCCGAATTGAGCGCTTCTGCGTTTCCCTGAACCACTAAGGTATAACACCCTTCTGGAATGCAAAACGAAATGCTTTGGGCCTCATTATTTCCCAATCCCATACCACCAGCTTCGATCATCTCAAAGGTGTCTGTATTGCTAAGGTTGTAAGAAATTTGTTGCGGACCGCCGTCGTTGATGTTGGATTCGAAGATGAGAGCACCAGAAATACAATCTTGTGCATTCATGCTCAAATGGGAACTCATCCCGAAAGCAAATAGCAAAATCGAAAGGAGCGTCAAGCTGTTTAAGTACTTCATATAAAGGATAATTCAGTATAGTTGTTGTTGACCATTAGACAACAATTTGACATCATAGGTTGCGTCTTTATGAGCACAAACCTCAGAATCTGCTCCTGATAAGCCAATCCTTATTCTGCAACAAAGCGAGGATCTACAGGCATCTCGGTACCACAATTCTTACAGGTTCTTAAGTCCTTGGAACCATAAAATTCCTTGAAACGGGGAAGGAAATCCTTCTCAATATTGTCTAGAGGGAAGTAAGTTTCATGCAGCTTTGTGTTGCAATTGTCGCAAAACCAAAGCAGACCGTCTTTCATGCTTGGATCAGTGCGTTTTCGTTCAATCACCAAACCAATGCTCCCTTCAGAACGGCTCGGATTATGGGGTACTTTTGCTGGGTGAAGGTACATGTCGCCCGCTTTCAAAGGCACATCAACTGCTTTACCGTCTTCCTGAATCCTCACATTAATTTCGCCTTCGAGTTGGTAAAAAAGCTCTTCGGTTTCGTTGTAGTGGTAGTCTTTACGGGCATTCGGACCAGCAACAATCATCACAATGTAGTCTTCACTTTCGACGTACATGTTTTTGTTTCCTACGGGGGGTTTTAGGAGATGACGGTTATCGTCTATCCATTGATTGAGGTTGAAAGGTCTGCGAATGGCCATAATTTTTTCTTTAAAGGTAAAATTATTCTGTTTTTTTCGGGGTGAAACTGACAAGATAGACCCCAATAAAAATGAGGATCGCGCACACGAGGGTTTTCCATGAAAAATCACCCGTATAATCTGTCAGTCCCCAATAAGCGAAAAGCAAAGCACAAACTCCCGCCATTAAGGGCTGAAGGTAAATGTACACACTCACCACTGTAGGTTGAACTCGCTTCAAAGCAAAGACATTAAGGAGATAGGCCAGAAATGTAGTTCCCAAAATCACATAGAACAAAGCGGAATAATCAGCCGAGGAGAACAAGGTCCAATCGATTGCCAAGGCCTGTTGAGCTCCAACAGGCAGCACCACCATCGCCCCCATTAAAAAGGTATAAAAGATCACCGTAGTGGGTTTGTAACGCTGCATCAGCGGCTTCACAATTACCAAGTAAACTCCATAGCTAGCGGCGTTGATCAAGATCATCAAGTCGCCCTTCGCGCTAGCAAAAACAGAAGAGGTACTTGCACTTAAAAGCAACAAAGAAATTGCTCCACCCGCACCTAAAACAATCCCCGCAATCTTGCGCGAAGTAATTTTCGTTTTGAGGATGATGGCACTCATTACCATCACGAGGATGGGATTGCTTGTCATGATTATTGAGGCATTCAAAGGCGAAGTTAAGCTCAAGCCGTTAAAAAAGAAGAGCTGATTCAGGGCCACGCCGGTTAATCCGCAAAAGAAAAAGCGCAGGAGGTCTCTTTTCTCAATGGCTTCATATTTGAACATGTATAGCAGTCCAAACAAGGCCAAGGCACCCATCACCCTTAAAACAATAAAACCCGAAGCTTGAATGAGGTCGGGCATGAGGCCTTTCGCTATGAGATAGTTTGCCCCATAGATAAAGGCCACAGCAAGCAAGGCCGCGTGAGCCGTGAGCCCCTGCTTCTTAGTTAGTGAAGACATCTTTTGCAGCTTGAACGGTACTTTTCGCATTTCCCACGAATTGCTGCTCATCAATGATGATCACCGGTCGTTTCAAAAAGGTATACTCTTCTAAAATATACTTGCGATAATCAGCTTCACTTAACTTCATTTCGTTCAAGCCCATCGACCTGAACTTCATCGCACGTTTTGAAAACAGCGCCTCATAGCTCCCTGCCTTTTCCTTCATGGCATCCACCTGTTCGGGCGTCATTTTATCTGTTTTGATGTCCTGAAACTCAAAGCCACGAGCTTCAAGGTCGAGTTCCTTGATGATTTTCACGCAGGTTGAACATGAGCTGAGGTGATAGATCTTTTTCATTGGGCGATAATCTTTCTAATAAAACGTTCCAGTTCGTCGAGTTCTTGATTGAAGGAAATGTTATTGATGATGACCCTATCGCAACCATCGCGGTGGGGTTCGAGGAATTGCTGGTCTGCCGGACGAACATGGTTTTTCCAGCGGTACCTCACGTCGCTTTCTGGGTAACCTCTTTCGTTTTGATCGCGCTTGATTCTGCGGTCTAATCTGAGCTCATCATCGGCATGAAAATACACCTTGTGGTTCATCATGGCGGCAATTTCTTCATAGTGAAAAACAAACAGGCCTTCGGTAATGATGACTTTTGCGGGCTCAATGACGATTTTCTTCGCCGATTTTCCATCGTTGTTAAAGGTGTATTCTGTTTTATGAATGGCCAGACCTTCGCGTAGTTTTTTCAAATCAGCAGCAAAACGATCGAGGTCGATGGCGCTTGGAAGATCAAAGTTGATTTCCCCATTGTCATCCAATTGCTGCTCTTCTCGTGCTTTATAATAGTTGTCTTGCGACACCAAAGCAAGGTCTTCTGAGTTAAATCGCTTGCACAATTCTTGCAAGAAGGTGGTTTTACCTGAGGCACTTCCTCCGGCTATTCCAATGATATAAGCGCTGTTCTTCTTCACTATGCAAAGATAGCCTCTCCATTTATCTCCTCAAGCTTTGTTTTTTAATTTCAATCAACAAGGCATCGGTATCTCGGTCAAAATCTTCAATTTCCACCAAAGAGCCCTTTCCTTCTGTGGCGATGTTGTTCATTACTTTTTCTGCATAATCAGTGCTCTTCACGGCCACAAGTGTGGTAATAGCGCCTCGTTTTTGTTCTTTTCGCACTACTTTTTGGATGATGTCGTTATCAACTTTTCTAAAGGCGCCATCGGTAACCACAATCACTTGGTTGTTCCCCTCCGCAAGCCAATTCGCCCTTAACTTCAGGTATGCCGATCTAAAGCCTTTCGCTCCTGCCGTCATTCCACCTGCACTGAGGCCTTGGATAACTTTAATCATGGCCGCCTTATCATCGCCCGAAACCCCTTCCACCAGCACTTTGGTTTCTGAGGCGTAGGTCATAATGCTCACTTTATCTCCAGGACGAAGTGCTTCAATCAAACGGTACATCGATGCTTTGAGGATGTCGAGCTTCCCACTTTGGTTCATGCTCTGACTCACATCAATCAGAAAAACGATGTTGTTTGGTTTGTATAGCGACAAAGGCAATTCTCCCTCATCATCAAGGTTTTCAGCTTCCTTGGGGAGTTCCGGCTCTTCAGTCACTTCTTCAAGCTCTACTGGTTTATCGGGCTTTTCTAAGGTTTCTTGTGGTTTGATATTGATGGTCCATTCATCGTCTTCCTCCAAGATTTGGCTTGGGTTTTCATCGTCTTCCCTCTTCTCCATTTGTTTTTCTTCTGGCTGAAGCGCGAGCTCGTTTTCATCAAGCCTTTCTTCTTGAGGTTCGAGGTAAAGGGTAAGCCTGCTGTTTCTTCTATTGATATACATTGCAGTATCTGCAGCAAGGTAGCCTTCTTCTGATCCAATGAGGTAGTAATAAGCAATAGGAACTTCTTCCGTGTATTGCCCTTTTTTATTGGTAATGACATCGCGTTGAACCACCCCTTCTTGAATGATTCTGAAGCGTGATTTTGGAAGCGGCTCTAATGTCTTAGCATCGCGAAGCTCCACCTCAAAAAGCCAATCATCACAACAATCTTGTTCTTCATTGAATTTAGGACAAGGTGTGTTTGAAGCGAGGTCGATAAATTCAACTTTTGCCTGAATAGAAATTTTCACCGGGCTAAGTTGATCTGTGAAATAGAGCAAGACTTCATCGTTTAGCTTGCCTTTTTTGAAAGGATTTAATTTGATGCGAATTTGCAGCTCTTCTCCGGCAGGAATGCTTATCTTAGAAAAAACCACATCGTATTCTCTCGGAAAGTTATTGGTTAGTAGACGAGTTTCTTTGTTTCCTTTATTCACAAAACTCAATTCTATTACCCTGCTACTAGCTTCATCTATCAATCCAAAATCCACCGACCTTTTGTTTGGTGTTATTTGGGCTTGTAGGATGACTCCCGACAGAAAAAAGATGAAAAAGCCTATTGTTATTTTCATTGCAGAAGGTGTAATTTATGGCGTGAAAGACAAAGACCATACCTGAATAATACTTCATGATTAACGAAATAGAAATAAGGGGAGATCAGCGCTTCTTTAATACCGTGCTTAACGGAAGTTTGATCCTCGTGTTGGTTGGCATTCTCACTACATGGCTTGAAAATATGCCATTTTATGTAATTGCTGTTCATTTCGTTGCATTAATTATCTTATTTGGTCTAAAGCGATTTGTAAAGCTCAGGCCTCACTGGTATGGCTTTTTTGTTCATTTTTATCTCATTTTTTGCATCGCCGTTGTTGCCATTGTTTACTTCCTTAACGCTGGGGCCGATGGCGCAATTGTGTACATATATCTCGCCTTGATTCAAGCAGGTTTTTTAATCACCGGGCGTACAAAGGCCTACTGGTTTGCATTTGCTGTTCCAATCGTGGTCTGTGTAATTCTGCTTTTAGAATATCACTTCCCCAGTTTAGTCGTTCCTTATGAATCTCGCGACATTCGTTATGCGGATGTTGTTATTTCTATTTTCATTTTGGTAGGGATGACCACTTACTTTTCAATTTACAGCAACAAGTGGATTAGAAAAGAGCGTCAAGAAAATCAAATCAAAACACAGGAAATAGAGCGGGCACATGATCAAACACTTGCTGCTCTTAAAACACGAGAAGATTTTCTTTCGGTGATGTCGCATGAAATTCGCACGCCCTTGAACGCTGTTTTAGGATTTAGTCAACTCTTAGATCAGACCGCTTTAAACGATGAGCAAAAGGAACTGAATAACCACATTCTTCAGGGAGGTGAGCAATTGCTCGATTTGATGAACCAAGTACTGGACTATTCACGCCTGCAGAAAAGCTTGAATACGGTTAGGTTGGAAGAGGTAGAGATCATTAGTACCATTTCTAATGCTTGCACCCTTCATATGCCAAAGATGACAGAAAAGAAGCTCAGTTGTGAACTTGTTTTTGACATGGAACTTCCAGCGAAGCTCGAAATCGACAAGCCTCGTTTTCTTCAAATTTTGAACAACCTAATGAGTAATGCCATAAAATTTACCGACGCAGGTGTGATTCGGCTTAGCGTGAGGCAGGACGAAAACGCTGACTTTGTATTCACTGTTGAAGACACCGGTATTGGCATTAGTGAGGACTACCTTCAGAAAATCTTTGAGCCTTTTGAACAAGTTGATAGTTCGCTCAGTAGATCTTTTGACGGTGCTGGTTTAGGGCTTGCAGTATGCTGGAAAAACGCCGAAATAATGGGCGGTCAACTCTTGGTGAAATCTGAACTAGACAAAGGGAGTTCTTTCACGCTTAAATTACCCTTAATATCAAAATCAGAGAACATTAGAACGGCATATACGCATCCCTTCGGATTTGACTCGTATTATTTGAACAGCTCATCTTCTCTGTTGAATCGTTTTTCTTTATGGCTCGATGAATTTTCCTGCGAACGTATTTTAGACCCAAAAGACATTCGACAAAACACCTTAGTTATTTCGTTGAACGAAGCATCAGAACTACCCAAGGAATTAACTTTTTATTCGGCCTCAGGAGATGGTAAGCTCCCCGTTTCACAAATCCACCTCGGTTTGTTTTTAACTCAAATAAAAGAACTGGCCCATAAAAGTGACTCTGAAGACTCAAAAGCGAGCAAGCAAAAACATCTTATAAATGTCTTGGTCGTTGACGACAATCAACTAAATCAATTGGTGGCCAAAAAGATGCTTGAAAATTTAGAGGTCAAGAGCACCATCGCATCTTCGGGAGAGGAAGCCATTTCATTTTGCATGGAGGAAGAATTTCATTTGGTGCTTATGGACATTTACATGCCCGGCATGAATGGCTTTGAAACGAGCGATAAGCTCAGAGAATTGGGGTATAAAGGCAAGATTGTAGCCCTTTCCGCGCAAGAAGACATCGGCTTATTGATTAATAAAGTCGACAGTTCTTTCACCGCTTACATTCCAAAGCCTTTAACGCTTGAATCGCTTAGTGAGCTGGTGTCTTAAATCTTGCTTGCGCATGCTAAGAGACCTTCTGCCGTAGTTCTATCATTACTTAAACGCTGCACTTTATTTTGACCGCCCAATCGTCCTTGAGTTTCCATAAAGGCATGGAAGGTACCCTTACTTAAGGGAGTTACCACCGCTGTTCTGAGAATATTGCCACTAATTAAGTCATCGTAATAAGGATTTTTTGCGCGAAGGTGCTCATCCAAGCTCAAAGCAAAGGCCTCTAGTTCTTCCGGCATGTGATCAAATTCAATCAACCATTCATGATATGGAAGGCCTTTTTCTGGCTGTACCTGAGGCGCCAGATGGAATTCATTTACTACTGCTTTGCTATTGCATGTTGCCGCTGCCATCGCTGCTTCAATCTCCTCTGCGATAACGTGTTCTCCAAATGCCGAAGTAAAGTGCTTAATTCTCCCTGTTACCTTAATTCGAGGAGGGGTTAAGGAGGTAAATTTCACGGTATCTCCAATGGAATAGCCCCAAAGTCCCGCATTTGTATTCATCACCAAAGCGTAATTCTCATTCAATTCCACATCAGCCAAGCTCACTCTTTCTTGGTTTGCTTCGCCGAAGGTAGACGCCTTGATGAACTCAAAAAAGATGCCTCCATTTACATTCAGGAGTAAGCCGTCTTCGTCTTGTTTGTCTTGAAAAGCGATAAAACCTTCTGATGCAGGATAGGTTTCTACCGAAGGAAGGTCTTTCCCCACCAATTCTCTGAATTTCTTCCTATATGGTTCAAAATTCACTCCTCCATAAACGAAAAGACTCAAATTAGGGAATACTTCTGCAACGGTGGACTTACCGGTGTATTCAAGCAGTTTCTCATAGTACATTTGAACCCAAGCTGGAATACCCGAAATGAGCGTCATGTTCTGATGCGCCGTTTCTTTTACTACCGCCAGTACTTTCTCCTCCCAATCTTCAATGCAATTCGTTTCAAAAGACGGGAGTCGGTTTTTCTGTAAATAGCCCGGAACGTGATGAGCAACAATGCCTGAAAGTCGGCCATAAGGAATTCCACTTTCGAGCTGGTGCATTTCCGGACTCCCTTGCAGAAAGATCATTTTGCCATTCACGAAATCGGCATTGTTTTCTTCGTGGATGAATGAAAGCAATGCATTTCGTGCAGCATTAATGTGCTCTGGCATGCTTTCTTGGCTGATGGGAATGTACTTTACACCACTGGTAGTACCGCTAGTTTTGCAGAAGTACTTTGGAATGCCTGGCCAAACAACATCTCGTTCTCCCTTTACTACTCTTTTGATGTAGGGTGAAAGATCTTCGTAATCTCGAACTGGAACGGCGGCTTTAAACTCGGTATAAGAAGAGATATTGGCGAAACCGTGATCCTTACCAAAGACCGTGTTCTTCGCCTTTTGGATCAATTGATTTCGCCAATATTCCTGCATTTCAACGGCATTCTCGCTTGATTTTTTCAAGCGTTTCATCGACCATGCCGCGAAGGGTTTACTAAGTGCAGATTTGATTCCCATAGTGTCCCGAAAGTTACAAGAAAAGCGCTTTCAGAACGACCATAAAACAGACGGAGTTATTGCACAATCAATTGTGACTTGAGGATTTGACCTTCTCCTTCCCAGACCACTTGATAAACTCCACTTTCGAGTTCACTTGTGTCAATGGTTTTTGTGAGGCCTCCTCCTGGAGTTAATAATTGGTGCTTTACTACTTGCCCTAATTGGTTGTAAACATAGAGTCGAGCATGTTCTAAGTTCGATGGGATATCGACTTTTACTTCATGGCTCGCAGGGTTAGGATAAACCTTCAGTCTTGCGCTTTCCTCTAGCTGTTCTTCCACAGTGGTGACCGGACCAAAATTCATTCTTATTAGTGGCGTTCTTACTAAGTAGAACCAAGTATTTGGCTGATAGCGCACAAAAGAAGTGAGGTTAGGGCTGCTTCCACTGAGCGGGAAAAGCACGTTGTTTGGCCCTTCTTCAGCACCAATAACCACCAAGTAGACACTGTCCTTATCGAGTTGAACCGGCGAGTTGAAAGGAATCACTTGTACATGATTTGTTCCAATCGTATTGTAAGCAGTTGCTTCTAGTGGAACAACATCACTCGTTGCAATTTCTTCTGTGGCCAAACCGCCTTCAACGTCGAGTTTATAGATGGCTGCATATAAAGGCGAACCAACTGTGCTTCCAACAGACACGCCAGCAGATACTGAATGGCAAGCTTGGTTCTCTCCCGTGATCACAAACATGTTTCCTACTTCATAACTCACATCGTCAAAAATTGCTGGAGGAAAATAAATTCCATTCGTTTCTAATCTGTCTCTTGAATAAACAAATTCTGTGATTTCAACATTTCGCTCAATCACATTATCATCGGGCTCGCTTTCTTCTTCAGCTTGCTCTACCGTGTAGTTAATTGCGTAATCGCCCATTTCTGCGGGAAGCTGAAACGTACCAGGTCGGAAAACATCGACCACCTCAGGAGCAAGGTTATCAGTGCCGTCTGCAGCATCAAACAATACTGTACTACCATCGTTGTCAAGAATAACAGTATTCAAGGCAACCCCTGTTTGATTTGCGTAACCATAATTGGCTACCCTTCCTGAAAGCTTCAAGAGTGGAGGCATGGCCACCGGGTATTGGCTATACTCCATAAATTCATAGCCCGTTATATAATCTGGATTATCGGGGTTGAAATCTCCGTAAGACGTTTCTTGCAAAACGAGGTTGTTCTCGCTGAGTTCAAACAAAGCAATATCGTCTATCATCCAGAAATAATAATTTCCATCAAAAGAAAAACGCAAACGCACATCTGACGCTCCTCCTATAAAAGAAGAGACGTTCTTTCTTTGGTAATCATTTAAAGCAGTTGAGCCGTTATTTAATGGCGTGGTATTGCTAAAGATATCTACCCATGCTCCTCCAGCGATGCTGGCTTGCACTGTTGTGGCTGTTTGGAAGTTCTTGTGGTACTGATAAAACTCTATCCCAATATTTGGGCTAGCACTCAAATCTAGACTTGGTGTTGTTAGTGTAGCGATGTGTGGCCCTGGCGCTAAACCCGTTCCAAAGCTACCGCAAGGACCTTCGGAATCATCCCAATAATTTGAATCAAAAATCATAAAACCATTTGCTGCTGTTGGTGACGCAATGGGGTCTCCTCCAAGAGAACCATCCGGTAAGCACGACCCTCGAGTACCGATAACATTTGAAGGATTTGTTGCTATTCCTCGGTATTCCCAGGCTGCTGGACTTGGGCTGGCTTCGCTTTCCCAATCTGCTGGGAGTCCGTTAGCAAAACCCTCACTCCAAATGGTGTTTGCACGTTGATAGCCCTCAAAAGCGGTCTCAGACTCATCTAAGATATATCGTCCGGGAGCTGCTTCAATGGTACTTTGACTTTGTGCTTTGCCAGAAAACACACTACTACATAGGATGGCGAAAAAAAGAGCCGTATGAATTACATACTTCATTGGTGTGGCTTTTAAGTGTTCAATTAGGTTACGAATTTATATTACAATGGTACATCGTCTGACAGCGCATTGCTGATAATAATATAAGAACTTTCCTACACTATCTTGTTAATATCCAACAACTAACAAGAAAGATTCAATAGCAAAAAAAAGGGCAGACCTAATGGACTACCCTTTCAAAATAATGTTTCTCTGAATTAGTTTCCAGCAATAACCATTGTTTTGGTTAATCTAGAACCGTTGATGATTACGCTGTAAGTGTACAAACCAGCTTCCATGCTGCTTGTATTTACACGCTCACCATGAACACCTGTACCAAGTGTTCCAAGATCTCTTGTTTCAACAATACGACCAGTCATATCGCGAATTTCAAGAACAACCTCACCTGCGTTCACCAACTCGAAACGAATGTTCGTGATGTTGTTTGCTGGGTTTGGATTGTTTTGGAATAAACGGTTCCCTTCTTTGTCTTTCAAGTTGGTAACGTCGTTTGGAGTTTGTACCGCATTTGGATTGAGGTTCAAACGTACCATAGGAGCTTCGGTGGTGTAATACCAATCAAAACCAGCTGTTCCAAAATCACCGTTAACGAAGCACGACTGAGGTGGAACTGTTTTAGATTCACCAACCTGCACTTCGTTACCACCATAGTGGTTGAAACCGGCTGCTACGAAAGTATCTGCACTAACATCAATTGGATCATCGAATAAGAATGTTGTCCAAACAATTTCAGTAGCATTCGTTGAGTTCAAGAATTCTGGGTTCAACTCCATCTCGTTTGTAGCTTCAAGCACCTCGAGGTTGGCGTCTAAGATGTAAGCAATAACATCGGTTCCCGCATCAGAACCATTCATCAAAGCAACGTCGATACCATATACCGTAACATCGTTGAAAATCTGGAAACCTGAGGCCGCAATGAACTCATCCGTACCATCTGCTGGGAATACACCAGTGATTTCACTATTGTCTTGAGCATAGATAAACTCACTTACTTCAAACGACTGTACTCGAACGTTGTCTAAAGGGCTAGCATCTGTAGAATCAGACGCAATTTCAAAGGTCACATCATACATCCCTTCAACCGCTTCAGGAGTAAAACCAATTACACGCAGGGTGTCGTCTACACACGTAGGGTAAAATAATTCTTGTGGGTCTGTGCTTCCAGTGAAATCACCAACAGTAACAGTTAAACTGGCATTTGGCTGTGCAATGGTACCCAATACTTGGTAGTTTGCCGCAGCTTGAAGTTCTACCAATTGAGAGAAAGGCCATACACCATACTCGTAAGTACCTGTGGTTTCGTAATCAGTATAAGAGGCGTAGTTTCCGATGGTGATGTCGTTGCCCGTTTCGTTCTCATAAATTTTGATATCATCGATACCCCAAACATAGTGAGAATCTCCACCACCGTCAGGTTGTCTCCAAGCCCAACGAATAACAACGTCAGCATTATTTGCAGCTACACAGCTGATATCTACTGATTGCGAAATGGTTCCAGAGAAGCTGTTTGTAGCACTTGGGTTAACACCACCAGCATTAAAACGTGTAAAGGTATCACCTCCGTCGTTAGACACTTCGATTGTTAATGGGTGCTCATCGTTACAGCAAAAACGGTAGTAGTGCTCCCACTCTACAACCACTGCGTTGATTCCTGAGAAATCCATGGTTGGTGCAGTCAATGTTCCTTCAACGTCAACATAAGCCTCACCTCCATCAATAGACCCTTCAGTAGATCCAGCGAACTGGGTGTTGTAACGGTCACAATCAAAAATCATCCAACCATTATCGGCGGTAGTTGACTGAAGTGCGCCAGTTTGTGTAGACCACTCTCCAGCAGGACTGTTGTCATCAGCTACTTGCCAGATTGTTCCATCGGCAGTATCATCAATTGTCCATTCACCAAAACCATTGTTTCCATCGAGACCGTTAGCGAAATCTTCTGAAAAAATGATTCCGCCTCCACCACGCTCTGCGAATGTTGGTCCGGCAGGTGTTCTTTCCACCACAGAAATTTCATTTGTTGGGAAACTCTGTTTTGGCAAGAATGTTTGATTTGGCTTGATGCTTTGCGCACTCATGGTTGCGGCAAAGATCACAGCAATAGCAAATAAGTATACTTTCTTCATACTAGGGATTTTTTCTTTAGCGTGCTCAATTTAAGGATTTATTCACCAGAATACACTCATTTTAATCTGAATATAGGATTCATATCTCGATAAGGATTTGGTGAACCTAGAATTAAAAACAATACAATTCCCCAGAAGTTTCCCCTAATTCAAGCATCTCCTTCTTCCTAAAGGAAAACTATCAGCATGAATTAGCGGCTTTTCGACCATTATCTGCTTTAATTGCACCATTGCAAAAAGATTCTTAAGCACAAAAAAGGGAGAGCAAAACGCTCTCCCTTTCTATAGTTATAGGAATTCTAATCCTTACTTAACAATCATTCTGTTTGTCAAACGCTCTCCACCTACAGTTAAAGTGTAAGTGTAGATACCAGCTTGGAATTGCTCAACATTCAATTCGATGGTGTTTTTACCAGCAGCTTGAGTACCAAGGTTCATTGATTGTACCAATTTACCTGTGATATCGCGCACTTCGAAAGCAACAGCATCAGCGTTGTTCAATTCGTAGTTGATACGAGTAATTCCGTTTGCAGGGTTCGGCATGTTCTGACCCAAAGAGAAGTTAGTTCCTTCTACTTCGTTAACAGCTACCTCACCGTTTGGATCCAATCTCAAACGTACCATTGGAACTTCGTTTGTAAAGTACCAGTCATAAGCAGCGTTCGCACCGAAAGGTCCGTAAACGAATGCCGTTTGGTCTGGAGCGTTTTTAGACTCTCCAATTTGAACGTCGTTTCCACCGTAGTGTTCGAACGCAGCAACCCAACCTTCACCAGCAAGAACATCAATAGGATCTTCGAATGGGAAGTAGTACCAGTTAATGTCTCCATCAGTACCATCGTTACCATTGGTGTTTGGATTCAACAACACCAACTCTTCAGTTGACTCTTGAATTTCCAAGTTAGCGAAATCCAACAAGTGGCAGATCAAATCTGTACCAGCGTCAGAGTTGTCCATGATCGCCACCTCAACACCGTAGATCGTTGCATCAGCAAAGAATTGGAATGGAGTAGCAGCAGTGTAATCAACAGTACCATCCGCAGGGAAAACACCTGAGAAAGTAGCATCGTCACGACCATAAGAACCGTCTGTGATTTCGTAAGACTGAGTAGCAGTATTGTTGCTCATGTCTTCGTCTAAAGAATCAGACATGAATGTATAAGTGATGTCATACATTCCCAAAGTTGCGTCTGGAGTATAACCTTCAATTCTCAAGGTATCGAACGAACCATATTCCAAAGTGAAGCCAGCATCAGAAGTTCCTACAACATCACCGTTGATAGCCACTTCCATTACCGTGTTTGTTTGTGGGTTTGAACCGATGTTACGAGCACGACCAGCAAAAACAAACTCAGTGATTTGTGAAGTTGGAATCGCTCCGTACTCGTAGTATCCAAGACCAGTAGCTTGGGTTGAAGTAGCAACATCTGTATAAGATACGTAACCATCAACACGCATGTCGTTAGCAGGAGTATCAAAGAAAGCCAAGTCATCAACCATCCAAGCATAACCGTAAGTACCTCTCCAACGGAAACGCAACCATACTGTCTCAGCTCCACCAGCAATATCAGTAATGTCAAAAGTAATTACCGTTGGGTTTTCAACTGGGTCTTGAGTTCCCATTTCTGGAAACAATTCGTAACGACCAGCAGCAGCATCAGTAGTACTTTGATCTGGCCAAGTTGTACCGTCTGTAGAAACCTCTACCCAGCAGAACTCATTACCATCTGAAGAACCACCATCCCACATACGGTATTGTGTTTCGAAAGAAATAGAAACAAATGGGTGCTCTGAACAGTCAACTGGATCTCCCATTTGGAAATAGCAGTTTTCGATTTCAACTTGGTTCGCTTCTCCATCAGAGTCTACCATCATGAATCCGTTATCGGCAGTTGTTGAAGCCAGAGCAGGAATTGGAGCTCCTCCAGCTGGAGCAAGTCCGGCTCCGCATTCGAAGTTCAAGTTGTCATAGAATTGAGTTAACCCATCGGCAAACGCATTACCAATAGTCCACTCATTACAATCACTAAAGTCGTCGGTGTAGAATACTGCACGTTCTCCGCCTTGAACAGCAGCAGGAGCTCCTGTACGGAAATTAGTGGTTTTTTCTTTCACCATTGGTTGCGTACCAACAGCAAACTGCGCTAGCGCACTTCCTGAAACCGCAACACCTAGTAGAAAAGCGTAGATTTTCTTCATAATCATTTAATATTTAATTCTAGTTTTAATTGGGAACAATCTATTTGTTGTGCGCCAAATATAGCAATCTTTCCACTATTGAATCAAGTTCAAAGGCACCTAAGATTACTGCAATTGACAGATTAATGATACAAACAAGGGTTCTGAAACCCTCAAAACCCTCGTTTACATCTTTCAATACTCGATTAATTCAAGTGGATTAAGCCATTTCTTCGTATTGCTCCATCGGCGGACAAGTACAAATTAAATTTCGATCGCCATAAGCGTTATCGATTCTTGAAACAGCTACCCAGAATTTATTCATTCTCACGTACGACATTGGGAAAGCGGCTTTCTCACGAGAATATGAATGCTTCCATTCCGTAGCACAAACTTCTTCAGCTGTGTGAGGAGCCATTTTCAATACATTATCTTCTAAGCCATAGATTCCTTGTTCTACTTCACGAATCTCTTCACGAATCTGAATCATCGCATCGCAAAAACGATCCAACTCTTCTTTTGATTCGCTTTCTGTTGGCTCAATCATCAAAGTTCCTGCAACAGGGAATGACACCGTTGGAGCATGGAAACCATAATCCATCAATCGCTTAGCAATATCGGCCACCTCAACTCCAACACTGTTTTTAAAGGCGCGGCAATCAATGATCATCTCATGCGCAACAGTACCGTTTTTACCTTTATAAAGAATTGGATAATGTCCTTCTAGTCGAGCCCGGATGTAATTTGCATTCAAAATGGCCCACTCGGTGCTCGACTGCAAGCCTTTAGCTCCCAGCATTTTATTATAAGCATAGCTGATCAACAAAATCAAAGCTGAACCAAATGGAGCTGCACTGATTCCCGTCACTGCTTGATCACCACCTGTAGTAATCACCGGATTGCCCGGCAAGAAAGGTACGAGGTGTGCTGCAACACCAATCGGACCCATTCCAGGGCCACCACCACCGTGAGGAATGGCAAAGGTTTTATGGAGGTTGAGGTGACATACGTCTGCACCAATGTGTCCGGGACTTGTTAAGCCCACTTGAGCATTCATGTTTGCTCCGTCCATGTAAACTTGTCCGCCACAAGCATGAATATAATCATTCATCTCAACAATGGCTTCCTCGAATACTCCATGTGTTGAAGGGTAAGTAACCATGAGTGCACCAAGATTGTCTTTATGCAAATCGGCCTTCGCTTTAAGGTCAGCTAAATCAACATTCCCTTCATCATCGCAAGCCACCACTACCACCTTCATTCCTGCCATTACTGCAGAAGCTGGGTTTGTTCCGTGAGCAGAAGACGGGATAAGGCAAATATTTCTATGATGATCTCCTCTTGCATCGTGGTATGCGCGGATCACCATCAAACCAGCATACTCTCCTTGAGCACCTGAGTTTGGTTGTAAGGAAACACCAGCGAAACCTGTTACTTCAGCTAAATCTTCAGCCAAAATCTCCAACATCTTTTGGTAACCCTGCGCTTGATTCACAGGAACAAAAGGATGCAATCCAGCCCATTTTGGCCAGGTGATGGGCATCAGCTCTGTTGCTGCATTCAACTTCATGGTGCAGCTCCCCAGCGGAATCATGGAATGAACCAAAGAAAGGTCTTTGTTTTCCAAACGCTTCATGTAGCGCATCATCTCGGTTTCAGAACGGTAGGTATTGAACACTGGATGCTGCAAGAAATCGCTGCTTCGCTTCAAGGAATGCAAACGGTCTGCCTTCGCTGCTGGAGCTGATTTCAGTCCTAAAACCTCAAGTAACTCTTCAAGTTGAGCATCATTCATCCCCTCAAAAGTGGAAATACTGATGTCGCCATCTTGGTGATAAGCCAGGTTAATGCGTTTAGCAAGCGCCCTCGTTCTGATGCTTTCTTGGTCTGCTCCTGAAATGCAAACGGTATCATAAAAATGCTCGTACTTTAAGGTGAGTCCTGCAGCTTTCACAGCATCCGCAATGGCATCGGCTTTTTGATGGATGTTTGAGGCAATGCGCAACAAACCTTCTTTTCCATGATACACCGCATACATCGAAGCCATAACTGCCAAAAGCGCTTGGGCTGTGCAGATGTTTGATGTTGCTTTGTCTCTACGAATGTGCTGCTCTCTTGTTTGGAGCGCCATTCTGTATCCTGATTTCCCAAGGCGATCTTGGCTCACACCAATGATTCTTCCCGGGATGTGTCTTTTATAACTGTCGTGCGTTGCGAAGAAAGCCGCGTGCGGACCACCATAGCCCATCGGCACACCGAAGCGTTGGCTGTTTCCGTAAACCGCATCAGCTCCCCATGCTCCTGGTTCTTGCAAATGCGTGAGCGCCATCAAATCTGTGGCAACACCCAGTTTAATTTCGTGTTCTTTTATTTGCTTCGCGAAGGTGGCGTAATCGCGAACTTCACCTTTTGCAGATGGATATTGAACCATCGCACAGAAGAAGCTTTCATCGAGCTGTGCTGTTCTGAAATCACCCTCCACCAATTCTACATCGATGTATTTTGCTCTTGTAGCAAGTACTTCTTTGGTTTGTGGATACATGTCTTCATCAATAAAGCACTTGGTGGCTCCCGCCTTAACTGCAGTTCTGCTTCTGTTGTTGAAGAACATGATCATTGCCTCCGCTGCAGCCGTGCCTTCATCAAGCAAAGACGCATTGGCGATTTCCATTCCCGTAAGGTCTGAAACCACCGTCTGGAAATTCAAAAGCGCTTCCAATCTACCCTGCGCAATTTCTGCTTGGTAAGGTGTGTAGGCCGTGTACCAACCCGGATTCTCCAATACATTACGCATAATTACCGAAGGCGTAACGCTTGGGTAGTAACCCATTCCGATATAATTGGTAAACACTTGATTCTGTTCTCCTAAACCTTGAATGTGCTCCAGGTATTCTTGCTCGGTCATTGCCTCCTTAATGTCGAGGGCTTTCCGACGAATGTTGGCGGGAATGGTTTTCGCAACCAATTCTTCCATTGTGGACACTCCAGATACTGCTAGCATCTCTTGTTCCTGAGCGGCTCTTGGGCCGATGTGCCGTGAGGCAAAAGTTCCATTTTTCATCTCCAAAATCGGATTAATCGGAAAGTTTCCGATGGCAAATATACATTTGATAAGACCGCTTGTTCACGCTGAGTTATTAACAAACAATTCAAAGTGCATGAAGCAGTTGTTTCAGGGTTTTTACCTTTGACAAAATTCACCTCATGAAAACCAGTTTATCCCTCGCGATTTTTGTCCTTCTTTCTTTAAGTAGTTCAGCTCAAGATCTGATCCTAAAAATGTCAGGACACGAAATCGAATGCAAAATTACGGAAGTTAATGATTTTGAGGTGCGTTATGAGGTGAAGAATAAGCGCGGAAAATTGC
This sequence comes from Flavobacteriales bacterium, assembly GCA_029238785.1. Taxonomy (GTDB): domain Bacteria; phylum Bacteroidota; class Bacteroidia; order Flavobacteriales_D; family Sanyastnellaceae; genus CALKGK01. The sequence goes on along the minus strand of JAQWFN010000028.1, from coordinate 33,778 downwards.
GCTCGATTGCTAGCCCAAGGTCTGACATCTTCTCCATCACCCAAAAAGACAGCACCGAAAACATTTTTTATAGCCAAGACACCTTCATCGGCGACGATTTTACGGTTCAAGAAATGCGCATTTATATTGCTGGAGAACAAGATGCTATGGCGGGTTACGACCCTCGTCCAACAACTTATGTAGGCCTTGGTTTAGGCGCGGCTAGTGGATACTTGGCTGAGGGCGGACTCATTACACCGCTCCTAATTCCTGTTTCTTACACCCTTTTGCAGCTTGTCCCTAAAGTAAAAATCCGAGAAAAAACCATCACCAATCCCAACCACCGATACGATGAAATCTATGCCATGGGTTATGAAAGCGTTGCCCGATCTAGAAAAGTACTTGGCGGATTAAAAGGTAGTAGCATCGGTGCGGTGTTGGGCGTTGCGGTCTACTTCATTGTTCAGAACTAGTGAGAGCGGCCCGTTTCTTTTTTCAAAAACACCTCAGAAATGCGGTTTACAGTAATGTCTGGATTGCCCTTGCGGCAGCCTTGTTTGCCTATCAATCTGCCAGAATCATGGGTGAGGGCGATGTGTTCATTGCCGCCTTTGTTGGAGTAGCCACCTTTTTCATCTACAATTTTCAACGAAGTGTTAAGCTGGAACAAGAAGGGCACTATAGAGCAGCGGGGAGAAATAATTGGCTGCTTCGCGAAGCAAAAACAATAAAAAAATTGGGCATTATTGGTGCTGCAGCTAGCTTTGTTATGGCCCTTTTTCTGCCTATTCAGGATTGGATACTTTTGGCGATTCCTGCCGTTTTTTCCATTTTTTACGCGCTTCCTCTCGGATGGAGTAAGAAAAAATCGAAGGCCTTTCGCCAGCTGCCCTACCTCAAGATCTACCTCATCGCCTTCACTTGGATGATGAGCTGCGTTGCCTTGCCGCTGGTGCACGAACACGCTTGGGACATCTTTAATTATGGCGCATTTTGGTGGCTGATGGGCGAAGGCTTTCTTTTTATTCTGGCCATTACCATTCCTTTCGATATCCGCGATTTGAAATACGATTCGCATTCGCAAAAAACCATCCCTCAACTTTTTGGGCGAAGAGGGGCGCTCTATTTGGCCGCTTTATTCTTGCTGATGTCGAGTTTTTGCACCTTCATCCTTTGGTCGAACGAAACAATAGAATTCCCTGTGCTCCTGGCATTTCTTGGAGGCAACAGCTATGCACTTGCGCTCGTTGTGAGCACCAATTCAGAGCGCAAAGAGTTGTTCTATTCTGCCTACCTCGATGGCAGCATCATTATAAAGGCCCTCGCCATTTTAATCTGCGAAAGCTATATCTAATGCTTCTTTAAAGGCTTGAACGGCGATGTCCAAATCAGCCATGCTGTGCGCTGCTGAAATAAAACCTACTTCGTAGCCACTCGGTCCAAGATAAACGCCTCTTTCCAAGAGGGCCGCGTGCAACTTAGTGAAGTACTTCATGCTGTCTGCATCGATTTCAGACGACTTTCGAATGGCCACTTTGTCTGAAAATGCCAACCAGAATATCGATCCACGGTTAAACATATTAAAGGTATAGCCCTTCGCTTTTGCGTGATCAAGAATGGCGTTTTTGAAGTATTCCGTTTTTTCTAGGAGGGCTTCATAGAATCCAGGCGTAAGGCACTCGCTTAATTGCGCTTTTCCGGCTGCCATGGCTACTGGGTTTCCGCTTAAGGTTCCAGCTTGGTAAACCGGACCCTCTGGTGAAACATGGGACATCACTTCTTTGGATGAACCATAAGCACCTACCGGCAAACCTCCACCGATGATCTTTCCAAAGGCCATAACATCTGGTTGAATTCCGTAGTAACCTGCAGCTCCTTCGAAACCAACTCTGAAGCCTGAAATCACCTCATCAAAAAGCAAAATAATGCCCTCTCTTGTGCATATTTCGCGAAGGAAACGCAAGAAGTCGATGTCTTGTATAAGCAAACCGTTATTCGCTGGAATAGGCTCAATGGCGATGCAGGCAATGTTGTCTTTATGCAATGCGATGGCCTTCTCCACTGCTTCACGGTCGTTGAGCGGAAGCACCACGGTTTCTTTCACATAAGCCTCAGGAACTCCTGCTGATGAAGAAGTACCATACGTAGCCAAACCAGAGCCTGCCTGAACAAGCAAAGCATCTACGTGACCGTGATAACATCCTTCAAACTTGATGATCTTGTCTCTTCCTGTAACTCCACGCGCCAAGCGAATGGCCGACATTGCGGCTTCGGTCCCGGAACTTACAAAACGGATTTTTTCGATGTAGCTGTGGTTTTCTAAAATCAAACTCGCCAACTCATTCTCCAATTTTGTAGGTGCACCAAAGGAAGTTCCATTGCACACCGCCTCAATAACTGCTTCGCGAATCTTTGGGTGATTGTGTCCTAAAATTAGTGGTCCCCACGAATTGCAGAAGTCGATAAACTCATTACCGTCTTCATCCCAAATTCTACACCCATCTCCCTTTGCAATAAACAGTGGTGTTCCTCCAACAGATTTAAATGCGCGTACTGGAGAATTCACTCCTCCGGGGAAAAGTTTTTGAGCTGTTTCAAACAGGGCTTTTGACTTTGTGCGATTGATCATGTAATTGGGTTTTGAATTTTAAGAAATTTCGGCCTTCTTTGAGCCACAAAAGTAAGGCTACATGAACCAATTCCAACATGATTTATCTCAGGTAAGCGCATTTGATGGCGCAGACGCCCTTTCTAAGTACAGAAAGAGCTTCCATATTCCCATAATTGACGGTAAGGAAGTGATCTATTTTACTGGAAATTCGCTCGGACTTCAACCGAAAGGAGTGCGGGAGGCGATAAATCAGGAGCTGGACGATTGGGCAAAATGGGGCGTTGAAGGTCATTTTCACGCCAAAAACCCCTGGTTTAGTTACCACGAATTGTTCACTGCAGGAGCCGCGCGTTTGGTTGGAGCGAAGGAAAATGAAGTGGTATTGATGAACGGATTAACGGTAAATCTTCACTTGCTTTTGACGAGTTTTTATCGCCCAACAAAAGCGCGTTTCAAAATTCTCTGCGAGAAAAAAGCCTTTCCTTCAGACCAATATGCCCTCGAATCTCAAATCAAGCTGCACGGTTTAAGTCTTGAAGATGCTTTGATTGAAGTTGGTCCGAGAGAAGGAAGCGACATCATTGCTACAGAAGACATTCTTGCCGCCATTGAAGCGCACGGGGATGAATTGGCCTGCGTGATGATTGGTGGTGTGAATTATTATAGCGGACAAGTTTTCGATATGAAAACCATTACTGCTGCTGCACACAAAGTTGATGCCTACTGCGGTTTTGATTTGGCACATGCTGCAGGGAACATCCCAATGCAATTGCATGATTGGAATGTGGATTTTGCCTGCTGGTGTACTTACAAGTATTTGAATTCCGGACCAGGAAGTATTTCTGGAGCCTTTGTTCATGAGCGCAATGGCGTGGATAAGAACCTACCGCGCATGGCCGGCTGGTGGGGTCATGATAAAGACGAACGTTTTTTAATGGAGCCGGGTTTTAGACCTATACCAGGAGCGGAAGGCTGGCAGTTGAGCAACGCCCCAGTGCTGGCCATGACAGCGCACAAGGTGGCCTTAGACCTCTTTGATGAAGTGGGCATGAGCGCATTGAGGGAAAAGTCGCTCAAATTATCAGATTACCTCATGTTTGAGATCGATCGCATTAGCGCCAAGTTGAGAAAAGGTAGATTAGAAATCATCACTCCAAGAGAGCACGACGCGAGAGGTTCGCAAGTTTCTGTGGTGGCACATGGCTTTGGAAAGGCCCTTTTCGACCAATTGACCAAAGAAGGTGTAATTGCCGATTGGCGGGAGCCCAATGTGATCCGCATGGCGCCCGTTCCTTTTTATAATTCTTTTGAAGACATTTACCGATTTGCTGAAATCCTTGAAGCAGCTTGTGAGGCATAAAGGTCTTATCTTCGTTTAAAATTTTAGATCATGAATCATAAGAAAGTCGTTGTGATTGGGGTGGGTAAATACGGAAGCGAAATTGCTCAGAAATTGTCGAGCAAAGGCGCTGAAGTCTATGCTTTTGATGTGAGTGAAGAGCGTATTGAGAACATCAAAGACGATGTTGCGCTTGCTGTAGCGTTAGATACTACAGACAAAAAAGCCTTGATGTCGCAACGGATTCAAGAAATGGATGCGGCCATTGTTGCTATTGGAGAAAACTTCGAGGCGACGGTGCTCACCGCCTTGAACATGATCGACTTAAAAATTCCTCGTGTTATTGTTAGAGCAAGTGGTGACAATCAAATTCGAATTCTAAAAAACTTAGGTGTTACCGAGATATTAGAGCCTGAGGGAGAGATTGCAAGCATTGTAGCTGAAAGGCTCATCAACCCAAGCATTACCGCCTTTCTGCAACTTCCTGATGATTACGAAATTGCAGAGATCAAAGCGCCGAAGAAGATTCTAAACAGAACCTTGGAAGACATCAAACTCCTCGAAAAATATAACCTCACACTCATCACACTAAAGCGTCAGTTCGAAGAAGAGACCAATGATGGTGAAGTGGAATTCAAAGAGCACATCTTGGGTGTATTGAAGGAAGAAACGGTGATTTATGATACAGACACCCTTGTTGTTTTCGGCACGCTGAATAACGTCAAGCGCTTCCTAGAAATTAACCAGTAGTACTTATCGAATCATGGTAACGAAACCATCTTTCGTTACCCATTCAGAAACGCCACCAAATTCGTCGGTGAAATAGCGGTAGTTGATAGTGTAAATGTACACCTCTGATTCTACGTAGTGGTCGCCATTTTTATGGGATCCATTCCAGTGGTCGTTGATGTCATCGGTCCAGAAAATTCGCTCTCCCCAACGGTTCCAAATTTCCAGCTCAAAAGATTCTACACGCGTTCCTTCTACAGCGAAGACGTCATTGATTCCGTCGTTGTCAGGCGTAAAAGCATTCGGAACATAAAGGAAATCGCCAAAACAGCTTTCCAAAACATTGGTGCTAAAAACTTGGTCGCAACCATTTGGAGTGGTGATTTCGACATTATAAGTTCCTCCGCTGAAGACAAGGATATTGCTTTGTGTTGATCCAGTGTCCCACAAATAAGTAGCACCTGGGTTTAAGGCTTGTAATAGCAGGTTGTAAGGAGGGCCATCAAAACAAACAATGGTGTCGTTTCCAAAAGGATTTATTGGCTGAGGATTGAATACCAATGAGATTTGGTCTTCAGAAAAACAAGCCCCATTGTCAACACTCACGGTGTAAACCCCGGTAGATGTTGCATTGATGGTTTGCCCTGTTTCATTTGTACTCCACAGAATGTTCAGTCCTGGATTCCCGGCATCAAGCAAGAAACTTTCACCTGCGCACAAAGCTTGATCTGCTCCCAAATCAACAATGGGGTAAGTGAGTATCGTTACTTCGGTTTGGTCTTGAATGGAGCAATTATCAGCGCTGGTAACGGTAACAGTGTAGATTCCACTCTCCATTGCGATGATGCTTTGAGTCGCTTCCAATGTGCTCCATTGATAGTTATAGCCAGGATTACCGGCATCGAGCACTACAATCTCGTCTTCGCAAGCTAGGACCTCATCAGGTAAATTCGCCTCTGGAACAGGGAAGAACTCCACAGTAACAGTGTCTCCACCCACGCAATTGAAAGCGTCGGTAACCTCCACAGAATACGTACCTGAATTCGTTACAACAATGCTTTGCGTGTTCTCATTGGTGTCCCAACTGTAGGTCATCCCAGGATTACCGGCGTCCAAAATAAAGTCTTGTCCTTCACAGGCGTTCGGACTGCTGGGCAAATTCACTTGTGGTAAGGACTGAATGAAAATTTCAATAGCGTCGTTTTCTACACAGCCATCTGGTGTTGTTACTGTAACTTCATAAACAGCCGCTGCATCAACGTCAATACTAGCTGTACTTTCATTGGTGCTCCAATCGAAATCAAAACTATTGTCGTAGCCTGTATCGATGGTAAAGCTGTCTCCATCACAAACGGTTTGATCCGGACCTAAATCCAAATTATTCACCAAACGGGTCACCGTAATAGTATCAGTCGCAGCACAATTCAAAAGATTTCGAGCGGTAACAACATAGGTTTGGGTTTCATCCAAGGCAATGATGGGGTTCTGCACAAGCGGGTTAACTAAAGCCAATGCTGGCGTCCATTCCCAAGTTAAGGCCTCATTTGTTGAAGGAACTGCTTGAAGTTGTTCTCCTGCCAAAACACAGAAAGCGAGGTCGGGACCGGCATCAACGGTAAAGCTTTCAAATACGTCAATATCAATTTCTTCCGTCAACACACAACCCGAAACTGTTTCCGTTACGGTAAGTTCATAGGTGATGTCTTGATTTGGTGAGGCAATCGGGTTAGAAATGTTTGTTGCACTTAGTCCGGTTGCCGGGAACCACGAGTATTCCAAGCCCTGATTTATGCCACCTACAGCTGAGATAAGCTGACTCTCTTGACCCACACATATTTCATCAGGAGTGGCTGTGATATCTAGCGACAGCAATTGGTTAACAATAATCGTTACCTCACCGGAAGCACTGCATCCTTGATCGCTCGTTACATCCACCTCGTAGGTCGTGGTAGTGATAGGGTTAGCGATTGGTGTAGCGGAGAAAATGTTATTGATGCTCCCATTGTTTGGCGACCAAACCCAGTTGTATTCATCATCACCATCGGGAATGGCCTCGAGTTGAACACCTTCTGCATCACAAAGCGTGATGTCTGGGGTAATGTCTAGTGTAAAACCTTGCCCTACATCAATAAATACAGAGTCGGTGTACACACAACCTGTTTGATTGTCTTCAACCGAGAGGTAGTACATGGTGTCTACCAAAGGATCTACTGTAGGTGTTGGGCTACTGATATCGTCGATCTGATAATTCGGGAACCAAGAATAAGCCAAACCTGCATCTGATAAAGCTCCAATGGCAATATCATCCAAGCTCCAGTTGTCGGTACCCGCTCCTGAGTTGGCCAGTTGTCGCCAACGAAAACGTGTACTTGCCGTTTGTGCTGGAACTGGTATAGCCACATTCAAGACCGTAAAATTCGGGTAGCCTGATTCGAAGAGCGTTTGCATTAAACTCCAGTTCCCACCTCCGTTTGTTGAATATTCGAGCACCACATCGTCGCCCACTTCGGTATTGTCGCATGGGGCAAGACCGTTTCCAATTTTTATGGCGAAGCGAACCGTTCCTCCTGCACTGACATCCATGTCGATGGTTTCAGCCACACGTTGTCCGGCCCCGTTAAAGTAAAGTGCGTTTCCATCTACCGATCCGCACTCATCTCCTTGAGCTCCTGCGTTAATGGTGGTCCAAATACCCCATGAAACGCCAGGGTCGAAATTATCTTCAAATAATTGTTGTTCGATATCAATTTCTAAACTCGTGCTTTCGCCCGTACAAATAAGGTCATCAGGCGTTGAGGCGTTAAATTCAGTGATGTTTCCGTTGGTCACCTCAATACGCAGCGTATCTGTAGCAAAGGAACACCCGCTCAAAGTGCTCACTAAAACTTCGTAGGTGGTTGATTGTAGTGGTGAAGCTATCGGGTTGGCGATGTTGGGATTTGATAGGCTGATTTCCGGTGTCCAAGTGTAGGTAAATGTACCCGGAGTAATCAAGTCCACCCCAAGCTGCACTTCCTGGTACTGGCAGATTTCTGTGTCTTCATTTGGGAAAACGGAGAACAAAGGTGGTTCAAGATTTTCAACACTGAAGTATTCAAATTCTTGGCAGCCACTAACAAATTGCTCTCCCACAGCAACATAAATATCGGTATTGTATGGTGGGGTCAGCGTAAGCGCGTTACCCGTTGCCAAAGTGTCGTTTGGAAAAGCTTCACCGTACCAATAGATGTTCGTCCAAGGCTCGTTCACCCCCAAGTTTACTTCTCCTGAGCTGCACAAAACGGTGTCTACTTGAATCGGATCTGTTAACTTGAAAGAGCCTACAGAATAGGCATAGCTTTCGGCATTACCTGTTCCATAAACGTAAGCCGTAAAGCCATCGGCAGCTTCTAAAGTGTGACTTCCCTCAGCGATGGTGAGCTGCGCGTATGAATGAGACGGGCAATTGGGGAAGGCGGTGAAATTTGATGCATCAACAGTAGCTCCATCGAGTTGTAAAGAACCTACCTCGCTGCTTTCAATGATGACATTCAAACCGTGTTCAGTAATTACTGTGGAGTTTACCGTACTGAACGTAATGTTATCGATTTTCTGACTAACATCATTCAAAATCAACATGGCCGGATCTCCAGCACCTGCGCATGTAACGCCTTCCATGTATTGGGTGACGCTAATTCCCTTATCGGCCGATACACAACGCACTCCACCCACTGAATTGTACTCTTGAAACTCTCCTGCATCAAGATTAAAAGGGGCTGCACCATTGATTTGAACGGCGGTGTTGTCTTCGTGCGCCATCACACGATAAGTGTAACTTGTAGCAAAACTAAAGGGCACGACGTAAAATTCCGTTCCCCAGGTATCGGTAGAAAAGTTCTGCTCAAAAATATGATCGCAAGCCGTACAATTAACAGGGATATTAGTACAGGAAGTACCGCTAAACACCGCGAAGGGCCTGCATTCACCACTTTGTTCAGTAGCCACAATAGTGGTCCCCATTAAGTCTCCACCAGCCGCAGCTACTTTTACTTGGTAACTTTGTCCGCGATCCAATTGCACCAAAAAAGGCACTCCCGCAGGATTACCTCCCAAAGTGGCTTCAGCTGGGGTAATCTCCACTTCTGTTCCGTCTTCGGTGGCGACAATCAAAAATTCTGAGCCGTAAGTACCCAAGCCTTGGTAAGAACTGATTCTGTAGTCAATACCTAAAGAAGGCGTTGGAAGGATTTTGGTTCCATCCGCTGTAAAGCCGTTGAAGTTGATCGCAAATACGGCCACGGTATCTTCAGTCGTCACAATGATTCCACGGTTATCCACGGTTTCATTTGAAAAGTGCTCTGCAATGTTATTTGGTATGGTAACAGTGGTGGTCTGATTTGGGTTCACGGTGAAAGGGAATGTCCATCCTTGTCCGGGAATTTCAACCAAACCAGTAGTGGGCTGATCAGACACCACAAAAAGGTTCAACTCCTCTTGAAAAGTTTCCACTTCGTAGTTCTGCATGAAGCCTACCCAAAACTCCTTTCCCTTAGTGGGAATGATATCTTGCGCAAAAACATGAACACAAAGAAGTAGGGCTGCCACTAGCACCGAGAGCTGTTTAATTGTACTTCTCAATTCGTTTTTCACCTTTTCTTCCTTTGTCGAATTTGTGTTCTTCAAGTTATTAGACTGCATAGAACACTAAAAAGTTGCTTCATTTTATCAAATTCCACACGATTTCCATCTCCCAGTTTGCCCGCAGTTGAATATCATCGCTGAAATTGTACACCAATTCAGGCTGCATCCCCAATGAATAGTTGGCTGCATCCCACTTTCCATTCTGGTTCATATCTTCAAATATACGGAAGCGATACACTGCGGGTTTTAATCTTTTGTAAAGGATTTCACCTCGCCCAGAAATCAACCGCGAATCAATGGTCCTACCGTTTTTATCCACGAGCTCAATCCTATCGTTTTCCCCAGCTTCAAAAGGCAAAATAAGGCTTAAATCGCCCAGTTCTTCTTCGCCCATAAAACTGATGCTAGTTCTCAACGTATCTTGCGAAAACATCCCTTCCCTTGATTCAACTCCACCGGGATACAAAGTGATTTCACAGCGATCACCGTCCTTAAAAGGAGCATCAATCAACAAACTGAAGTCTTGCGTTTTCACATTAAAATCAAGCGGTATCGAATCTTTTAAGACTTGAATTAAATCTTGCTCAAAGCCAGTAATGGGCCTGTTGAACACGAAGCGCAAGGTGTCCTCTTTTCGAACACTCCCTTGTGGCTTGGAGGTACTAAGCAGCTTATATCGTTCTTCAGACTTTTCTCCAGAAACACGAAAGTGCTTGATTTGCAAAGTATCTAAGGGTTTTCCTTCATCGAAAAACACCACAGTTCTTTCTTGATTTAATGGCGCTTCGTTTATCCACATGTAAGTGGTATCATCATCTGCCGCGCGATTTTTGAAAACAAAGCTTCCCTCCCCATCCAAAAACTTTGCGCTGGGCTCAAGGGGCTTTTGGAAATAAACCAATTTCGCAAAGCCGGTACTGTCGGTATAGTAATCTTGAAAATACTGCAAGGTGTCGCGCTCTTGAGACAGTCTGAAACGAACTTTTGCCTCGGCGCTATCTTGAGGGCTTGATGGACGAACCAAGGTGCTCAAAAAGCCAAAGGACTCTGAACTTGGATCATCGTAAAGGTAGTTGGCATTGCTTTCGTTCAACACAAAAACCTTGTAATCGCCTTCCGACATGTTGCTCACTCGAAATGCACCATTTTTATCGCTTCGTCCGAAATAATAAGGCTTTTGAACTAAGGGCAAGGAATCTGCGTGCTCTTTGTAAAGCATCACTTTGGCGCCGTCAATGGGCAAGCCGGTGTAGGCGTCAATCACATCACCTTGAAATTGCAGTGAATCGAGCACATCGCCGGTTGAGATCACATAAATCAAAGACTCTGCTGGGTTGTTCTCGGTAAAATCTCCAATTCCAGTACCGAAATTAAAGGTGTAGGTAGTTGATGGTTTCAAACGTTCGTTCAACTCAATCAATACTCCCTTTTTTTTGAGCCTGATGTTCGGCCTTTTCTCCAAAGGTGGAGATACGATAAGTTGAGTTTGGATGTCGTTGAGTTGAACATACTCATCAAAAACGAGGTAAATACTCTCAGCGTTGAAATTGACAGTTCCATTGGATGGAATGGCTTGGATCAGTTGAGGAGCCGTCGTATCGCGCTCCCCACCTGAGGGAGGAACAACCTTGGCGCAAGAGGCCAACAGCAGGGGGAAAAGTATAAAATATAAAGGCCTCACGGTGCAGGAATTAATTGAAGCATTTTTTCTAATTCTACACGGTCCAAGTCGTCAAAACCAGCCAACTCGGTACTGTCTAAATCCAAAACAGCCCAGACTTCACAAGCGCCATCAAACAAGGGAATCACCAACTCACTTTGCGTAAAGCTACTGCAAGCTACGTGTCCGGGAAAAGCCTCAACATCATCAACCAAAACGGCCGATTTGCTCTCCCAAGCAGCGGCGCAAACCCCTTTTCCTTTGTACAGACGGGTGCAGGCAATCGGACCTTGAAACGGACCTAAAACCAGTTCGTCTCCGAGAACGGTGTAGAAACCAATCCAATGCCAATCGAACACCGATTTAAGCACTGCACAAAAGTTGGCCATGTTCGCCACAGGATGTGTCTCGCCCTCAATAAGCGCTTTCATCTGCGGATAAAGTGAGCTGTAAATCGACGCTCGGTCTTGATTCAAATCAACGTAAAGAGATTCTGCCATGGTGCAAAGATACGGTCTTAGTTCGTCTTTCAATCATCAGTAAAAGCAGCTGTTGCTATGATGAGTTCATCTACTTTTGCTTCGCGAAGTAAACGGGCACAAGAACACAATGTTGCACCCGTGGTGAGCACATCGTCGATTAAGATCACCGACTGTCCTTTGAGATTGCACTCGGGATGAAGATCGAAGAGCTGATCGGTATACACCGCGCGTTCTATCCGGTTCATCGTTGTTAAAGACTTCCCTTTTTCTTTTCGAATCAAAGCCTTTTCATCGATGTGCGCATCCAAGTGCTTTACCATGCCCCGAGCCAAAACTTCGCTTTGGTTATAACCGCGCACCCGCTTCTTTTTGGGGTGAATCGGTACTGGAACAAGTACCCAGTGTCCTTGTGGTATAACGGAGAGCAGACGGCGGCCCAACATTTCTCCCAAAAGCAAACCAACGTCCGCGTCCCCATCATACTTCAGCAAGTGAATCAAACGCTGCGTCATGGATTTATTCGAGAACCTCAGCAAACTGTACGCTTCGTCAACCCGAACCCTGCCCCAAAACCGCTGCTCTATCGTCTGAAAACCACGGCCACCAAAGACCAGGTCCAAACCGGCGCGGCAACGCAAGCACAAAACACGCTCTGCGTGAATGAGTGGCGATTGACACGACTTGCAACGCAAGGGGTACAAGACATTCCATGTTTCTTGCAACAGATTCATGGGACAAATAAAAAACAGAAAACAATAGCGCGCAGAAGAACTTTGTGGCCGCACTACTATCTTTTGTACTTGTTCAAAACCAACGCTTCGAACTCAGCACACCGGCCACAAAGGCAATGGCGGCGGCGCTAAAAAAAACCATGGCTATGCGGTAGTTTCCGCCGAGAGGCATCACCAAAACGGCAGCTAAAAGCACCAACCTGCCCAAACTGTAACTGAGCTCAGAAAAAATGCCCTCCTTTCCAAAAACACCCTTCAACAACAAGAAAATGTAAATGCTATTCCAAGAAAACCAAACAATAATACTGACGAGAAAAACCTGATTGATGTAAGGCCAATGCTGAAAGTAAAACACCAAAGCACAAAGCACCAACAGCACACTAAGGCGACGCATCACCAAAACAAATCGCTTCCAAAAGCTGTTGTCTTCATCCCCTTCAGGTAGATCTAATATGTCGTTCTCCTTTGTCAATGACATGTTTTAAATTGGACACAAAATAAGCACTTCATTCATGAAATTCGGGAAACTTGAACAAATAGACCATATCAACTTCGATTTGCCTGAAGATCACCCCATCACCCAAAAATTCCTTCAGACACAAAAAAATACGCTGCAAGCCTTTTCAGGTGGAACCATGTGGGGAATTAAGGCTTGGAAAGGCAAAATTTATCCGCCCAAAACGCCCGTTAAAGACTTCGGCGAGGCCTATTGTCGGCAATTTGGCTGCATTGAATTGAACGCCACACACTACCGAATTCATCCCGCGAGTACGATTGAGAAATGGGCTGACCTGGCTCCAAAAGGCTTCGAGTTTTGTCCCAAATGGCCGCAACTCATTACACATTACCGAAGGTTCACGAATTCGGAAGGACTCACTGATGAATTCTTGACAGCGATTAGTGCTTTTGGCGATAAGCTCGGACCGGCTTTTATTCAGCTTCCTCCAAACTACACGCCGAAATACGCTGATCGTTTGATGGAATACTTGGCCTCATTGCCCAAAGACATCCGCATTGCTGTTGAATTCAGGCATCCCGATTGGTTCATTGAAGAGCACAAGTACATCTGGGAGTTTTTGCTTCGCGAAGGCATTGGCGCTGTGATTTCAGATACGGCGGGCCGACGAGACGCGGTGCACATGGCGCTTACCGCTCCCTTTTTGGTGCTTCGCTTTGGCGGCTACAATCAAGATCCAAGCGATTTTAAACGCTTCGATGATTGGGTAGATCGCATCGAAAAATGGAACGCCGGTGGTTTGAAGTCGCTGCACTTGCTCATGCATCAACCCGACTCCATCACCACGCCAGAATCGTGCATTTATTTCAATGCGCAACTTGAAAAACGACTCGGCATTAAAATGAAAACGCCCCAACTCATTTCGAGTCAAGGCGCTTTGTTTTAGATTTTCTAGAAGGGCTTATTCTCCCTTTCCATGGCATTGCTTGTACTTCTTTCCAGAACCACAAGGGCAAGGCTCATTTCTACCTACTGTTTTTTCAGCTCTAATGGGGGCTAACTTTTGAGGCGCTTGTCCTTGGGGAGCACTTGCCGCCCGCTGTTGAGCTTGCATGCTTTCGTTCAAGTTGCTGATGCCGGCTTTACTTGTGGTTACATTTTGTGGTGCTTGACGAACCTGACTTGGCGCTTTGGCCTCTGGGTTGGCTGGCAAATCACTCTGCATTAAGAAAGAAGCCACACGTTCGTTTACTTGATACACCATTGATTTGAACAACTCGTAGGACTCGAACTTGTAAATCAAAAGCGGGTCTTTTTGCTCAAACTGCGCGTGCTGAACGTTTGAACGCAAATCATCCATGTTGCGCAAGTGTTCTTTCCATTGGTCGTCGATCAAGGCTAAAGAAACACTTCTTTCGAGTGCATCCATCACTTCGCTTCCCTTTGTTTCAAAAGCCTTTTCGATGTTACAAGTGATGTTCAACAACTTTTTACCATCGGTAAACGGAATGGCCATGTTGCGGTAAGTGTTGTTTTGATCGTTATGTACTTGATCAATAACAGGGTACACGCGCTCCACCAACTGCGCCATCTTCTTTTGATAGTGCTGTTCTGCTTTTTGGTACAAGGCAAGTGTTAGAGCGTCGGGTGTTGACTTGGCGAATTGTTCTTCACTGAAGCCCGGATCAATTCCAAACACCCTCAAACATTCCAACTGGAAACCTTGAGCGTCGCGATCTCCTTGAAACTCCAACACCACCTTTTCTGCCAAATCGTAGAACATGTTAGCAATATCTAACTTCATACGTTCGCCAAACAAAGCGTGCTTACGTCGTTTGTAAATCACTTCACGCTGAGAGTTCATCACGTCATCATACTCGAGCAAACGCTTACGAATACCAAAGTTGTTCTCTTCTACTTTCTTCTGAGCTCGCTCGATGGATTTGGTAATCATGGAGTGCTGAATCACTTCGCCCTCTTCAATCCCCAAACGGTCCATCATCTTGGCCATACGGTCTGAACCAAACAAGCGCATCAAATCATCTTCCATCGAAACATAGAACTGTGAACTTCCCGGATCTCCTTGTCGACCAGCACGTCCTCTCAACTGTCGGTCAACTCTTCGAGAATCGTGACGTTCCGTACCTACAATGGCCAAACCTCCGGCTGCTTTCACCTCTTCGCTGATTTTGATATCGGTTCCACGACCCGCCATGTTGGTGGCAATGGTAACGTTTCCGCCGATACCCGCGTTGGCCACAATTTCCGCCTCGCGCTGGTGCATTTTGGCGTTCAACACCTCGTGGGTGATTTTACGAATATTGAGCATTTTCGAAAGCAACTCCGATACCTCAACCGTTGTTGTACCCACCAAAACTGGTCGGCCCGCTTCGGTTAAACGCACAATCTCATCAATAACGGCATTGTATTTTTCTCGCTTCGAACGGTACACCAAATCTTCTTTGTCTTGACGCTGAATTGGTCGGTTGGTTGGAATCACCATCACGTCCAACTTATAGATGTCCCACAACTCTTGTGCTTCTGTTTCTGCCGTACCCGTCATCCCAGAAAGCTTGTGGTACATTCTAAAGTAGTTCTGAAGCGTCACCGTTGCGTAGGTTTGCGTGGCTGCTTCAATCTTTACACTTTCTTTTGCTTCGATGGCTTGATGGAGTCCGTCTGAATAACGACGACCATCCATGATTCTACCCGTTTGCTCATCAACAATCATCACCTTGTTGTTCATCACCACATAATCAACGTCTTTTTCAAAAAGCGCAAAGGCCTTTAGGAGTTGGTTGATGGTGTGAACGCGGGCGCTTTTCTCTGAGTGATTTCGTACCAGGGCTTCTTTCTTAGCGGCTTTTTCTTCTTCTGAAATGCTAGCGTTCTCAATGTCAGCCATCTCAGCACCAATATCTGGAAGTGCAAAGAAATCGCTATCGTCCATGTTTTGAGAAATCAGGTCGAGCCCTTTTTCTGTGAGTTCAACTTGGTTGCTTTTCTCATCAATCACAAAATAGAGTTCGGCATCGGCCTTCCACATTTCGCGTTTGTTGTCTTGGAGATAATATCCTTCTGTTTTCAGCAAGGTTTGACGCATTCCTTCTTCAGAGAGGAATTTGATCAAGGCTTTGTTTTTTGGCAAACCTCTGAAAGCTCGGTACAAGGCCAATCCGCCTTCGGTAAGCTCATCTTTTGTTGCGTTTTCTTTATTCAAAAGCTGTTTCGCTTCAGACAAGAATTTTGTTGCCACTTGTTTCTGAGCGCTCACAAGCAACTGCACTTTCGGCTTCAACTCATCAAACTCATGCTCATCGCCTTTAGGTGTTGGTCCGGAAATAATCAAAGGCGTTCTCGCTTCATCAATCAAAACAGAATCCACCTCATCAATAATGGCATAATGATGTTTTTGCTGAACGAGGTTGTCTGGCGAAGTGGCCATATTGTCTCTAAGGTAATCGAAACCAAACTCGTTGTTGGTACCGTAAACGATGTCCTTTTTATAAGCCGCTCTTCTTGATTCAGAGTTTGGTTGGTGCTTGTCGATGCAATCTACCGTAAGGCCGTGGAATTCGAAAATCGGACCCATCCACTCAGAATCTCGTCGGGCCAGGTAGTCGTTGACTGTTACCAAGTGCACGCCCATTCCGGTGAGGGCATTCAAGAAAACCGGGAGTGTTGCCACCAATGTTTTACCTTCACCCGTTTGCATCTCTGCTACCTTCCCTTGGTGGAGGGCAATACCTCCAATAAGCTGCACATCGTAATGCACCATACTCCAAGTAATGTCTGCTCCTGCTGCCTTCCAAGTGTTCGACCACAGGGCGTCTTTACCCTCGATTTTGATCGATCCTCTTTCGCTTGAAAGCTCGGCATCCATTGGTGTTGCTGTAACGCGAAGGGGGGCTTCATTAGTAAACCTGCGCGCCGTATCTTTCATAATGGCGAAGGCCTCGGGGAGTATCTCCATCAGCACTTCTTCAATACGGGTGTCGATTTCCTTTTTGAGTTGATCGATGCGTTCGTAGATGGCTTCTTTCGCGTCGATATCGAGTTGGGCAGGACCTTCGGTTTGCAGTTCAAGGGCTTTTATCTCATCGCGTTGTTCGCGGATATAGTCTTGAATTCTTGCTTTTAGCGCATTCGTTCTGCCTCGAAGCTCATCGTTAGATATTTGGGCAAGACCTGCAAAAATCTCGTTCGCTTTGTCCACTAAGGGCTGTGCCTCTTTAATGTCTTTTTCGGCTTTATCTCCGAGAAATTTTTTCAGAATCTTCGTTACTGTTCCTAGCATAATAAAAAGTGTTTGCCCAAATGTTTTCCTCTTTAGGCGCTACAAAAATACAAAGCCCATTGGAGTGGGAGCGATTTCCTTTGACGAAAATGATGCCATGCCTGTTTTTTATGACAAGGTGGCACATCTTGAAGGTCTTGTATGACAAGCAGTCTGCCGCTTCTCGAGCGCTTTGCCTTTTAAATAAAATTATGCCAAAAAAACAAGTCCAAAATTAAAATAAACAAGCTATTAACGATGTGAAAACGAGCCTAATCCGCGTGGTTGTTGGGACACAGAAAAACATCAACGACCGTTGTTCAAAACTCCGTCCAAATGTGAATTGTTTTGGATTGACAACTGACCATAAAATGACAATTTTTGTTGTGTCAATATTCATCACGGAAATCGTTTTTCACAGCTTCCGGTTGACTACTCGAGACTTCGGTCTTACCCAAAAATTAGTTTATTGAACCCCAAGCAATTGGAAAAGCCACATTGAAAAATGGATAACGTAACTCAGAACGAAAAAAAAGACCAGCAAGTCACCATCGACCAAGTTTTACCTGAAAACACACAGGTAGCTGAACCCATTCTAGATGATAACCCTGGACGCTTTGTGCTTTTCCCAATACAGCATGATGACATTTGGGCGTTTTATAAAAAGTCTGAGGCTAGTTTTTGGACCGCTGAGGAAATTGATTTGGATCCCGACCTCGTGGATTGGAACACCAAGTTGAATGATGATGAGCGTTATTTCATTAAACACGTTTTGGCTTTTTTCGCAGCAAGTGACGGTATTGTGAACGAAAATTTGGCGGAGAACTTTTTGGCTGAGGTTCAATACACTGAAGCAAAGTTTTTCTACGGCTTCCAAATCATGATGGAGAACATCCACTCAGAGACCTACTCTTTGTTGATTGATTCTTACATCAAGGATTCTGCTGAAAAAGACCGCCTGTTCAATGCGATTGATACCATGGACTGTGTGAAGAAAAAAGCAGATTGGGCACTCAACTGGATCGACAATGGTTCTTATGCTGAGCGTTTGGTTGCCTTTGCCGCAGTGGAAGGTATTTTCTTCTCTGGTTCGTTCTGTTCTATTTTCTGGCTGAAGAAAAGAGGCTTGATGCCCGGCTTGAGCTTCTCGAATGAGTTGATCTCTCGCGATGAAGGCCTGCACTGCGATTTTGCTTGCTTGCTTTACACGAAGCACTTGGTGAACAAATTGCCAAAATCAACTGTAGAGAAAATCATTGTTGATGCAGTGGCGATCGAAAAAGAATTTGTGACCGATTCACTTCCAGTGAAATTGATCGGAATGAACGCCGATTTGATGTCCCAATACATCGAATTTGTTGCAGACCGCCTTCTGGTTGAACTCGGAAACGATAAAGTTTATAATGCAAGCAATCCGTTTGACTTTATGGACATGATCTCACTTCAAGGAAAAACCAATTTCTTCGAGAAGCGAGTAGCAGAATACCAAAAAGCAGGTGTGATGGGTGGAAATGATAACAGAAGTTTTTCAGTGGACGAAGACTTCTAAACCACTTTTAAGCGCACTGACTTAATTAACCAAAAGCAGTTTTACTACTACCAACTACTGCATGCTGAAAAGCATGAGAAAGGGGATTTATCCCCCTAATAAATTGAACCTTTATTTCGAAACAACTATATAATTTAAGGAGGACTTAATATGTATGTAATTAAAAGAGACGGCAGAAAGGAGCTTGTGAAATTCGACAAAATCACAGCTCGTATTAAAAAACTTTGCTACGGTTTGCACGCCAGTGTAGATCCACTAAAAATCGCCATGAAGGTGATTGAAGGGGTGTTTGATGGAGTAACCACTTCACAACTCGACAACCTCGCTGCGGAAGTAGCTGCAACAAATGCAGTAACTCACCCAGATTACGCTTTGCTCGCTTCGAGAATTGCCGTGTCTAACTTGCACAAGGGAACGAAAAAGTCCTTCTCTGAAACCATGAAAGAGCTCTACGAATATGTAGACCCTAAGAATGGCGACAGAGCTTCTCTTATCGCTGATGATGTTCATGAAATTATCCAGGAAAATGCCGATTTCCTTGATTCAAACATCATTTACGACCGTGATTTTAACTACGACTACTTCGGGTTCAAAACACTGGAAAGATCATACCTCCTTAAAACCAACGGTGTTGTTGCAGAACGTCCACAACACATGTTGATGCGTGTTTCTGTAGGGATTCACAAAACCGATCTTGAATCTGCAGTAGCCACCTATAACTTGATGAGCGAAGGTTGGTTCACCCACGCAACTCCTACCCTTTTTAACTCAGGTACTCCGAAACCGCAGATGTCTTCTTGTTTCCTCCTTACCATGAAGGAAGACAGCATCGGTGGGATTTATGATACATTGAAGCAAACCGCGAAAATTTCACAGAATGCCGGTGGAATTGGTTTGGCCATTCACGATATCCGCGCTAAAGGTTCTTACATTAAAGGAACCAACGGTACGTCGAACGGAATCGTTCCGATGTTGAAGGTGTTTAACGATACTGCGCGCTACGTTGATCAAGGTGGTGGTAAGCGTAAAGGTTCTTTTGCGATTTATGTTGAACCTTGGCATGCCGATATCTTCGACTTCCTCGATTTGAA
Source organism: Flavobacteriales bacterium (assembly GCA_029238785.1). GTDB lineage: Bacteria > Bacteroidota > Bacteroidia > Flavobacteriales_D > Sanyastnellaceae > CALKGK01. The sequence goes on along the minus strand of JAQWFN010000028.1, from coordinate 14,254 downwards.
GAAAAACCACGGTAAAGAAGAGCAACGTGCACGCGATTTGTTCTACGCACTTTGGATTCCAGACCTCTTCATGAAGCGTGTGGAACAAGATGGTGAGTGGACCTTGATGTGCCCTAACGAGTGTCCTGGTTTGACCGATACGCACAACGAAGAATTCGAGGCACTTTACTTGAAGTACGAGAAAGAAGGAAAAGGAAGACAAACCATCAAAGCACAAGAGTTGTGGTTCAAAATCATCGAATCGCAAATTGAAACAGGTACGCCTTACATGTTGTACAAGGATGCGGCTAACGGTAAATCCAACCAACAAAACTTGGGTACCATCCGTTCTTCGAACCTTTGTACAGAGATTATCGAGTACACTGCTCCAGATGAAGTGGCTGTATGTAACCTCGCTTCCATTGCGCTTCCTAAGTTTGTGAAAGACGGTAGTTTCGACCACCAACGTTTGTTCGATGTGACTTATCAAGTCACCAAAAACTTGAACCGCATCATTGATGAGAACTACTACCCTATCATCGAAGCGAGAAACTCCAACATGCGTCACCGTCCAATCGGAATTGGTGTGCAAGGATTGGCTGATGCCTTCATCCTTTTGCGTCATCCATTTGACTCGGAAGAAGCACGTGCTTTGAACAAAGACATTTTCGAAACCATCTACTACGCAGCGGCTACAGCGTCGAAAGATTTGGCCAAAGCAGAAGGTGCTTACGATACCTTCAAAGGATCGCCTGCATCTGAAGGAAAATTGCAGTTCGACATGTGGGGAGTAACTCCATCGAAGCGTTGGGAATGGGACGTCTTGAAAGAAGAAATCAAAGAGCACGGCTTGAGAAACTCTTTGTTGATGGCGCCAATGCCAACGGCTTCTACAGCTCAAATCCTTGGAAACAACGAGTGCTTCGAACCTTACACTTCGAACATCTACACCCGTAGAGTACTTTCTGGTGAGTTCATCATTGTAAACAAGCACTTGCTTCGCGATTTGACCAAGCTTGGTCTTTGGGATGAGAACATGAAGAACAAATTGATTGCTGCGAACGGATCTGTTCAAAACATCAAGGAGATTCCAGACAACTTGAAAGTCTTGTACAGAACAGCATGGGAAATTTCTCAGAAAGCCATTCTCGACATGTCTGCAGACCGCGGGGCATTCATTTGCCAATCACAGTCTTTGAACATCTTCATGGAGAACGCCAACTTCGGTAAGCTCACCTCTATGCACTTCTACGGATGGAAAAAAGGATTAAAAACAGGAATGTACTACCTCAGAACCAAAGCGGCTACCGATGCCATCAAGTTCACCGTTGAGAAGAAGTACAAAGAAGAACCAACAGCGATGTCGCAAGCACAAATTGACGAGCAAAACGCCATTGCTGCTTGCTCTATCGAAAATGGCCCAGACTGCGAAATGTGCAGCGGATAAGCCGATTATACCTCACTCAAAACGCCCATTCATTGATTTGATTGGGCGTTTTTTTTGAACTTGGAAAAAATTAATTACTGAAAGCTAAAGGGACCAGAAGTGGCCCACTGAGCGGAGCCGAAGTGGCCCACTGAGCGGATGTTAAAAGAAAGAAAGCGAAATTAATGGCTGTTAGGTCTTTAAAAAGGTAGCATTTATTTAAATGTGCTTAACATGGGGCTTGTGTTTTAACATTTGGCATCAAGTGTTGAAGCAACTCCCAAGAAAACCCGCGCGCCAGCAAACTAAACAGAAGCAAAGCGCCCTAAACAGAAGCAAAGCGACCATAAACCGAAGCGAAGCGACCATAAACAGGCGCGCAGCGACCATAAACAGGCGCAGCCCTACACCAACTCTTCCCTCAAAGCCACCCCCAAAGCCCGACCAACTATCATAAAACAATTCTAAATAAGCCCTTCTGACAAATGCATGACAAACAAAAAAGCTTCTCTTACGTACTTTGTAATGTAAACGAATTTCACCTTGGAGCAATTACAAGTCATCGCCATCACCCACCGCAACACGCCACTTGAGCTTGTTGGTAAACTTCATTTAGAAGAAACTCGGAAGGAATCGGTTCTCGGCAAAATCAAATCTGCATTGAACTTGCACGAGATTGCCTATGTAAGCACGTGCAACCGCGTGGAATTCATCGTTCATGCGCCGGCTTACTTCTGCCAAGGTCAGCGCGCTGCTTTGCTTTCCTTTTTTGGGCTCGACCAAGAGGAAACCAATCAACTCCAAGATCAACTCGAACATTACCAAGGCGAAGAAGCCGTATTGCACTTGATTAAAGTGGCCTCCTCTCTGGAGTCCATGGTACTTGGTGAGCGTGAGATCATTACCCAAGTAAGAAAAGCTTTTGACGAAGCGCTGGCTTTTGGAAACAGTGGCGACTTCCTTAAGATTTTGTCGAAAAAAGTCATCGAAACCGCAAAACGCGTGTTCACCGAGACCAAAATCTCCACCAAACCCGTTTCCGTTGTTTCCTTGGCATGGCAAGAATTCAAGCAGCGCAGTGTTCCTCAAGATCGGGCCGTGCTTTTGATTGGTGCCGGTCAAACCATCGGTAATTTGGCTCGTTTTCTTTATAAAGGCGGATACAAAAACGTGGTGATTGCCAACAGAACCCTCAGCAAAGCCCAAGAACTCTGCTCTGGAAGAACAGGCTGGCAGGCGATATCACTTGAAGACCTCCGCAATGGAAAACAGCGCTTCAGTGCCATTTTCACTTGTACCGGTTCTGAAGCACCTTTGATTGAACCCGCGCTTTTTGAACAATTGGCTGCTGCTCATTTTGAATTGTTGACCGACATCGCTTTGCCTGCAGATACCGACCAGAGTTTGATTGACACGCTGGGTTCGAAATTCATTGGGATGCAAGAATTGAAAGCCCAAGCAGACGTGAACATCGCACAACGAGGCCAGGAACTCGAAGCCTGTTTGGAAATCATCCAAGACGGCCTTCACCAAGTGAACCAAGAAATTCAGCAGCGCCGTTTGGAAATTGCCATGCGTGAAATTCCGCAAACCATTAAAGACATTCGTTCTACCGCCATCGGCGAAGTGTTTGCGAAAGACCTCGAAAACCTCGATTCCAACTCCAAAGAAGTGCTCGAAAAGATTCTTCTTTATATGGAGAAAAAATACATCAGTCTTCCAATGAAAATGGCCAGAGCGGTCATCTTGGAAAACGTCACCAAAAACTAGCTCCCCCTTGTACACCATTGGCACCAGAGGCAGCGACTTGGCTTTATGGCAAGCGCATCATGTTCAAGACCGACTCAAAGCAGCGGGCATTGAAACCGAAATCAAGATCATCAAAACCCAAGGCGATCAAATCCAGCACTTGTCTTTCGACAAAATGGAGGGCAAAGGATTTTTCACCAAGGAAATTGAAGCTGCTTTGCTCGACAAAAGCATCGACATTGCCGTTCATTCCCATAAAGACCTTGAAACCACCATGCCTGAGGGTTTAGAAATTGTTGCTGTAGGAGAACGCGCTGCGCCCAATGACGTTTTACTGATTCGCAAGTCAAAATTCAACTTGGAAGGGAAGTGGGGACTGCACGAAGACGCCCTTGTTGGTACCTCTTCTGCCCGCCGAAGTGAGCAAATCAAGGCCGCTTTGCCTAAAACCACCATTAACATGCTGAGGGGAAATGTGCCCACCAGAATTAACAAGTTGCGTGAAGGACAGTACGACGCCATTTTACTCGCTCGTGCCGGACTCGATCGTTTGAACCTCGACGTGAGCGATTTGGAGCTGTTTGATCTCGATCCACGTGATTTTGTGAGTGCGCCAGCTCAAGGGGCCTTGGCCATTCAAATGCGAGCAGGAGAAGACAATGAAGCTGTAACTAAGGTATTGCACCACGAACATACCGCTCAGAACATTCGTGTTGAGCGTGAAATCTTGCGCGGAATTAACGGCGGTTGTCAGGTTCCCTTTGGAGCCTTTTGCGAATGGAACGAGAAAAATGAACAACATGAGTTGAACCTCTTCAGCATGATTGATGGACAAGCCTGGTTTGCACAATACTTCTCTGAAAGCACCGAAAAGCTCATTCATCTGGGCTTGAAAGATGTGGTCAAGTGAAAGCCCTAGTTTTTTATAGTTCAAAGCTGGATTTGGACCACCCTGTCTCCATCGGCCTTCGTGAAATGGACCTCAAAGTGCATGCTGAAAGCTTGATTGAATTCGAAGCGCTCCCTTTCACTTGTCCCAACAACACTGAATTTTCTTGGTTGTTTTTCACCTCTCCAAAAGCAGTGCGTGTGTATGATGAGCATTGTTCTTTTAAAGGCTTCAAGTTGGCTTTTCTGGGTGAAGGAACACTCCGCGCCAAACCCGAAGAAGTACATGCCGATTTCGTTGGCGAAGGAGAAGTGGCCGAAGTGGCTGAAGCGTTTAAAAACGTTTTGGGCCATGAAAAGGTGCTCTTCCCCTGCTCCAAAAACAGCCTGCAGCGCATTCCAAAAGTTCTTGGCCATCAAGCCGAGGTGCGCTTTAGCTATGAAACCAAGCTTAAAAGTAATTTCTTCATTCCCGAGTCCGACCTCTACTTCTTCACTAGTCCGAGCAATGTTCAATCTTTCTTCGCGAAGCAAAAACCAAAACCAGGAAGCGCCATCATGGCCATGGGTGAAAGCACTCAAAAAGAACTCCTGAAATTTGGCTTTCCTTCCATCACCCCGAATAACTACCTCCCTGAGTCACAACTTGAAGCAATAAAGGAAGCTTTGAAGCGTTAATAGCACACCAAAAACATCGATTTGAACACTCCAAAGTTTCTCCTTTTTTTCGGTCTTGCCCTGCTTTTAAGCGCTTGTCAAGATCAATGCACTTTCAACATTGATCGCTACGAATTACTCACCGGTGTTGACATCCCTAAAACAAAAAATACCGATTGTCAATGTGACGAATCCGCCAACATCAGCTACTTTATTATTGACATCGAAGCCCTAAAAAACACCTCCTACCTCGATTTAGTAGGTTATGCCTCACATTTTAATTTTGAAGCAAAGAAGAACCTGGTGATGATGGGGGAAAGTGAAGCGGATGCCGGTTTTGACAGCCATCGCATGCTGGTGAAAGAAAACAAAGCTGAAGGGTGGCAACTTCTATTGAACATGGAAAACGGGGAAATGCGCGCTTATCGTCAGCTCGAAATGTAATTCACGAAGCAAATGCCAAAACTTTTTAGAGGAAAGTCCATTTATTACCACATTATCCGCATTTTTGAAATGGAAACAAGGCCCATGAGATATAAACACCTCCTTTTATTCGCTATTTTCTTGTTTGGCAGCCAGAGCGCTTTTGCTCAGAGCACCGAAACCGAGGAGCGAGACAACACGCCAAAGTACGTCAACGACTTCCTTTCCATTGGAGTTGGTGCACGAGCGATGGCCATGGGGAATGTTGGGGTGGCTTCTGTGAACGATATTACTGCCGGTTATTGGAATCCGGCCGGACTCTTAGAAATCAAAGCCGATTTACAACTTGCTGGTTTGCATGCCAACCGCTTTGCCAACATCAACAAGTATGATTACGGCGCCATTGGAAAAGCCATTGATTCTACCAGTGCCATTGGATTTAGCGTTATTCGCTCTGGTGTAGATGATATTCCAAACACCCTTGAGTTGGTTGATGCCGACGGTAATTTCAATTACGACCGCATCTCGCTCTTCTCAGCTGTTGATTATGCTTTTGTGGCTTCTTATGCCCGACACATCAGTAAAGTACCCGGTTTACGCATGGGTGTGAACGCTAAAGTCATTTACCGCAGCGTGGGCGATTTTGCCAGCGCTTGGGGCTTTGGTTTGGATGCCGGTTTGATGTACGACGTGAAGAATTGGAAGTTTGGTTTGATGGCCCGCGACGTGACTACCACCTTCAATGCTTGGGACTTTACTTTGAGTCCGGAAGAACAAGCCGTACTCATCGCCACGGGCAATGAAATTCCAGAGAACTCCTTAGAAATTACCTTGCCGCGTTTTATTTTGGGCGCTGCGAGACAGTGGGACATTAAAAAGCAAATGAGTTTGTTGGCTGAAGTAAATTTTGACATCACCACAGACGGACAAAGAAACACCTTGATTTCTGCCAATCCCATCTCCGTTGATCCGCGTTTGGGCTTAGAATTGGGGTACAAGAACACCATCTTTTTACGCGGGGGTTCTTCTTTTCAGCGTTTCGGAGGATTGGATGGCGAAGAAAGCATTGTTCCTCAGCCCAGTTTTGGCGTAGGGCTTCGCATTCGTCAACTCTTCTTGGATTATGCCCTCACCATCGCAGGAGATGATTCATCGAGCAATGGCGGTGCTTTAAACAGCAACGTATTTTCATTGAAGTTAAACATCTTCAAGCAAGGAAAATAAAAGCGCTTGGTTTAAGCCGTTTTGATTTTCAGCCAGCGTTCAAACACCACAGCCAATAGCCCTATTGATCCCACTAAATGCAGCGGTTGTAAATAGGCTGGGAAGTTTCCGTAAGCCATTGATACGCCCACCACAATTTGCAGCAGCACCAGTGGAATCAAACGTTTACCTAAGCCCAGTTGCTCACCATCTTTCTTCGAGAAACGCAAAGCGAGGTAGAGCACCGCGATAACAATCCATGAAAAACTTCTGTGCACAATAAATATTGGAGGAAGTAATGCTAGCCACGAGCTGCGATCCAAGATCCCATCGTGCACCAAGTGGTCTACCGCTTCCCGCACTTGTGTTCCGAGGAGCAGTTGAATGAGGGCAATGATTCCGAAGAGTGCCAAGGTGTTTTTCGTTCTTTTTGAGGAGTTGATGCGTTCTTCTTTGCTTCTTACAATCAGCATCAACAAGAAAAGCACAATAAGAATAGCGCCCAGCATGTGAATGGTGATACTTCCTGGAATCAAGTTGCCATCAACCACCAATTTACCCAACCAGGCTTCAAAGCCCATCATGAAGAGCGTTGCAAAAGCCACCGCAAAAAGCCACCACTTTTTTGTTTTGAGGGCAGCAAAGAAAGCGAGGATCAGTGTAATCAAAATTGGAATTCCCGTGAGTGCGCCAATGAGTCGGTTTATAAACTCCACCCAAGTGTGAAAAGCATTGAAGATGGCGTAATCGTGCTTGGTGTATTTCTCCCAGTTTTGGTCGAGCTGAATTTCTGAGCCCGAAGTGAAATCGCTTTTAGCCACCCAAAGGGCTTCGTTATAGACAATGATTTCCTTTTTGTGGAATTCCGTATTGGGTTTCCAAAGCACTTCCTCCTCACTCATTGGTGGAATCGCGTGTCCAAAACACCGCGGCCAATCAGGACAACCCATTCCGCTGCCCGTCATTCGAACAACGCTACCCGCGAGGATAATCAAGAACACGCCTACTAAAGAAACGCGTGCTGCTCTGCGCATTAATTTCATCCAATTCATTGCCCACAAAGGTACAAGCTAAGGCAGAAATAAGCTTTCTAAATAAGGCAGAAGTTTTCTGCTAAGAGAACAGGAAATAGAAATTAGGGCATGAAGTTTTTGAGTACTTCTAAGATGCCTGGAATTCTGAAGCCAACGCTCATGTTGTTTTCGTCTTCCGCTTCAGCACCACTTTCATTACTCATTACCGGGGTGAACTGAGTTACCTCCATTTTTGGCACCGAGTACAATTCGCCATCAGCAATGCTTTGAATGCTTGCAATAAGGGCCTCTTCGCTCACCACATTTGGGTCGTACTCAACCACTGCAAAATCAGCAGCATCTCCGTCGTTATAAGCAATATCTGCTTTAGAAACGCCTTCCAATTCGTACAATTCCTTTTTGATTTTTCCACCGCAAGCAATTTCGCACATCATTCCATCGATTTGAATGTTGGCCGTTGTTTTTGCTGATGGTCCTTGAGCTGTAAGATGAACAATTTCCGTTTTCACGTCGGCACTTTGTTTTTGTGGAGCTTCGTTACAAGCCATCAAAACAGACAAGGCAAAAAGGAGGGAGAGGGCGTATTTCATGATTGTCGTTTATTCAGTTCCTCATTGAAGGTACAAACTTAAAAACAAAGTTGTACAAGTGTGAATAAAGAAAGTTAATTTTGCCGCCGATGAAAGCAGATTCACTTCCCACCGGCGGGCACTATTTAACACTGCTCGCCCTGGCCTTTGTTTGGGGGAGTTCCTTTATTTTGATGCGCATCGGTTTGCGTGGTTTTGAGGGAGAAGCCGTATTCAATTCCTATCAAGTAGCTGCGTTGAGAATGTTTTTGGCCGGACTATTTCTCCTTCCCATCGCCATTAAACGCGTTAAGAATATCAGCAAGCAGCATTTGGCTTGGTGTTTAGTGGTTGGTGTTTTTGGCAACCTCATTCCCGCCTTTTTATTCACTTCGGCTCAAACGGAATTGGACAGCAGCGTGGCGGGGATACTCAACTCCTTAACCCCCGTTTTTGCCTTGATCTTGGCCATGGTCGTTTTCAAGGTTCGTTTTCATTACCTCCAGTTGATTGGATTGGGCTTAGGATTACTTGGCGCCATTGGTTTAATTAGTTTGAAAGATGGAACGGGTGCTTTTTTATTTTGGCCAAGCGCGAAGGTGGTGGTCGCTACCATGTGTTATGCCATTTCTTTGAACGTTATTCGAAACATGCTTGTTGGTGTTCATCCGGTAAGTATTGCAGCCATCTCTTTAGGAATGATTAGCATTCCTTGTGGGGTAATGTTGTTGGGGATGGATATTGGCGAAGTATTCGAGCGTAGTGCCGAAGCCAGCACCGCCTTTTCTGCCATCTTTTGTTTATCTGTTGTGGGTACCGCTTTGGCCGTTATTTTATTTAATCGGCTTGTGGCTGGAACCTCCGTCATTTTCGCCAGTTCCGTCACCTACATTATCCCCATTTTTGCCGCCATGTGGGGGGTGTTTTTCGACGAGCACCTTCAATGGATGCACTTGGTTTATGGTTTAATTATCCTCTTCGGAGTATATTTGATTAACCGAAAACGTCCAATTGTTGGTAAAGCGTAAAATTCTTTTTACATTTGCAGCCCTCAAATTGAGGATTAAAGCTCATTATTATGTACGCAATTGTAGAAATAGCAGGGCACCAGTACAAAGTACAGAAAGACCAATTGATCTTTGTTAACCGTTTGCAGGATGACGAAGGAGCGAAAGTATCATTCGATAACGTTCTTTTGATTGACAACGACGGCAAAGTAAACATTGGCGCCCCAGCTATCAGCGGTGCACAGATCACTGCAAAGGTTGAAAGACACCTTAAAGGAGATAAAGTGATTATCTTCAAAAAGAAACGTAGAAAAGGATACCGCAAGAAAAATGGTTTCCGTGCCTCTCTTACTGAGTTGCGCATTGAAGGCATTACAGAAAGCGGTGCTAAACCTGCAGCTAAAAAAGAAGCAGCTCCTGCTAAGGAAGAAGCTCCTAAAGCAGCAGCTCCTGTTAGTTCAGGAGACAGTGACCTTTCTCGTATGACAGTAGCTGAATTGAAAGAAATGGCTAAAAACGCAGGTTTGACTGGCTACACTTCAATGAAAAAAGCTGAGTTAATCGAAGCTTTATCAAAATAAAAACACCTTAAAACACAGAAACCATGGCACACAAAAAAGGAGTCGGTAGTTCTAAGAACGGTCGTGAATCAGAATCGAAACGACTTGGTGTTAAAATCTTCGGTGGTCAAGCTTGTATCGCTGGAAACATCATTGTTCGTCAAAGAGGAACACAACATCACCCAGGAACAAACGTAGGGATCGGTAAAGATCATACATTGTATGCGCTTGTTGACGGTGTTGTTACATTCAGAAAGAAAAGAAACAACCGTTCATTCGTATCGGTTGATCCATTCGAAGTGAACTAAGTTTCGAATATCATAGATCTTTAAAACTCCCGTTCATATCGACGGGAGTTTTTTTATTTTTATGCCCTTCTAAAAAGCACTAAACCATGCTCACCATAGCCATCATTCGCCAAGAACGAGATCAGCTCGTTGAAGATTACAAAAGACGCAACCTCGATGTTGCAGAGCTCCTCGATCAGGTCTTGGAACTAGATGAACTCCGAAGAGCCACGCAGAAAGACCTCGACGGACTTCTCGCGCAATCCAACGAGATCTCTAAAAAAATTGGTGAGCTGTTTAAAAGTGGTCAGCACGAAGAAGGAAACGCCCTTCGCAAAGAAAGCGCTGGCGACAAGGATGCTATTGCTGCACTCAAAGACCAAATGAATGCCACTGAAGAGCAAATAACCCAAGTGCTTTATCAAATCCCTAATCGTCCGCACAGCAGCGTACCTCAGGGAAAATCTGATGAAGACAACGAAGAAATCAATCGCCATGGCGACATTCCTTCCTTGTACGCAGGAGCCGTGCCGCATTGGGACCTCGCCAGTAAATACAACTTGATTGATTTTGAACTTGGTGTAAAAATCACCGGAGCAGGATTCCCCGTGTACCGCGGTAAAGGCGCTCGCTTGCAACGCGCTTTGATCAATTTCTTTTTGGATGAAGCCAGAGATGCCGGTTATGAAGAATTCATTCCGCCACATTTGGTGAACCAAGCATCTGGAATTGGAACCGGACAGTTGCCCGATAAAGAAGGACAAATGTACCATGCGGTGGCAGACGACCTCTACCTCATCCCTACGGCTGAAGTACCCTTGACCAATATCTTTAGAGATGTGATCCTTCGCAAAGAAGACTTTCCAATTAAACTTTGTGGATACACCCCTTGCTTTAGACGAGAGGCCGGTTCTTACGGAAAAGATGTTCGTGGCTTGAACCGCTTGCACCAGTTTGATAAAGTAGAAATTGTTCAGTTGCAGCACCCGGAGCTGTCTTACAGCACGCTCGACCAAATGGTGGCACACGTACAAGGACTCTTGAAAAAACTCAACTTGCCTTATCGAACCCTTCGTTTGTGTGGTGGCGACCTTGGTTTTGCTGCAGCACTTACCTTCGATCTTGAAGTGTTCAGTGCCGCTCAAAAAAGATGGTTGGAAGTTTCTTCTGTTTCCAATTTCGAAACCTTCCAAACCAACCGTTTGAAGTGCCGTTTCAAAAACAAAGAAGGAAAAACCGAATTGGCTCACTCACTCAACGGAAGCGCTTTGGCTTTACCTCGAATTTTAGCTGCCCTTTTGGAAAACAACCAATTCGAAGGTGGTATCCGTATTCCTGAAGTACTAGTTCCATATTGCGGATTTGATACCATTGAAGGATAAAGCTATTCATATTTTTTAGGACTTTCTTTCCGCCTCAAACGCCTACAAAAACGTATCTTTAGGTTCACAAAAAAATGTTCCTATCTATGCGCCAACTTTCTGTGCTCCTTTCTTTAGTGATGCTTATTGGCCTGATCTCTTGTCAGCCAAAACAAGACCGCAGTGCCGACATTCAAACCTTGAAAAGCTATCTGAGCAAGGTAGACTCTGTTGAAAAGGTTTTTTTGAGCATCGATCAAGACATGTACAACACCATCCTTGGGGAAACAAAAGGCAACCTCGACCGTTTTAAAATGGGTTATAAGGGCGAGTTGGTGAAAGAGCAAGCGCGCGTTTTAAGCGAGTACAACAATGTAAAACGCTTGATTAAAGATTTCCCTCGTCAATGCAAACGCATCGAAAGTGAAATTGAACGCACCAAAATTCAACTCAATGGCTTAATTGAAGTGATGGAAAGCGGCGCAGATGTTGATGGTTCAGGCAGAGACATTACCAAAGAATACCTCGACAAACAAATGAGTGTAGAAACGAAAGTGGCTCAGAGTTTGATTGAAGAAATTTCGGAACTTGATGGTCGACTTGTGCGTACATCCAAGCAATATGAAGCGGCAAAAGCGCCGATGCTCAACTTAATGAGCGAACTCTTGCCGAACAAAGAATAAATATGAAACACCTCATCATCAGCCTTATTTTCCTCCTTTTTGGAAGCATTTCTTTCGCTCAAACCGATGTGGAACTGGCTGAGTATTATTTTAACAATGGTGATTTCGAGCAGGCAAAGCTCTACTACGAACAAATCTATAAGTCTGACCGCTCCAACAAGGTTTACGAAAAGTACTTGGCCACACTCATTGCGCTTGAGGAGCTTGAGGAAGCCGAGAAGATGGTGAAGAAAAAGTTGAAATCGTCAAAAGTAAAGGCAGAGGCCCACGTTGACCTCGGTGCGCTTTACAAGCAATTTGGCGATAAAGACAAGGCCAATAAGGAATTCGACAGTGCTGTTAAAGAGCTCCAAGGCGGAAGAAGCGCTGCCATCCGTTTGGGGAATGCCTTCATCAAATTGAACGAATACAACTACGCCCTTCGCACCTACGAAAAAGCCCAAAACATATCTACAGATGGTTATCCTTTTCACTATGAAATAGCCAACCTACAAGGAATGATGGGTCAACACGAGGAGATGATTGAATCGTTTATGGACCTCTTGATGGTGAGCCCCAACTACATTCAAACCGTTCAAAACTCCCTCAACCGTACGCTGAACATTCAGGAGAATGAAGACAAGGCCGACCTTCTTCGCTCTTCCCTTTTGCAACGCGTGCAGCGCTATCCCAATGAGACCATTTACGCTGAGTTGTTGATTTGGTATTTCAATCAGAAAAAGGACTTTGCCTCTGCATCTATTCAAGCCCAGAGCTTAGATCGCCGACTGCAAGAGAACGGCTATCGCCTCATCTCCATCGCTCAGATGGCCACTAAAAACGGCGATTACGATACTGCGGTGGACGCTTACGAATATGTAGCCTCAAAGGGCGATAAAACCCCTTACTACATCACCTCAAAAACAGAAGCCCTACAAACCAGGTTAGCACAATTGACTTCCGGAATCATTCAGCCCAGCGAAGAAGACATGCAAGACTTGGCCAATCGTTATACTGCCACTTTAAACGATTTAGGACGAACAGCAGATACCGCCATTTTGATGAAAGAGCTCGCTCACATCAAGGCCTTCTACCTGAAAGATAGCCAAGGAGCATTGGATTTATTAGAAGCTTGTGTTGAACTTCCTGGCTTGTACGGACCAATTTTAGCGCTTTGTAAATTAGAGTTGGGTGATATTCTCTTGCTCGAAGGAAATGTGTGGGAAGCCAGTTTGCTCTTCAGTCAGGTCGAACTGGATTTCAAAGAAGACCGTTTGGGTCATGAAGCCAAGTTTCGCAACGCTCGAATCTCTTATTACACCGGCGATTTTGAATGGGCACAGGCACAACTCGATGTACTCAAAGCAAGCACTACCAAGTTGATTAGTAATGATGCCATTGATCTTTCTTTGCTAATCACTGACAACTTCAACATGGACACCATCACCACGCCCATGATGCTCTTCGCCGAAGCAGAACTCTTGCGATATCAAAATCGCAACGCGGAAGCCTTGACAAAATTAGACAGTATTGTGAGCGAATACCCTGGTCATGCCTTGAGCGATGAAATTCTTTGGGTGAAAGCCGACATCGCCTTCAAAGCAGGTGATTTTAAAAGCTCAGAGGGCTATTTACAAGACATCTTATCTGTTCACTTCAAGGATATTTTAGCTGATGATGCTTTGTTTAGACTGGCTGAAATCAATGAACTCGTTTATCTCGATTTGGAACAAGCCGCAGCACTTTACGAGCGCATCATTTTAGAATACCCAGGAAGCCTTTTTGTGATTGAAGCTCGGAAGCGATTTAGACGTTTTCGGGGCGATAATCTAGGATAAAACCCTCATTTTTCTTCCATCCACAAAACAGAGGCTATCATCCACAAAGTGCCTTCATTTTCCTCATGTATTTTCGTTTTAAGCGCCTAATTTCAGGTCATTAAATGAAATACTATGAAAACAAAGTTGATTTTAATTTCGGCCGCACTTCTTGTTTTAAGTGCATGTAAAAAAGAAGAAGCACCTCCAGGTTCTATCCTCATTAAGGTACAAGACACCAATGGCGATCCTGTTCCAAATGCGCTGGTTGAAGTGTACGAATTCACTGGCACTTTAGCAGCCCCCCAGTACACCGTAACTCAAGCAGAAACAACCAACGCTAAAGGCGAGTGCACGGTTTGTAATAATCCTTCAGCCACAGATATGGTGATTAATGCTGAAGGTTTTTACAACAATAATTTCAGCGTTGGAAGCATCAACTTCCCTTCTGACGTCCCAGAATACACTGTAAGTCTAAACGCTTATGCCACCATGGAGTTTATTTTGCCTGAAGGACTGCTTGAGGAAGGCCATTATTTAGACATCGAAAACCTTCCCGCAGATGTTGACTATGAAAACATTAACACCGAGCCCTTTAGTGTTTCCGGAAGGGCATTTGGCGCCAATCAGGC
>JAQWFN010000027.1 GCA_029238785.1 Flavobacteriales bacterium | reverse complement strand
GCAGGACAAGTAATTACTGGTGCAGCGAAGTCGTTGATGGTGATGATTTGAACATCACTAGCAGCGTTTCCACAAGCATCGGTAGCCGTCCATGTACGTTCGAAGGTAGCCGGACAAACATCCGTTGCTGGTCCGTCAGTGAAGGTAATGGTAAACTCAGAGCAGTTATCTGTTGCTGTAGCTTCTCCAGCGAATTCAGGATCAGAAGATCCGTTATCGCAGTTCACTACGTAGTCTGCAGGTGCAGTTACAACTGGTGCTTCTGTGTCGATTACCGTCAAAACCTGAGAATCAGAGCTTTCGTTTCCGCACTCATCAACTGCTGTCCAAGTTCTGATGATTTCGTATCCACAAGCTAAGAACTCTGTTGAAGCGCTCATGCTTACGAGTGGGTTCTCATCACAGTTGTCCATAGCAGAAACAATTGCTGCAGGAACTTCGTCGTTGCAATCAATCGTTGCGTCTTCTGGCACACCAATCAATACTGGGGCCGTGGTATCAACTACTGTAATCACATTGGTTACAGCTGATTGGTTTCCACACTCATCAGTAGCTGTAATTGTTTGGTAGAAGATCTCGTTGCAACCTTCCATCTCAACAGAGGTGGTAACGGTAACTTCAAGGTTCGTGTCGCAATTGTCATGGAAAGTCATGGTCAACTGTGGCATCTCTTCGTCACATTCTATAGTGATTTCCTGACCTTCACCATCAGCTACAGGAGCTTCAGTGTCTTCAATGGTAATCACCTGAACACCCTCTTCTGAGTTACCACAAGCGTCAATTGCTGTCCAAGTACGCTCGAAAGTGTAAGGACAATCACCACTTAATGGTCCGTCAACATAAGTTACGTTTGGCATAGAACAGTCGTCTGTTGCTGTTGCCATTCCTGTATTCGATGGATCTGTTGATTCGTCGCACTCAATCGTTACGTCTGCTGGAGTAACAAGTACTGGAGCAGCGAAATCGTTGATGGTGATGACTTGAACATAAACCTCTTCGTTTCCACAGTTATCTCTAACTGTCCAAGTACGCTCGAAGCTAGCCGGACAATCTTGACCAGCAACACCGTCTACGAACGTAAGTACAGGGTTGTTATCGCAATTATCTTCAACAGTTGGCTCTCCAGCGAATTCTGGATCAGAAGAACCATTATCACAGTTTACTACGTAATCTGCAGGAGTAGTCAAGAATACAGGTGCTGTTGTATCAACAATAGTAATGATTTGAGAAACGCTTGTTTCGTTTCCACAATCGTCAATTGCTGTCCAAGAACGTGAGATCTGGAATCCACAATCACCCGCACTTTGGTTTGATTGAGCAGAAAGTTCTAGTGTTTCATCACAGTTATCTTCGAACATTGGATCAAATGCAGGAACCTCTTCATCACACTCAATGGTGATATCTTCTGGTTGATTTGTTGCCACTGGAGGAGTTGTATCAAGTACAGTGATGGTTACAGTGGCTTCCGACATGTTTCCACAATCATCAGTAGCGCTGCAGTACTTCACGTACTCAAATCCACAATCCAAATCGTTGATCCAGTTGTCAACAACAACCGTTAAGTTCTCGTCACAGTTATCTTCGTAAGTCACTACAATCTCCGGAATCTCTTGATCGCATTCAATGGTTTGATCTGGAGTTTGGAACGTAATTACTGGAGCGAGGTCATCTGTAATGGTAATCACCTGATCAACTGTCGCAGTTGAACCACATTCATTAGTCGCAGTCCATGTTCTCACAATCTCTTCACCACAATCAAGTTCGTTCATTTCTTCAGTGAAAACCACTTCAGCATCACCGTAGATAAAGTCAGAGAATGTCAATTCCGCAGCTGCAGGAACATTGTCTTCACAAGTGATGCTCACATCAACTGGCTCCTCTTCGTTCAAAGTAGGAACTGGGCAAGTAGAAATACCAGCATCAAAGCTCAAATCATCGTCTTGACCGTAAACCACAGTAAATGGTTCAGTTGCACCTGTTATTGAGTCAGCGTCAGAATCAAGTTCATCATCTCCGCCTTGGTTTTGAGCAGTTAAAACGTAATCTACAGGAAGTGTTTCTGGGTTGAATACGATAATGTATTCGCCAGGAAGTACATTTTCGAAAAGGTACATTCCGTTTTCATCTGTTGTATCTGAAGCAATAACTTGGTCGTCAGCAGTACCGAAGATTCCGTCAGTGCCGGCAGCAACGAGGTTCACCTCTACTCCATTCACACCTTCTTCTCCAGCATCTTGAATACCGTTTTGGTTATCATCGTACCAAACGAAATCACCAATGTTTGTAGGGATAAAGAAACCAGCATCGAAGTCTTCATAGTCTTCACCTGGGCTCAATTCGTAACAAGCAGTAGCTCCGTTTTCATCAGCGTCTGAGTCGTTTGTATCACTTGCTCCTGCATTTGCAGTTGTTCCAGTGAATCCTGTTGGTGTTTCGAATACTACGAAGTACTCTACTCCTGGCTCAAGGTTCGGGAAGTTATAGAAGCCGTTTTCGTCTGTTGATGTTGACGCAATAGGATCGGTCTCACCACAGATGTACAATTCTACATTCACGCCTTGGATTCCGTCTTCGTTAGGATCTTGAATACCGTCTTGGTCTTCATCTTCCCAAACAAAATCACCAATAGAACCGAGTGGATTGTTGATTCCCGCATCGATGGTATCGTTGAATTCTCCTGGTGCTAGAACAACAATCGGTGATTGTCCGTTCACTCCTGCATCAGAATCAAGTGCATCGTCGCCACCTTGATTGGCTGGAGAGAATACATAATCAGCTGGTAAGGAAGCTGGGGCAAATACAACAAAGTACTCCACTCCTGGATCAAGGTTTTCAAAGATGTAGAATCCGTTTTCATTTGTTGTTGTAGTGGCTACTGGTGCAGCTCCTCCGTTAACAAATAATTGAACCGTTACATTTTCAACACCTTCTTCCCCAGCATCTTGAATACCGTCTCTATCATCGTCGTAGAACACAAAGTTTCCAAGGCTAGCAGTTGGTTGGTTAATTCCGGCATCAACAGTATCGTTGAATTCACCCGACTCCAATTCTACACAAGCAGTTTGTCCGTTTTCGTCAGCATCAGAATCTGTGGTATCATCACCACCTTGATTTGGCGTCGAGAACACATAGTCAGCAGGTAAGCTTGATCCTACAAATACGACGTAGTAATCATTTGCTGGATTAAGGTTTTCAAATACATAAATACCGTTGGCGTTTGTGCTAGTGCTGGCAACAGGTGTATCCTCGCCGCAGATGTACAATTCTACTTCTACGCCTTCAACACCCTCTTCTCCTGCATCCTGAATACCGTCTCTATCGTTATCGTAGAACACGAAGTTTCCGAGAGATGCACATTCATCAGCAACAAGTGAGATATTTCCGAGATCAACCGGACACTCATCGTTACCCCATCTTGTTACTAGCTCATAAGTTCCAGGAGCTAATCCGTCAATGGTGAATGAAGCACTATTATCAGCTACGTTGTATTCCGCTGGCCAAGTGTTGCCGCCGTCGATAGAGAATTCAATATTTGTGCGAGAAGCTACATCAGCAAAAGTGAATGTAATGCTTCCGTTTTCTTCAAGACAAACTGGGTTTGTGCTTGAAACGCTTACTTCTGGACTCTCAAGGATGTTGATGGTTACTTCGTCTTGAGCAACACATCCAGCGCAATCTGTAACCGTTACAGAGTAGGTACCACCAGCATTAACAGTAATGCTCTCAGTAGTCTCACCAGTTGACCATACAATTGTTGTTTCTTGAGAAGGGATATCACAAGGAGTCAAAGTAGCGAACCACTCTGTACATCCACCGAAAGTTCCACCAGTCCATGATCCAAGACCATAGCTACCTGTGTTAAATCCAGCTCCATCGGCCAAGATAAAGTGCTGTTCGCTCAATTTCTCTTCGATGGTGAATACCTCATTGCCAACAGTTATAGAACCAATGAAGCTTCTGTAAAAGGTCCTGTTTGAACCGAGGTTGTTGGTATAGCATGATGCATTCCAAGTGTTTCCTGTGTTCTCTTTTTCATAAAGATCCATGTGGAGAACACCAACTTGACCATTGTTGGTAAGGGTTCCTTCAATAGTGGCAGTTCCGTCAGCAAATTCGGTCAATCTCAAATCGTTACCTGCTTGCCAAATCTCATGAGCTGGTCCACCACATTGTGCTCTTCTGAAAATCACACCAGTACCTGGAGTTGGGAAGCAACCTGCTGGCGCTGTTCCATTTCCAATGGTGTAGCATGAAATGATTTCATTACAATCTGTTTCGCCAGAAATGTTTGCTGTAAGTGTTACTGATTCTCCTTCGCAAATGCTTTGGTCTGGACCTGCATCTACACTTAAGTCGCCTACACATTCTGGTTGACAGTAATCTGGATTCACGTTCCAAACTTGGTCGAAACATCCTTCTACAGTGTATTGTGCATCAAAGTCACCTGGGTTCCAGTTGTCTCCAACAATTCTCCACATCGCTCCAACATGTGTTGTAACAAAGAAGGTTTCTCCTGGCGCTAATTCTTCAACAAACTGATCACCACCTGGTAACCACTCGTAAAGATCTACCACGCAAATTCCGTAGTTGTTGATTTCTAATTCAATCTCCGTATTGTCTCCAACAGTAATGTCTTCGAGGTCGGTAGGACAATCGTTATCCCCCCACTGAGCGAACAAGTTGTATGTTCCACCAGTCAAACCTTCGAAAGTGTATGCACCACTGTTATCGTTCACTTGAATGAAGTTCGCACCGCCGTCAATAGATAATTTGATCGCTGAACGACAAGCACTGTCTTCAAAAGTCAAAGTAATACTTCCTTCTACTTGCGTACAATTGTCAGGAGTTGATGAAGCGCTCACAGTTGGCACATCAGCAATAACGTTGATCAACTGAACTGCAGTAGCTGTGTTTCCACAGTTATCGGTTGCGGTAAAGGTTCTTGTAATAAGATCGTCGCAACCATTGCTTGAGCTAGCGTCAGCAACAGTGATGATCGCATCGCCACAATTATCAATGGCTGTAGCATCTTCGTTTGGAAGGTTTTCTGAACAAGACACTGTAGCGTCTGCTGGTACATACGTGAAAACTGGTGCTACCTCATCAACCAAAGTAATGCTTTGTGTGCATGAAAGTGCTTCTCCGTTGTATTCACCAGTGAATGTTCTTGTGATGACTTCCGGACATGTACCACTCGATTGATCTGTGAACGACCAGTCAATGGTTACATCAATAGGAGAAGGTTCGCATCCTGGACTGTGAGCAGAAACAACAACGTTGTCAATTCCCCATCCCCCCATGGTGTATCCTGAAGACCCATTTCCATAAGCACTGAAACGAATTTCAAATTGTTCACCACTAACTGGAAGACTAAATGAGTCGCTGTAGTCTATGGTTTGGCCATATTGAGAAGTATACGTGTGAACAGTTTGCCAGGTACCACCCAAAATGCGGTATTGAATTGCGAGGTATCCAGGAACGTTAGACGATCCATATAAATCCTGACGCATGCAGAATGAAAGTTCTACTTGATCAGTACAACACGCATCCAATAGTAGACTGGTAAGCTTGGTATTGTATGCGGAATAGAAATTTGAATAATCAATGAAAGCATTCGGGAATGACCCGCAGTTGCCCGGTGCACAACCTGTTCCAGTGTTCCATCCTGGACCAAAGCTCCAGTCTGAAAGCACACCATCAAATGGCTCATTCAAAAGATCAAATTCTCCTACCCCACGAGCACACGTTACATTCCCATCACATACGAGCTGAGGATACCCTGTGAACTCTGGAGAAACGTTTGCATCACACTCAAGAGTAACATCAGCAGGACACCCTACTTCACAATCATTTGTATTACAATTAAATGTACCATTGATATCCCCGTTGCCAGAAGCAGTGCCTGAGTAGTTAAACCAAGTAGAAATTCCATTTGAGTTACTATTTAGAGCATTAGCACCATTACCTATCTGCAAGCCATATCCAGAGCCGGTATCCTCAAGATAGAGAGTCTGGCCGAGAAGACTTCCCTGACCAGTTAAAGTACTGACTTCTGATTGATCAAAACTATAAAATGTCCAAGTTGATTCATTACCCAATTGAGGGCTATGAGCTGACAATCCCTGAGCCGTCCATTCCGAGTAATTCGACTCATTATCGAACCAAAGAGATACAGAAAATTTATGACTTGAATTCGAAATACGTTCAATTTGTCCTCTTAAGTGAGCAGTTCCATTATCGTACTTATCTAAGAATAGACCTTGAGATGAAGGGCGAAAATCTGTTCCAAAGTTAGGTATCCAGAAAACTCTTCCTGTAGCAGATTCATATCCAGTAATTATACAAGTTTCAACTAATGTTGGAGGTACTTGTGGTCCACATTGCATTACATACTGGAATTCCTCAGAACACCCATTTGCATCAGTTACCACTACCGAATAATCTCCTTCACATAATCCTGTAATATTATTTCCTGTGGCCCCATTTGACCAACTGTACGTGAATGGCGTAGCTCCTGATACTGGAGTAACTGTAATTGACCCATCACATGTTGTTACAGAACCAGGGCAAACATTGCCATGGATATCCGTATAGCTAACAACTGTCCAGGGCCCGTATGTATTTCCAACAACGTTTTGAGAACAAGAAGAATGAATTACTCCATGAGAAATCCATTGTCCATTAACATATGTCCACATTTCAGGATTATTGTGATTGTGATATTCTCCCGGGTGATTTGAATTTGACACATTGAACGTGTACTGCTGTCCTGGTTGAAGATTATTCCAGTATCCGTATTCATTGTCATGGTCATCATACGCACCACCGCCAATACCTGCAGTTCCATTGTATTCTACAGTGAATTCATAGATATACCCATTGCAAGTGCAAGGCCCAGGTGTTGGCACTTGGTCACATTCTGAATTGAAGTTGATATCTGCATCCACAGCGATGACAGGTTGATCTTGACCAACAGTGTAAGATTGTTCTAGTTGACATCCAAGCGCATCAGTCACCTGTACGGTATATGTACCTTCGCAAAGATTACCCAAGTCTTGAGTAGTTGCTCCATTACTCCATAAATAAGTATACGGTGCTACACCATTGTTCATGGTCAGGTTTATTGTTCCTGAACAATTGTTTCCACAACACTCAGAAAACTCTACTGGCTCCGAATTATTCCCAGTTTTACTCGGTGAGGCATGAAAATCTGTAATTTCTGGATAACCCCAGCCCGCGTTTCCAAAGGCCGCTAAATCAACAGTAACCTCGTACCAAACGTCAAAAATCCAATTCGGATATTGGGGGTTTGGAGTATAATTCGCATCAGTCGCAGGAGAATTTGTAGTTAATACGTAACCATAAGTATTAAAATTTTCACTTAATGACGTTTTAACGTCCAAAATATGGTTAGCATTACCTACAATCATATCTCCATCACCATCCAAGACACCTCCAGTCCCATAACCTGAAGGCCCTTGATTTCCATCATCTATATAATCCAATTCGAATTGAAGGGAAAGATTACCATTCGCATCATATAAACTCAATTCCAGTTTGTCAGACCCTCTGAGGTTATCAAACGTATGATTACCTGGCCATCCGATTTTATTGCTGCCATATGTGTTATCACAAAATGTTTTAGCATAAATTGTACGAAGAGTAATTGTGTTCTGTCCTTGAATAACATCTATCGCCATTTGAGCTGAAACGTCATTGTTACCAGTTGTACTTTCGAAACACAGCACATCACAAAGTGAACCGCATCCTGTGTTATTTGAAACAGTCGCACTTGCAGACAAATTGAATCCTGGAGGACAGTTATCTACGAATTCTTCGCAAACATTACCTTGAATATCTGTGTAACTAACAACAGTCCAAGGTCCATAAGAATTCCCCAATATATCCTCTGAACACGATGAATGGATTACTCCATGAGAAATCCACTGTCCATTAACGTATGTCCACATTTCGGGATTGTTATGATCGTGATATTCTCCTGGATGATTCGAATTAGAAACATTGAATGTGTATTGCTGACCTGGCTGAAGATTATTCCAATATCCAAACTCATTATCATGATCATCATATGCACCACCGCCAATACCTGCGGGTCCATTATACTCCACCGTAAATTCATAAATGTAACCATTACACTCACAATTAGAAGGAGGATTCAATAAGGGCGGATCAACCATCTCATTAGATTCAGGGGAAGAAAGGCTACTCTCTTCTACAAGAATTCCTGGTGGATTCATCTTCATTTCAGACGAAAGTCCTTCGTTGTTTTTCAAAGCATTAAAAAACGCACTCGAAGTGAAGGCGAAGGTGATAAAAGCAAAGAATGCCATTGTCACATTCATTTTGGTAAAGAAGTAGTTTCTTTCCATTCTCTAGTTAATTTGGTTATCAATTTGTTCAAGTCAAGGGTAGATGAATGCAAAAGTAACCATTTATCGACAAAAAAACACCATTTATCGAAGTAAAATGACTCACACAGAAATAAAAATGACTCACATAAAGCTAGTCTTACTCAATGGAAAGGGCATGGTTACGAGATTTGTAGGTTTTTCCCTACAAAATAAGATAATGATTTCTTAACCGGATTTTTTTTATGCCTTATCGACACTTTTCAGCAACTGAACCGTTTTAATTGGGTTTTCACTTGCAAAAACAGCCGATCCCGCAACGAGTACATCTGCCCCTGCTTCTACAAGTGATTTTGCATTGTTCAAGCCTACTCCTCCATCGATTTCAATCAAGCAATTAGAATTTGCTTCGAGAATCATCGCTTTGAGTTCCTTTACCTTATTATAGGTATTCGGAATGAATTTTTGTCCACCAAAACCGGGATTTACGCTCATTAAGCACACCAAGTCGATATCTGCAATTACATCTTTCAATAGTGAAACGGGTGTATGAGGATTCATGGCTACTCCCGCCTTCATGCCGTGAGCCTTGATGTTTTGGATGCTGCGATGAAGGTGCGTACACGCTTCATAGTGCACTGTTAAAATGTCTGCTCCGATGGCTTTGAACTCCTCTACATACCTGTCTGGGTCAACAATCATCAAATGAACATCCAAAGGCTTGGTGGCATGTTTCTTAATTGCAGCCATAACAGGCATACCGAAGCTAATATTAGGAACAAAAACGCCGTCCATGATGTCGATGTGAAACCAATCTGCTTGGCTTTCATTAATCATCTTGCAATCGCGTTCGAGGTTTGCAAAATCTGCTGCTAATACTGAAGGTGCTATTAAGTGTTTCATGCGCTTTGGATAAATGTGCTGCAAAGAAACGAAGAGCAATTCACACTTCAAGGGTTACTCCAATTGAATTGAGGTAAATTTTGAGAATTGATGAAAAGTAAGCACCTTCACTATATGAAAGTTGTCGGACTAACAGGAGGGATTGGAAGCGGTAAGTCGAGCATCGCTCGGGTGTTTAAAAGCATGGGCGTTCCTATTTACATTGCCGATGAAAGAGCCAAGGCTTTATATAGCAGTTCTAAGCAACTAAAACACCTGGTTATCGAGCGCTTTGGCGAAGCGGTTTATCTAAATGGGAGCTTCTCTCCTGCTGCACTTGCCCAAAAGGTTTTTGGTGATGATGACGCCTTAAGTGCTTTGAACGCTATGGTTCACCCTTTAGTTAAAGAAGACTTTTCTCAATGGCTGAAGGAACAATCTGCAAGCTACGTTATTCGCGAGGCTGCAATACTTTTTGAAAGTGCTTCTCACCTCGATTGCCATGCAGTAATAACGGTTGAAGCCAATGAAACTGAGCGCATCGAACGGGTGATGAAACGAGATGAACGCAGCGAAGCGGAGGTTCGTCAACGCATCAATAAACAGTGGACAGATGCACAACGACGAGAAAAGGCAGATCTTGTCATCGTCAACAATAACAACAGCCTGATACTTGAACGCTGCTATTTACTTCACCAAGAATTTTCAGCGTAAAAAACACGATACTAGCGCTCTTCAGCAAACTCAGTAATCATTTCACTGATTCTACTCGCTATCAACTCTGTGAAGGTTTCCTGAAAGCCCACTTCAGAACTTCCTGTAGTATGACTGCTGAGCAAGACGTCTAAAGCCGGTTTTTGATCGCGATATACTTCATCCATTCTTGACCCTAGCAGCTTCGTACGCCAGTTTCCAGGATAAAGTCTTTGGGCATTCCCATTAAATCTTGCGTAAGCTATTTTATCGCTTTGAACAAAGGGGATATTGTCTGCAGAAACTACTTTACCTGTTGCCGTTTCAACCATCACAAATCGAAAGCTGGCCTCCATGTGGTCTTCGCGCTCGTAGTAATAGTACACCATCTTTTGATCGTTGGTACTCGGACCTAAATAACCTTTTCGCTCGTACCTTCTTTCTGGACTTGATTTCACTTTGTAATTTACAAACTCACCAATAATAACATATTGCGCGCCCATCAGCTCACCCGCTTGCCCAGACAAGTCTTCTTGAAACCCTGCTCCCATGCCTAGGAGTTGTTCTGCCAGTAAATCGTCGATATTTTCTCGATCTACAAGTTGGATACTTTTGTCGTTCAGTCCAATGATGGCTTGTTTGATTTCCGCACTGATAGCTCGCTCCAAGGGGTCTGGAATGGCATCGTTGCTTTTTAAAACCACACTCAATGAAAAGCGCACTTGGCTGAGGCAATAATTGAATCGCTCTAAAGCATTTTTGTAATCGACATCCAAAGCAATAACTTGGGCGTAGTAGTTCATGGCCTCTCGGTAGAGCTTCAATTCAAAGGCTTTTTCCCCTTTGTTATAATTAGGAATGAGTTCTCTGAGAAGTTTTAAATAAGAAAGCTCTGGATAGTTGGCGTCTTTTCTTTCGAGTTGAAAGATGTAGATGTCGGCATCGTCGTATTGTTCTTCGATGACTGCCTTGTAGGCTTTGTCGTAAAGTTGGGATGCCCACACTTTATCGAGATCCGATTGTACTTGAGAAATCTTAGGAGCAATGCCCAAGTTTAACCACTGGTATTCTCGCTCAAAGCGGTCTAATTGGGTGATGCGCTGTTCTGCTTCTTGATAGTTCCCTCCTTGAATGGCCATTCTAACGGCAGCCAATTCGCTTTCTGTGTAGCGTTGAGCGAGATTTTTAAGGGCCACATGAGCTTGTACATTGTCGTTCTGCTTGAATGAAAGCTCGTAACTTTTAATGGCCTCCAAGGGCATGTTGTTCTCCTCGTATATGTTGGCATCACTAAAAAAAGCATCTCCACCCGAACAGGAGATGAGGAACAACACAACGATTATATACCCTATTGAGCGAGCTTTCATGCGGCAATTTTAGGTCTTTTCAAGCAAAATTTATTCCAAGATTGTTTGATTTAATCAAGATGTCATCCCCACCTGATTAAACCAACTAGTATTTCAGCCCTAAGTTCTTAAGGATGAAACTTAAAAGCCAAGCTGGACCAATTAATAAAAACTTCAAATCATCAAAAAAGGAAGGTTTCTCTCCTTCTATTTTGTGACCAATAAACTGACCAATCCAGGCAGCAGCGAAAACAATAAGGTAGAGATACAAAGCTTGTTCTGGAGCAACTTCGTTCACCACCTTCACTCCCCAAAGCACGGTAAAAGCAACAATTGCCATAAAGAAAGCCATTACCTTACTCAAACGCAGAAAAAACATTAGTCCGAAAATCAAAAGCAAGGTTCCCACATGCAAGTAGCCCGCGAATAAAGGAAATTCAACTTGCCAATTTCCAGTGGGAATTCGTGAGAGCAGTCCTACTATCGTAAAGAAAATCAAGGGAACACAAATCCAGTGGATCAATTTATTGATGGGGTTTTTATGACTCACCGCGTAGGCGTCTAACCAGTCTTGCATTGTTTTCATAAGGCGATTATATATAGCTCAAGTTAAGCGCTTTTCTAGTGATTTGAAAATGCTCCTTTTTCAATAAGTTTGTGTCATGGGCACTCCTAACTTTTGGAAAACCTTTGGTCCGGGCATCCTCTTTGCCTCCACAGCCATCGGCGTTTCCCATCTTGTTCAGTCAACTCGTGCAGGCGCCATCTATGGTTTTGCCTTGCTTTGGGCTGTTTTAGCGGCGAACATCTTTAAGTATCCTTTTTTCGAGTTTGGTACACGTTACGCCAATGCTACCGGAAAGAGCATTATCGATGGCTACAAACAAATGGGGCGTCCCATGTTGTGGGGCTATTTTATCATTACCCTTAGCTCCATGTTCTTTGTGTGTTCGGCAGTTGGAGCTGTTACTTCAGGGTTCTTCGACCACCTGTTTTCAGTACGTGCTTTTTTGGGCGAAAACAGCACCGTTTGGACCTCCTTAGTGCTTTTTACGGGAAGCGTTTTGATCCTTTTCCTTGGGAAATATAAAGTGCTCGACAGCCTAATTAAAATTATTGGAGCCGTATTAATGTTGAGCACACTTGTTGCTTTTGTCTTGGTATTATTTCATGAGCCTGTGGATGCTAAAGTGTATTCCAGTGTTGCTGAGTTCCCTATGGGGAGTGATGATTTGGTCTTCATTATTGCGCTCATGGGCTGGATGCCAACCGCAGTGGATTTGAGTGCTTGGAATAGCTTGTGGACCTTAGAACGCATGAAGAGTAGCTCCTACCAACCCAGTTTAAGGGCCTCTTTGCTCGATTTCAACTTTGGCTATTGGGCATCGGCCTTGTTGTCTATTTGCTTTTTGGTGATGGGAGCAAAACTGCTATATGGAAGTGAGGAAGCGCTTCCCAGTGCCATGCATTTGTTTGCCTCAGGAGTGGTTAGTTTGTACACAAAAGTTATTGGCTCTTGGAGCCATATCATTATTGGAACCGCCGCTTGCAGCATCATGTTTGGAACCTGTATCGCTGTTTTTGACGGCTATTCAAGAGCTGTGGAGCGTTGTTTTATATTGTTGTTTGGCGAAGATACACCCAAAACTGCATCACCCAGAAAAAAGAAATTCCCTTACTATAGAATGAGTCTCATTACCTTATTGGTCGTTAGCCTCTCCATTGTACTTTTTGCGAAACAGCAGCTTTTGACTTTAGTGGATATTGCCACTACCCTTTCCTTTCTCATT
>JAQWFN010000066.1 GCA_029238785.1 Flavobacteriales bacterium | reverse complement strand
GCCTTATCACAAGAGGATCCTCCAATGGAAGAGGAAGACGAAGGTGAAGTAGTGGATTATTCTCAGTTAGTTCAAACCACAAAAAACAAGGCCTTTTGTTCTTCTAGAATCTTAGGACAATTGCCTATAAAACTGGTTTCACTGGGTTATGATTTTCAAACTCAGCATTCGCTTCAGGCAGTGCCAGATGAGTCAGGAGATGAAACCACAGAACACACCATTGACAATGCTCAAGGTGTGCGCTTTGCGGTGAATTATCCAGTAATTTCAAAGAACTACTTTCTTCTTAATCTTGGAGTGAATTACGCCGAAACAAACTATTCCTTCGCCAATACCACAAGAGCTGAAAACGAGGTTTTAAGTAAGTCTTTAAGCAACAATGGCCTGCGTACAATGGGCTTCACCGCTACGGCCTTCAAACCGCTCAATATTAAACGTTATTTGATTGCACAATTCGGACTAAATCTGAACGGAGATTATTCGTTCTCGAACATGCAATCAGCAAACTACTTGCGCTACACAGGCGCCTTGATTTATGGAATTAAGGCCAATGATCGCAAGATTTGGGGGCTTGGTTTGAGCAGAACCTACCTCGGTGGGGCATTGAACTATGTTCCGGTGTACTACATGCTCTATACTGCTCAGAATAAAAAGTGGGGACTAGAAATGCTCTTACCGGCGCGTTTTCAGTATCGAAGAAATGTCAACTCAAAAAACTTCCTACTCTTCGGTTGGGAAGTGGAAGGAAATACCTTCAGAATTAACAATGAAGACCGACCTGGAGATCTGTCGTACAACGATTTAGAACTAAGAAGATCAGAATTGCGACTTCGGGCAACATGGGATCATGCCTTAAGCTCTCAAATTTGGCTTTCAGTTCAAGCCGGATACCGCTACAACTGGTCTTTCGATCTAGATCGAGGAGATTTTTTCCGTCCCTTTGGCGACAATACTCCATTCTTAATTGAAAACGATTTCAGCAACCCAGCTTACTTCAATATTTCAATCAATTGGGTTAGTCCGTAATCTAGGCTTACTCAAGAATACAAAAGGTTTTTAGAATGCCTGTTTGACTTCACGAAGTTGATCAGGCATTTTTCTTTCCAACAAATCGAATCACCTTCGCTTTTCCTTGATGGTAGAGGCCTTCGTTCAATTCAACTTGAGCTTCTTCCAGTTCTATCGTCTCGAAGTTTGGGAATTCAGCTTTGATACTTTCCGTGGAAAAGAGCATTTCGATCTTGTCTGGACCACCAACTTTTGGGTTTTCCATTCTCAATGGGAGGTTGTTTGTGCTGAACCCTTCGAGAACAAGCAAAGCACCAGGTTTGAGCAAGTCAATTATTTTTTGATGATAAACAGACAAAATGTGAGGAGGGAAGTGAGCATAAATCAGCGCCGCCGCATCGAAACTCCCATGAGCATAATTCATTTTAAGAAAGTGACCAACTTGATAATCAATTGTAAGATGATGTTCTTTTGCAAGCTGGAGCGCTTTCTTTTGTCCTTCTTCACTGATATCAAAAGCATAAACCTCTAAGCTGCTCTGTGCAGCATACAAAGCATTTCGTCCTTCTCCTTCAGCCGGAAGTAAAATACGCCCTTCAAGCTCATATTTATCCAAAGCATATTTAAAAAACACATTAGGAGCAATCCCATAAGCGAATTCTTTTGCTCCATATCGTTCATTCCACATCTCTTTCATCATGTCTTTAAATTTTCAAACAAGGTAAGATTCTTCCATACCCTTAAAGGTTTGTTTGTGCAGGTTAACAAGATTAAAGAAAGTCCATAATCGAAGATGGCACAAGCTTATTTTTGCACTTCAATTGTTCCTTCAATGGAGCATGAACCCTTCACTGTGTTGTAAATCGTTCCAAATTTTTCCAGGTTCTTTTGGAGCAGGCGGGTGTTCAGCTTATGGTCTTCACTGTGAATGATCAAGCGGTAGGAGATCTCTGCCATTCGTGGTGGATTTTCGAGGCGAAGCGACTTCACTTCTATGGTGGCTTGCGTGTATTGAAACTTCATCATTCCAGAAAAACGCTCCACATTTTTCAACATACAAGCGGCCAAGGCGCCCAAATACAATTCGGCCGGGTTGGGAAGGGTATCTGCACTTTGAGGAGCCGTTCCAAAAGCAATGGTGGATGCTTTGGCTTCGAAAAAGGCCGATTCATTTGCCTTTGAACGCGCTGTGATTTGATATTCCATGGGCCGTGATGAAGTGAATAGTGTGACGAAGTGAATTTGGGTGAGCCAATGGAATGGGCTGTTCTTATTTTTCCAAGTTTAAAGTCTTGGCTTCCCTTCAAAGGTAGGGCTTCTTTCGTCTATCTTTGTCACCATAACGAAAGCAGCTCCTTGTCTAAACTCCTCCTCATAACACCCCCGTTTACGCAGCTCAACACACCATACCCTGCAAGTGCTTACCTCAAGGGCTTTTTGAACACGAAGAACATTGAGTCGAGCCAAATGGACTTGGGAATTGAGGTGATTCTGGCCTTGTTTTCAAAGCAAGGATTAGCCAAAATGTTTGACGAAGCAGAAGGTCTAGGAAACATTGAAACGCCCAATGCCCGCAGAATTTTGGCGCTGCGTGAGAGCTATGAACTGGTGATTGATGAGGTGGTGGACTTCCTTCAAGGGAAAAACCTCACCTTCGCCCGGCAAATATGCAGCGAGGATTTGTTGCCTGAAGCTTCCCGTTTTGATCAATTGGACGATCTCGACTGGGCTTTCGGGTTCATGGGCATGCAAGATAAAGCAAAGCACTTGGCCACCTTGATGCTCGAAGACTTGTCAGACTTTATCGTAGAAACCCTAGACCCGCGTTTCGGTTTTAGTCGCTATGCCGAAAGTTTGGGCCGAAGCGCCAATTCCTTTGATGAGCTCTATGCCGCGCTGCAAGAGGAGGGAAGCTTCATCGATGAGCTGACTTTAGAGTTGCTTCACGCAAAATTGAAAGTCATCGCCCCAAAACTCATTTGTTTTTCGGTTCCTTTTCCCGGCAACTTGTACAGTGCTTTTAAATGTGCTCAGTTCATCAAAGCGGAGTTTCCTGAAGTGAAGATAGCCATGGGCGGAGGATTCCCCAATACGGAACTGCGCTCGCTTAAAGACCCGCGCGTGTTTGAATTTTTCGATTTTATTACGCTGGATGATGGAGAAGTGCCCATTGAATTGCTTTGGGAAGCGGTAAACAAGCCTAAAATCACCTCAGAACAACACTTCAAAAGGACCTTCCTTTTGGAAAAGGGAGAAGTACATTACCGAAACAACGCACTCCAAGCAGATTACAAGCAAAGTGAATTGGGTACTCCCGACTATTCCGAGCTCCTCTTAGACAAATACATTTCGGTGATTGAAATTGCCAACCCCATGCACAGCCTTTGGAGCGATGGTCGATGGAACAAGCTCACGATGGCGCACGGGTGTTACTGGGGGAAATGCACCTTCTGCGATGTTTCCCTAGACTACATCAAACTATACGAACCCATCGCAGCCAAGATTTTGGTAGACCGCATGGAAGAGCTCATTGCTCAAACGGGAACGAATGGTTTTCACTTCGTGGATGAAGCAGCACCTCCCGCACTGATGAAGGCGGTGGCGATGGAGATTTTGAAGCGAAAACTCACGCTCACTTGGTGGACCAACATCCGTTTTGAAAAGAGCTTTACTCAAGACCTGTGTTATTTACTGAAAGCCTCCGGTTGCATTGCGGTTTCTGGAGGTTTGGAGGTGGCTTCTAACCGACTCCTAGACTTGATCGACAAAGGGGTTAGTGTGGAGCAAGTGGCTCGGGTTACTCGTAATTTCACTCAGGCCAACATCATGGTGCATGCCTATTTGATGTATGGATACCCAACTCAAAGCGAGCAAGAAACCATCGATAGCTTGGAAATGGTTCGGCAGTTGTTTGAATTGGGCGTGATTCAATCGGGATTCTGGCATCAATTCGCGCTCACGGCACACAGTCCTATTGGTTTGAATCCTGAAGCCTTTGGCATCACCCCAAAAACAAAAGAAATCACCTTTGCCCACAACGACGTCGATTTCATCGATCCCAGTGGCATCGACCATAGCAAGTTCAGCTTCGGCCTCAAAAAATCCCTCTTTAACTACATGCACGGCAATGGTTTCGACTTGCCCTTGAAGGAGTGGTTCGACTTCAAAATTCCGAGAAGCACCGTGGCGCCGCACTATATTGCCGAATGCATCGAAAACGAAGCCTTACATCTTCCCTCGAGCAGTGCAAAAGTATTGTGGTTGGGAGCGCTGCCAGATGCTCAAGAACGTCACAAACGCAAGAAAAGCAAGGTTTGGAACACCCTGGAACTTTCTTTTTACCACAAACGTGAGTGTTTTGTTGTGAGCTTAGAGTTAGAACGAGGCAAGTGGTTCTCTGAACAACTTCATCAACTCAAAATCAGTTCATCAAAACCAAAAACTTATGGCGAACTGAAAAGCGACTTTGAAGCACAGTTTGATGATTTTGAAGTCTTTTGGCACTCAAAAACCCTCTTGAAGTTGCGTGATTATGGTTTGTTGGTGGTTTGACCTGGCCGAAACGAAATGCCATGTTTCTAGTCCCAATCAACATGATGTTGGATTGTGTGGAGCTGGTCTATGAGGAAGATCTTGGAATTCAGGCTAAGTTGTTCGGCCTAAAGGATAGGAATACAGCATGGCAAATACAGACTCGTGAGTAATCGTGAGAAGGCCCAAGCCATGATTCCTGTTGAAGGATAAACTCACGCTTCCAAAATAAAGCACGTTTAAAGGTGCTTTATTTTGATGCGCTATGCTATAAGTGATCAAGTTGGCTTATTGAAGGCAACTTGAATAGAAAAATTAAATCTTTTTTACGCGAACTGCATTGAGTCCTTTCAGACCTTGCTCGAGTTCAAATGAAACCTTTTCGCCCTCTTCGATTTCACCTGTTAGGCTACTTACGTGTACAAAGAACTTTTCGTTGGTTCCATCTTCCTTGATAAAACCAAAGCCTTTTTCGCTGTTGAAAAACTCTACTTTTCCATTGCGAATAGGGTCGATTTCCTCTTTCTCTTTTTTCGGAATTCCGATTTCGATGTCTTCAGCCTTGAACTTTAATTTTTTTGTCGGATCTGGCGGCGTATCGGTAAGCTGACCATATTCGTCGACATAAACAATCATGTCTTCAAAGCTTGTTGGTTTCGGATTTGACTTACGCTCCTCGCGTTTTGCAGCTTTATCCTGACGTTTTTTTAAACGTTTCTTCTCTTTTTCTTTCTTATTAAAGGTTTCTTGCGATTTCCCCATTAAATATAAACTTGATTAATGTGCTGGTAATCATAACTATTACCTGCCTTTTTGGCCTTCGAACCCTGTGTTGGGTAGCACGTTCTCTTTGTGCTATAAAGATAGCAAAGAAATGTGGAGTATTCTAAAGTTCATTTTGGTGTTTATCAATTGTTTTGAAATACACCTGAAGGAAGAAATTTTTCAATTCGAAAAAGTGAGCATTTTGGCCAGCGTTCTCATTGCAATTGATCAAGCACATTTTCCCAAAACGAAGACACCCAAAGTTGGTACTGATAACCCGAAGGATGCAGCCCGTCTGCAGCAACAAGTCCGGAAGTACCAGGATACTGCTGTGAAATAGGAGTGATGTTATAATGCGCAAGCCCCGCGGCGGTGGTCATTTCTAAACATGCAGCATTAAATTGGGCTAAAGATGAACTAATGTTGGCCTGATTGCCACTTCCAAAGGGAGTATAGCCATAATCTGGAATAGATACCACAAACACTTTACTAGCGTCACCACCAACCAAATCAATGGCACGCTGAAGTAAAGCGGGGAATTCTGCTTGATAAAGAGACAAGGGCTGATTTTGATATTGATTGTTCACCCCAATGAGTAGCGATACCAAATCGTATTGCTGTGAATCCACGTTTTGTTGGTCCATAGCGTTGCTTAAATTAGCGGTGGTCCAGCCGGTTTGAGCTATAATTTGCGCGCTGCTTAGGTGCACATTGTCTTGCTCAGAGTTGATTTTTTCCACCAATTGATTGGGCCATCTTTCTCCGGGAGCTACGCTTTCACCAATCGTATAGGAATCCCCTAAAGCGAGGTAGCGAAGGGTGTCGGTGTCATTTTCGCTATTCTCGAATGGAAGGTCGTTACGATCGGACAAGGCCACCTCAATGGAATCACCATTTGGGTTATCAGAAGGTGTTGAAGAGCTCTGAATAAGATCGTTTTGGTCTTGATCAGGTTTGCATGCCATAAGAAATAGCATCGCGAAGCAAAAAATAGAAAAGGTTCTCATAAGCAGTAAACAAGATGTTCAAGAAGATGTTTAAAGGTATTACGATTCCCATCGCCCAGAAAAAGAAAAAGTAAATCCACAAGGAATGTACTATTTTTGGAAACCTCAACCCGAAACAGAAGCATGAAAAAAGCACTTTTATTCTTATTTATATCGATTTCTTTCGCCCCATTTGCGCAGGAAAACACCAATCAAAGTAAATTCAAACAGCTGCACCAAGCATTGCCAACTCCCAACGAATACCGCACGGCTTCTGGTGCTCCGGGAGATGAATACTGGCAACAAAAGGTGGATTACGATATGCAAATCCGTCTCGATGACGACAAACAACAGGTGTACGGTGAGGAGACGATCACTTATGTGAATAATTCTCCAGACGACCTAACTTACCTTTGGGTTCAGTTAGATCAAAACATGCGTGCTAAAGACAGCGACTCCCACAAAATTCGTCGCTCAAGCATGTCGGATGAAATGAGCTTTTCAGACCTCAGAAACCTAGAGCCTTGGTTCGATGGTGGTTTTAAGATCGACTATGTGAAAGACGCTGGGAACAAAGACCTTGCTTACACGGTCAATAAAACCATGATGCGCGTTGACCTCCCAAGCACTTTGAAGCCAGGAGGGAAGTTTGTTTTCAAAATCAAGTGGTGGTACAACATCAACGATAGAATGAAAATTGGTGGTCGCTCTGGCTATGAATATTTCGAAGATGAAGACAACTACATTTATACCATCGCACAGTTTTTCCCACGCTTGGCTGCTTATACCGATTACCAGGGGTGGCAGCACAAACAATTCCTTGGTTCGGGAGAGTTTACCTTGGAATTTGGGGATTACAAAGTAGCCCTTACAGTTCCTTCCGATCACATTGTTGCTTCAACGGGCGTGCTTCAAAACTCCAAAACAGTATTGAGTGCTGAGCAAAGGAAGCGTTATGAGAAGGCGAAATACGCAGACCAACCGGTAATGATTGTTACCGAAGATGAAGCTCGCGAAGCGGAAAAAGGAAAAGAGAAAGGCATGAAAACCTGGATCTTCCATGCTGAAAATGTGCGCGACTTTGCCTGGGCTTCTTCAAGAAAATTCATTTGGGACGCGATGGGCGTTCAGATTGGTGATAAGCGACCAATGGCAATGAGTTATTACCCGAAGGAAGGAAATCCGCTTTGGGAGCAATACAGCACAAAGGCCGTAGCGCAAACCCTCGAAACCTATTCAAAGCACACCATCGATTATCCTTATCCAATCGCTATTTCTGTTCACACCAAGTGGATTGGTATGGAGTACCCGATGATTTGCTTTAACGGTGGCCGACCAGAAGAGGACGGAACGTATACAGAACGCACGAAATACGGCATGATCTCCGTAATCATCCACGAAGTAGGACATAATTTCTTCCCGATGATCATCAATTCCGATGAGCGCCAGTGGACTTGGATGGATGAAGGCTTGAACACCTTTTGCCAGTACCTCACCGAGAAAGAGTGGGACAGAAACTACCCTACTCGTCGCGGACCAGCAAGAAATATTCGCGATTACATGGGTGGAGATAAGTCGCGCATTTCTCCCATCATGACCAACAGCGAATCGATTTACCAATTTGGAAACAACGCTTACGGAAAGCCCGCCACCGCACTGAACATCTTGCGTGAGACCATTATGGGCAGAGAATTATTTGACTACGCTTTCAAAGAGTACTCCAGAAGATGGGCGTTTAAGCGACCAGAACCTGCAGATTTATTCCGTACCATGGAAGACGCTTCGGCAGTTGATTTGGACTGGTTCTGGAGAGGGTGGTTCTACACCAACGACCATGTGGACATGAGTTTGAAAAGCGTTAAGTGGTATCAAATGGACTCTAAAAATCCAGAGATCGAGATGGCCTTTAAGAAGAACGCTGATGAAAACGAAGCGCAGGATATTTCTATGCTTCGCGATGCCGATGACATCAAGCAAACGCGCTTAGAAGCAGATCCAAGCATTCACGATTACTACACAGAAAAAGACCCTTACGAAATCATCGAATTGGACAAAACAGACTACCAAGCATACATGGATAAGCTGGATGATGAAGACAAGGAGCTTTTGGCAAGTGGGAAGAACTATTACGAAATCACCTTCGAAAATTTAGGTGGTTTGGTGATGCCTTTGATCTTGGAGTTTGAATACGAAGATGGAGAGCGAGAAATACAGCGTATACCCGCTGAAATATGGAAGATGAGCGAACCAACGGTGACGAAAGTTTTTGTGACAGACCGACCAGTGATTCGCATTTCGCTTGATCCGTATTTGGAAACTGCTGATGTGGATACCGGCAATAACTACTGGCCTCCAAAACCACAACCAACCCGATTCCAGCTCTTCAAAGAGCAATCTTGGGGAGGAAGCGGAGAGAACCCAATGCAGCGTGCTCGAAGAAATGCGGGCGAACAATAATCGTAAAAGAATGGAGAATTAGAGGAAAGGGCGGCAGCCCTTTCTATCTTTGTAAGAGAAAATTTTGAACATGGAAGCATACATCATCGACGGGGTAAGAACGGCAATAGGTAATTTCGGAGGCACTTTAGCACCAGTTAGAACAGACGATTTGGCCGCCTTAGTGATCAAAGCTCTGGCAGAAAGAAACCCAAGTATTCCTGTAGAAGAAATTGAAGATGTTTACCTCGGTTGTGCTAATCAGGCGGGTGAAGACAACAGAAACGTAGCGCGAATGAGTGCACTTTTAGCGGGTTTACCATGGTCGGTTCCAGGAGAAACCGTTAACCGCTTGTGCTCCTCAGGTATGGCTGCGGTGATTCACAGCGCTAGAGCCATCAAGGCCGGAGAGGGAGAGGTGTTTATTGCTGGTGGTGTGGAGCACATGACACGCGGACCTTGGGTGATTTCGAAGGTTTCTAAGCCTTTTGGAAGAGACGCCGAGATGCATGATTCTAGCTTCGGTTGGAGATTCGTGAACCCGAAAATGAAAGAGATGTACGGCACCCATGCCATGGGACAAACAGCTGAAAACTTGGTGGAACTCCACAACATTTCTCGAGAAGACCAAGATGCATTTGCCCTTCGCTCGCAAGAGAAAGCAGCAAAAGCTCAGTCCAATGGGATTTTGGCTGAAGAAATTGTAGCAGTGAACATTCCTCGTCGCAAACAAGACGATTTGGTGTTTGACCAAGATGAGTTCATCCGCGCTAACTCTTCTATGGAAGGATTGGCCAAATTACGACCTGCCTTCAAAAAAGAAGGAGGAAGCGTTACCGCAGGAAACAGCTCAGGACTAAACGATGGTGCTGCTGCAATGTATGTAGTGAGCGAAAAGGCGATTAAAGACTATAATCTTAAACCACTCGCACGAATTGTATCTTCAGCCGTGGCAGGTGTAGAACCTCGAATTATGGGTATTGGTCCGGTTGAAGCCAGCAACAAAGCACTCCAAAGAGCCGGATTAACAATGGCCGACATGGATGTGATTGAACTCAATGAAGCCTTTGCTGCCCAAGCCTTGGCATGCATTCGAGCATGGGGCTTGGAAGACAATGATCCGCGCATCAACCCTAATGGAGGAGCAATAGCCATTGGCCACCCGCTTGGTATGACCGGAAGTAGAATTCTCCTTGCTGCGGCGAGAGAACTGCAACGTTCGAAAAAGAGATATGCTCTAGTAACCATGTGTGTAGGTGTTGGTCAAGGTTATGCGACGGTTATCGAAAACCCTGCGGTATGATCTATGAATTTAAAGGCTTTATTCCTGTTGTTCACCCTACGGCTTATGTGCATCCTCAAGCGGTAGTTACGGGAAATGTGATTATTGGGAAAAACGTTTACATCGGACCAGGAGCGGCACTTCGCGGAGATTGGGGAGGCATTGTGGTGAAAGACGGTTGCAACATTCAAGAAAACTGCACCATTCACATGTTCCCAGGAGTAGAAGTAGTGCTCGAAGAAGGCGCGCACATTGGTCATGGCGCCATCATTCACGGCGCGCACGTTGGAAGAAATTGTTTGGTGGGAATGAATGCTGTCTTGATGGATGACGTGGAATTGGGCGATGAGAGCATTGTTGGCGCTTTGGCCTTCGTGTCCGCAAATACCATTGTTGAACCAAGAAGTTTAATGGTAGGAAATCCAGCAAAAAAAATCAAGGAGGTAAGCGACGAGATGATCGCATGGAAAACAAAGGGTACAGCGCTTTATCAGGCACTTCCAGGAGAACTTCATGCCAGCCTAAAAGCAGTTGAACCTTTGAGAGAGGTGCCGGCGAACAGGCCAAGTCAAGACTCGCTTTACAGCACTTGGAATGAGATCAAGGGGAAATAAAGACCTTTTCGTTTTTAAGCAATTCCAAATCGACCAGCGCGATTGTGGGATGCGCATTTCGGAGGATGGAATTCTTCTCGGCGCTTGGGCAGACTTCAGTCAATGCACCCACGTTTTGGACCTCGGTTGTGGAACAGGTTTATTGAGCTTAATGCTAGCTCAACGCTTCCCCAAGCTTCGTATTACGGCCATAGACATTGATCCTGGAGCAGCCAATAGAGCAAGGGAGAATGCCGAGAACAGTGCTTTTCGAGAGCGCATTCAGGTGATTTGTGCTGATTTTTTTTCTCTGGATGATGAGCTATTGAGTGGAATTGATGGCATCATCTGCAACCCACCATTTTTCACAGAAGGGAAAAGTTCTGAAAACCAAGCCAGGAGTTTGGCGAGGCACGAATTGCGATTCTCTTTGGCTCAATTATCTGAAGTCCTTAAAGCCTTTGAAAACATTCAAGAGCTGAGGATGATTTTGCCTTTAAATAGAAAGACCGATCACATTGAAGCGCATTTTCCTTATGGCCAAGAAATAGCAGTAAGGTCAAATCAAGAAAAGTTGGCGCAC
The DNA here is from genome assembly GCA_029238785.1 of Flavobacteriales bacterium. Classification (GTDB taxonomy): domain Bacteria; phylum Bacteroidota; class Bacteroidia; order Flavobacteriales_D; family Sanyastnellaceae; genus CALKGK01. The sequence continues at coordinate 963 of JAQWFN010000066.1, read as the reverse complement.
AGAAAATTGCTTTCCTTTTCAAGAAAGTCCATGTTGAATGCAACAAAGGAGTTGGTAGTTAGAAATGGCAAATCATACAGCGAAGCGTTCAAAAGCCTTTGCGCTGCATTCTACCTCGATTTATGAACCAAGAACACGTTTGAGTCGGTCGATTTGGGAATCCCATAACAATTGAGCTTCATCCACTTCGTCATCATCCGCAAAATCGGTTACTAAAATCGCTACCTCTTGGGTGAGGTCATCAATACGCAATCTGATTTCAAAGAAAGTGTCTTTATCTCCTTCATCATCTTCGTCTTCAACCCATCTGAATTTAACGTACTCGTCTTTTTTCGTAGTCAAAAGGCGCGCATATTCTTCGCTACCGTCCCACATGAAAGTGTAAACATCTTTTTTAATGTTCACGTCATCCGCAAACCATTCCGATAATCCGCTAGGTGTGATAAGGCATTTATATATGATGCCTGCCGAGGCATTTATTAGGTATTCCTGTTGGAATTTCACTTTTTCCATAATCTACTAGTCAGTATAAGCTCCCGTTTGGGCGCTCGAACAATATAGGGAATTCGTTTAGGAATTACACATTAGTAATTGAGATTTACATTTTTTTTGAATAAAAGCTCAATGTTATGGCTTGATATAGCGGTTTAGTGGCCTGAAAACAGACCAAATTATATGGTCAAAAGATGGGCATAAGATGCTCAAAGCTGCTTAGTGCAAAGAATAAAAGCGCATAAGTACAAGGAGTTTTTAAATTGTGCTAAAACGAAGGTGTTTTTTCAGTATTGGCCTGACTGATTTATGATGATGCTGGTGTTTTTTTGGGCGAGGAATGTGCACGTACAAACTGAGGGTGTACATTCACAAAATTGGGCTTGAACTTCTTTTTATTTTCGGACTTCGGTTCTACCTTGGCTATGCTGGTTAGGTGAGTGGGGGTGGGGGGCTAGGGTGGGGCCCGCG
>JAQWFN010000036.1 GCA_029238785.1 Flavobacteriales bacterium | reverse complement strand
ATCAGAAGTTCCGTGAAGATGCACTACAGGCATTGGATGACTTGTAGGTCCTGTACAATCTAACATTGCTCCAGAAACGGATGCCACTGCAGCAATTAAATCACTTTTATAATTCGCAAGTCCATATGCCATCATGCCTCCGTTTGAGTATCCAGCAGCATAAATTCTCTCCATATCTACATTATACTGAGATGAGATTTCAGTTATCATGGATTCAACAAATCCAAAATCATCAGCATTACTTTTATTGTCTCCTCCTAATGGACAAGCGTTCCAATGAGATAAACCATCTAAACAACTACCTTGAGGATAGATTAAAATAAAAGTGTCAGTTTCTGCCAATGAGCGCATATCTGCTTCTTGCATATAATCACTTGCACTACCACCAAACCCATGAAAATTTAGCATTAGTGGAACAGAAGATGTTCCATCATAAGAGTTTGGTATATACAACACATATTCTCTGTTGAGACCGTCATGAACTATAGTCTGTGCATTAGTATTTGAGTAACATTCCTCTGGATTTTTATTATCATCTTTTTTACAACTGCTTAGAATTGATAATAAAATGGTAAATAGTAAAATTGCTTTTTTCATTATACAGTTTTTTCAAGTTTTTTTAACGCCTAATTCTTTTTTTTATTGTGCATAACAAGCAGCTATGAGCAATTGCTCATAGCCCCATTATAACTTATCCATTTCACTAGACTCAAAGCCGCAGAATTAAACGTTTATTCTACGGCTAACTGATTGCTACCAATACCTACGGTTTCACTTAGCAGCACAATCACAGGGATCAAGCCTTCGCCATCACCCCAAAAAACAAAACCCAATAAAGCTCTTGAAAAAGGCGCCCATTCAGAACAGAAAGGTGCCCTACATTGCTTGAGTCTCAGAAGATCTTGCGCTTGCTGATGGCGTGCAAGTAATTTATGAAGTTTTTGATGATGTACTTATGTGATGGGGCAATCATGTTGAAGGTGTTCACCTTGTGCTTTAAACGGACTGATGCCTAGCGTCTGGTTCACTAAAAAAAGCACGTATTGAATTGGCATTCAGCAATGACGCGCTTTGTTCAAAACCAATTGCTGCTGTCCTCCAAAAAATCACCCCAAAAAAAAGACGAACCCTCAAGCTCGTCTTTTCAAATAATGTCTTTGTTGTTTTATTATTCGCAGGCGCCTTCAATGCCCAAGCAGAAATCAGCGTCCTCAGTACCATTTAAACGGTAGATCAAAACAATTTTGCTGTTGGCGTTCATTTGTGGAAGAACAAATTCGCGGGTTCTGCCGTCTTCAGCAATCACTTGCAAACCAATCGACTTCAACATTTCATCGGCCCATTTCACGCCGTTGTAGCGGAAATCGATGTTGTATTCAGCAAGAGCTTGGCGGATTTCAAGCAATTCGTTTCGAGTAGAGTTCTCTGAAACTTCAACGCGAATTAACTCATCTGTTGCGGTCATTTGTGCGAATAAGCCGCTGCCCGCAAGCATTAATCCGAAAGTAAGAAGTAGCGTTTTCATGGTTTTCTGCATTTATTTCCCGAAGGTATAAAATTCATTCCTTCATTTATAAGATGTGAATTTAGGCAAAAAGGTTGTTTCTGGGTGAAAATAAAATCCTTTCCTGTTCCTTTTCCACCTTTTCTCCATTGCATGATTAGTAGCGCTTCTGTTGAAGTATCCCTTCCTGCAAAAATAGTAACAAGGGGGGAAGAGCTTGCTTCGCGAAGCACATTTCCTTGGTTTCACTTTTAAATGTTCTTAAGATGGCAGAGAAAAAAATGTCACCCCGACAAAAAATGATTGGCATGATGTACCTCGTACTCACGGCCATGTTAGCCCTCAATGTTCAACGCGAAATTCTCGACGCCTTTGTGGTGATTGATGAAGGCTTAATCGAAAGCGCTTCCCTCGCAGAGTCGAGGAACGATGCCCTGTGGTCGTCGTTTAATTTTTCGCTGAAAATGGACGAAGCCAAGGTGAAGCCCTATCATAAAACAGCTCAAGAAATTCATACGGAAGTAGTATCAATCATCACCTTCATTGATTCGCTGAACCGGGAGATGATTTCGAAAACGGAAGGACTAACACTCGATGAGGCTGATACGATTCACTTGGCCTTCATCGACAAAAAAGAACAATACGATGTGTCCACGAACATGATGGTTGGTGCAAACGAAGACATTTCCAAGGGCCAAGCGAAGGTGCTCAAAGAACGCATTCAAGCGCTAGAACTGAAGATCTCCCAAAGCATGACGAAATTCAAACTCCCAAACCATCAAAACGCCTTTGCCTTTAACGATAAGCAGGTAGAAGGTCAGCTTCGCGAATGGGAAAAACACAGCTACTACGATGTTCCACTAGCAGCGGTGATTGCGCTTCATGATAAACTAAAAAACGACCTTTTGAACCTGGAGTACAATGCGGTTGGACAACTGCTTTCGCAAGTAGCACAAGACGATATTCCGGTAGATACGGTGGTGGCGAGGGTGATTCCAAAGTCGAGTTACTTGGTGCGCGGACAAGATTACGAAGCTTCAGTGTTTCTTGGTGCCTTTAGTTCTACCTCTTCGCCCAAAATGTATGTCTTGAACAGCGACGGAAGCAAGCAATACATCGAGGTAGAAGCGGGGAGTGGTAACTATATCATCCCCAATGTTTCAGTGGGCGAACAAGGCTATTCTGGAGCAATTGAAGTGGTGAACAACCAAGGTCAAGTGAAAAGCTTTCCTTTTGAGTCGGAATTCAATGTAGTAGCGCCTTCCGCAAGCATCGCTGCAACGGCCATGAATGTCGTGTACAAAGGGGTGGATAATCCCTTTTCAGTGTCGGTACCAGGTTTTGGCGATGATGAGGTGAGGATGATGGTTGACGGAAATCATCAACTCAATAAAACGGCCCCGGGCAAATACACCTTGGTGGTAAACAAAAGCAGCAGCGGCAACATGAACATCACCGTGCAAGCCAAGATGGATGGTAACTGGACCACCATGAACCAAGAGGCCTTCAGAATAAAATCATTACCCGATCCCAATGCGCGCATCAACACCATAACGGGCAGTGGAAAAATGAAGGTGAACGACCTCGCCGCTCAAAGTTTGATTGTGGAATACGACAAAGACTTCATCTTTAACCTTGCCCGTCCCAAGTTAATGAGCTTTGAGGTGGTGATAAGTGACGGGGCAAACACCCGATCAAAAACCGGTAGAAGCATGAGATTGAGCGAGGAAATCAAAACCTTTGTCAAGAGCGCTCGTCCGGGCAACACGGTTTATTTTGAGGACATTATGGTGGAAGGAAACGATGGAAGAACCATCAAATTACCCCCTTTGGTAATCAAGATTATTCGCTGACTAGGATTTGCACTTACAAAGGAAAGATGACCCTTGGGAAAAATGTGAAAAACTAGTGCTTCTTTTCATTATGCTCCTTTGGCTGTAAAAAGTATATTTGCTTCCCGTAAACTCGGTAATATGAAGTTCATCGTAACCAGTAATGTGCTGCTCAAGCAGCTTCAAATGTTGAGCGGAGTGCTCAATAGCAGTAACACCCTTCCGATTCTCGACAACTTTTTGTTCGAGATCAGCCCCAATCAAGCCATTATTTCGGCTTCTGATTTGGAAACTACCATGACAACAAAAATGGATGTTAAGGCAGATGAAGAAGGAACTATTGCCATTCCAGCTAAAATTTTGATCGATACCTTGAAGGCCTTTCCAACTCAACCCTTGACCTTCACCATCGACCCAAAAACATTCGCTATTGAAATTAGCTGTGATTTTGGTAAGTACAAGTTAACAGGAGCCAATGGAGATGAGTTTCCAAAAGCACCAAGCTTGGAAGGTGAAGAAGAAATGGTGATGGACGGTGATACTTTGGTTAAAGCGATCAACAGTACACTTTTCGCTGCTGGAAACGACGACCTTCGTCCGGTAATGAGCGGTTTGCTCTTTGAATTGTCTGCAGAAAGCGCTCGTTTCGTTGCAACAGATGCCCACCGTTTGGTGCGTTACGCGAGAACAGATGTTCATGCCCCAGGCACAAAAAGCCTGATTGTTCCTAAGAAGCCATTGACGCTTTTGAAGAACAATGCGGCGAGCTCTGAAGAGCCGATTAAAATCGCTTATACCGATTCAAATGCCTTGTTTACATTCGACCAAATCACCTTGATGTGCCGTTTGATCGAAGGGAAATATCCAAACTACGAAGCGGTTATTCCTAAAGACAATCCAAATAAACTCACTGTTGGTCGTGAAGACCTCTTGAAATCCATCAAGCGTGTGTCGATCTTCGCTAACAAAACCACCCATCAAGTGCGTTTGAAAATTTCAGGTAGCGAATTGTCGATCTCTGCTGAAGACCTCGATTTCGCGAACGAAGCTAACGAAAGACTCACGTGCAGCTACGAAGGTGAAGACATGGAAATTGGTTTCAACTCGCGTTTTGTGATGGACATGCTTTCAAACCTTACAACAGAAAACATTGTAATGGAATTGAGCGCTCCTAACCGCGCAGGAATCATTCTTCCTGCAGAAAACGATGATGCTAGCGAAGACATGCTGATGCTTGTGATGCCAGTAATGCTGAACAACTAAGATCAGCTACAACCATACTATAAATGAAAAAGGCGCTCTATCAGCGCCTTTTTTTATGTCGTTTTACCAGCATTCTTGTCCTTGGAACTGATGTAAATATAACGCACATGGCCGCCATTCACTTCGGTGCTGGAGCTGTTGTTTTCTTCGTTCAAGGCAGGATACTCAGTGATATTCAAAGGCACTTTTCCCTGCGCTTCCCAATCCTGAACATAAGCTTGGGCTGCAGCTAAAGCAGCTTTTTCAGCCTGAGCCTGAGCAATTTCGTCTTTCTCGTATTGGTACAGTGGTCGTTGCGGACCCTGCGTTCTATAAATCAAGGAAAGCGCAAAACCCACGATGGCACCAGATAAATGTCCTTCCCATGAAATGCCTGGTTCAATAGGCAACACCCACCACACAATCGACCCGTATAGAAAAGCCACGGCCAAAGACACCCGAAGCAACATCATGTTGTTCCTGAATATTCCAGCGAAAAAGAGAAAGGAAGCAAAGCCGTAAATGAGTCCGCTCGCTCCAATGTGATTTCCTCCAACACCAATCAGCCAAAGTAAAATACCTCCTGCGATGTAAATCCAAATGAAGACTTTCAGCGCAATTTGTCGGTAAAAGAAAAAGAGAAAAGCAGAGAGGGTGAAAAACGAAACGGTATTGCCCCAAATGTGCTTGAGGTTAGAATGAAGCAAAGGAGAAGTAAGAATTCCTATCAAACCCTCCAAGCGTCGAGGTCGGTTTCCATATTGCTTCAAACGCCACCCAAATACTTCTTCAAACAAGAATAGCCCCCAGATGACTCCAAGGAATAAAGCAATGAAAAGCAATGCGTCATATAATTTGTTACGGTCTTCTTTTAACATCTCATGGGGTCCATCAACGCTTCATGGCAATCGAACAAATAGCACAAAACCATCCTGTTGATAGGATGTTCGTCTAAGCGATTTCCGTTCCATAAATTAAGACTTTTAGAAGGGAATTCCTCAAGAAATCAAGCTCAATGGGCTTTAGAAGACGAAAGAAGGGGACGAGGGAAGGGTTTTTCGAACTGACAAAAGGTCGGAAAGAAGGGCCTTCGGCGGTCTATTTGTCAGCGCCTTCGTCCAAAAAGATGCTGTCCAAGGTATCCACTTCATTCTTTTTCTGATGGTCTTCAAGCATAATGACGTAGGTGTCCGACCACTGATCATGCCATCCTCTGGCCGTGTTTCCGAGAAAAGAGAAGTGCTCAAAAGGCACTATCCGAGAAAAAGAACGCGTCACCAATTGTCCCACACTGGGCTTGTTTCCATGCTCATCAACCACCACGGTTTTGGTCACCAACTTGCCCACCGTTCTTCCTGTAGGAACTTCAACCAACAAGTAATACACGAGCAAACCTACGGCTTCCAAGACATAGTCAAGAACACTGTTATCGCTATCGAGGTAAGCCTCAGGCATGATGAAAATTCCCAAAACAATCAGTGCAGCAAGACTAATCACCTTGTCTATAGCGAAGTTGGCAATGCGCCTTCCATGTCCAACTTTTAAAGCCAATTCGGGAATACTTGGCCTGCTTTCGTTTACTTCAACTTCCATGTAATGATGAATAAGGGCCACAAATAAATGCTTTTTTCAATAAATCATCTTCCTTTTTAATCATCCATAAGCGCATAAAATTCGTTTTTCTTTGGGTGAAGCGGTATTTTCGTCGAATGAAAGCAAAGTCCCTCAATACAAAGCCGGTTGGCGAAGCAGAACTGATCTTGAACGAACACGGCGGCATTTACCACTTGGGCATTGAACCGGGAGAAGTGGCGAGTAAAATCATTGTAGTGGGCGATCCGGATAGGGTAGAAACCATCTCCATGCGTTTTGATGCGGTGGAAACGAAACGGCGAGCAAGAGAGTTCGCGGTGCACACCGGGCGTTTGAACGGACAAAAAATCACGGTGCTTTCAACGGGAATTGGGGTAGACAACATCGATATCGTCTTGAATGAATTGGATGCAGCGGTGAACATGGATTTTGCTTCGCGAAGCCCTAAAAAAGAACTTCAAGCATTGGAAATCATTCGCGTTGGAACAAGTGGCGCGCTGCGTCCTGACATTGAGATAGGGTCTTTTGTTGCCTCGAAATACGCCTTTGGAATGGACAGTGTGCCTTTTCATTACGACCTTGAGATGGAGGAAGATGTGAAGGAATTGATTGCAGCTTTTTCTGAACAAATGAGCTGGGTGGCGCCTTACCCGGCCTTATACGGGGCGAAGGGAAACCCCGAACTCCTGAAGAACATTGCCCACGATATGACACAAGGCATCACCCTAACGGCCAATGGTTTTTATGGTCCGCAAGGCAGAAACCTCCGTCTCCCACTTCGAAACCCGTCCATCATTCGCGACCTCAACACCTTTGAGCACAAAGGGGAGCAAATGAGCAACTTTGAAATGGAATGTGCCGGACTTTATGCTTTGGGTGGAGCACTCGGACACAAAATGCTAACCTGCTGTGCCATACTTGCTAACCGTTATCAGAATCGCTTTGTTGATAAGCCACAAGTGGTTGTGAACCGCTTGATAGACGTGGTTTTGGAACGATTAACACATTCAATGTGAAAAAGTACGAAGCCGCCCAATCGTGAGGTGTTTCTCTGCGCTTAACTTTGACCAAGTACCAATAACCTGGGATAGTCATTATGAGCACCGCCGAAATCAATGCATTAATTACCTTGTTGGAAGATCCTGATGAAGGCATCTTCAACCACATTGAACAGGCCATTGTAGCAAAGGGAGAAATTATCATTCCGCAGTTGGAAAGGTATTCTGAACTCAATAACTACGGTGATCTCTTCCAACAACGTCTTGAGCATCTTATTCGATCCATTCAAACCAATTCGGTTCAAGACCGTTTGATCGAATGGAAAAAGTTGCCAGATAATGATCTACTGGAAGGTGCTTTGTTGGTGCATCAGTTTCAATACCCGTCTTGCGATATCGACGAAATTCGTCATCAAATCAGAAAAATTCGTCAAGACATTTGGCTAGAACTGAACGATAGCCTTACGGCCTTCGAACAAGTGAATGTGATCAACCACATTCTTTATACGGTTTATGGTTTTGAAGGAAATAAAAAAGACTTCGTTTCTCCTCAGAATAGTTTTATTGGTGATGTGCTGAGCCAGAAAAAAGGAAACCCACTTTCTTTAGCGATTCTTTACCAGGTTTTGGCAAACAGCTTGGAAATTCCAATTTACGGCGTCAACCTCCCCAACCACTTCATTCTTTGTTATATGGATGAAAACCATTGTGGAATGGACAACGATGATCCGGATGAGCAAGGAGTGCTGTTCTACATCAATCCATTCGCTGAGGGGAGCATTACTTTGATCAATGAAATCGACGCTTTCTTATTTCACCTCAACCTACCACAAGAGGTAAAATACTACCGTCCTTGCAACAACACGGAAATCATCAACAGGATGATTACCAACCTTATTTTCGCCTTCACGCAGCAAGACAATCTAAGCAAAGTGGAGTCGTTGAAACAACTGCAAGAGGCCTTTACCGCAGCAGCGTCTGAATAATCCGCTGAAGGGTCTTAAAAATAACCTTGAGGTCTTTTAAAGCGCCTTGTTCTTCAACGTAAGCAAGTTGTAAGGCCAATTTCTGAGGTAAGATTTCTTCGATGTAGGTTTTCTCAGGAGCTGCAGATTGAGCCAAAATCTCACTTTCTTCAATAAAAGCAATCGATGCTGGGTCGGTAATTCCCGGACGCACATCGAGTACCTTCAAGTACTTTTCTGGGTAAAAAGCGAGGTATTTTGCTACTTCTGGTCGCGGACCAACCAAGCTCATTTCGCCTTTCAAGACGTTAATTAACTGAGGCAATTCGTCTAATTTCGACTTTCTTAAAAAAACACCAATGGGCGTAATGCGCGGATCGCGATCGCCGATGGTTAGCTGACCAGATTGTTCTGCATCAACACGCATGCTTCGAAACTTGAGCAGCAAAAACGGAACACGATTTTTCCCAATGCGTTCTTGCCTGAAAAACACGCCACCTTTTCCACTCAACATCACCAAGATACCGAGAACAAGAAACAGTGGGAGGAGCATCACCAAGGCAAAAAGAGCAATCAGAAAATCGAAGAAACGTTTCATAGGACTTTGGCAACAGCGCTTTTTACAGTAGTAATCACTCGATCTACTTGTTCATCGCTCAGGTCGTAATAAACGGGCAAAGAAATCTCGCTTGAGTAGGCTTTAAAGCTGTTTGGGTAATCTTCGATGCGATAGCCCAAGCCTTTGTAGAAGCTCAACAAGGGGAGGGGTTGAAAGTGAACATTCACGCTCACACCTGCTTCTTGAACAAGCGCCATCACCCGATCTCTTTGATCTTCACTAGCACCTTCAATTCTCAGCATAAAGAGGTGGTAGGAGCTTTCGCGCTTGGCATCGAGAAAATGCGGTGCAATGAACCAATCGCAATCGGCAAAACCATCAAGATAACGCTGGCAAATGGCTTTTCTTCGCGCTAGGGTATCATCATAACGAGCAAACTCCACCAAACCAATGGCCGCTTGAAGGTCGGTCATATTGCACTTAAACCCGGCTTCAATCACATCGTAGCGCCAAGAGCTCCCTTGTGTTTTTTCCAAGGCATCTTTGGTCTGCCCATGAAGTGCGGAAATATTGATTGACTTGCGCAAGGCTTCGTTGTCAATGCCATTTCCAAGATTAAAAGACAAAGCGCCACCTTCTGCGGTGGTGAGGTTTTTAACGGCATGAAAAGAGTAACCGGTGACATCGGCTTGGAGTCCAACACGAGCGCTATTAAAAGAAGCCCCAAAAGAATGGGCAGCATCACTCATGAATAGTGGTCGGCCCAACTGCTCTTGCAAAGCACTATTGGCTGAGAAAGGCGCATTTTTCAATACCGACATGATTTCGTCATAAGCCACGGGCAAACCACCAATGTCTACGGGCATCACCACCTTTGTTTTTGGTGTCAGGGCTTTGGAAATGCTTTCTGCTGTGATATGAAATGTACGCGGATCGATGTCGAGCATCACGGGCGTCGCTCCCAAGTGGATCACGATATTCGCAGTGGCCGCATAGGTATAGGAAGGAATAATCACTTCATCCCCCTCACCAACACCAAACTTTCGCAGCATCAGCTCGCAGGCATTGGTCCAACTGTTCAAACAAAGCACTTCCTTCACCTGAAGGTAATCTCTGATCTCAGCTTCGAGTTGTCGGGTTTTTGGTCCAGTGGTGATCCAGCCAGACAAAAGCACTTCTGTTACTGCATCTACAGTAAGTTGATCTACTCGAGGAGGGGAGAAGGGAATGTTTTCCATGGCGCTAATTTACACGATGGTTAAGGAATTGTAATCGCTAGGGATGAACTTTTTGAATTTGTACATTTACTAAAACCCTAAGCTGATGTGGTACGAAAGAGATAACCGACTAATTAGAGAGTTTCGCTTCAAAGATTTTCAAGAGGCCTTCACCTTCATGACGAGAGTGGCTTTTGTGGCCGAAGCTCATCAACACCACCCGAGCTGGCACAATGCTTACAACTACGTGCGCATCGAGCTCAATACCCACGATGCGGGTCATGTAGTGACCGATAAAGACCGAAGTTTAGCCGCGGCTATAGATGAGCTTTTGAAGTGAGTTGTGAGTGCAAAATCAGCTCTAAAAAAAAGGCGATAATGTAACTTGGGTTACTGATGAAGGAATCTGGCATTGTACCTTTGAAATATGTTTAAAACACGAAACATAGACCTAGAGATTGAACAGCAGAATAGCGCTGAACACCCTTTTTTATTTAAGAATTTCACGATCGGACAATTGTCCGATTTTTTTTTGCCTGAATCATGGAAGTTGAAGTATTAGCGCGGATACAATTCGCATTTACCGTAGCATTTCATTACATCTACCCACCTTTAAGTATTGGGTTAGGATTAATTATTGTGCTCACAGAGGGAGCATTTCTTTGGACGAAGAAGCAGGTGTATGAAGACCTCACCCGTTTTTTGATTAAAATCTTCGCGCTCATCTTTGGAATTGGAGTAGCAACGGGCATTGTGATGGAGTTTGAGTTTGGCACCAATTGGGCCACTTATTCTCGTTATGTTGGTGATGTGTTTGGTTCTGCCTTGGCCGCAGAAGGCATTTTTGCTTTTGCCCTCGAATCAGGGTTCTTGGGCATTTTGCTTTTTGGTTGGAACAGGGTAAAATCTTGGGTTCACTTCATAGCAACAATTGGTGTTTGGCTAGGCTCCATGTTTTCTGCTATTTGGATTGTTGTGGCCAATTCATGGCAGCAAACACCAACAGGCTACCATATTGTTGGCGAAGGAATGAAGGCCAGGGCAGAGATCATCGACTTTTGGGCGATGGTATTCAACCCCAGTGCTATCGACCGTTTAACGCACGTTTATTTGGGTGCCTTCTTAGCAGGTTCTTTTTTGGTGATGAGCATCATGGCCTATTATATTCTAAAGGGCAGACATCTTGAAATGGCAAAAAAAGGCTTCAAAATAGCGCTTGTTGTAGCTACTGTTTCCGCACTTTCTCAATTGCTTTCTGGTCATTCCAGCGCAGAAGTCGTAGCAGAACACCAACCCGCAAAACTCGCCGCAATGGAAGGTCATTTCGAAGCCGACGCTCCAGCAGACTTGTACATTTTGGGTTGGGTAGATAAAGAGAGTAAAGAAACCACTGGCCTTGCTGTGCCTGGAGGATTGGGACTCTTATTGCATGGAGATCCAAACGCTAATGTAAGCGGTTTAGACGCTTTCCCAGAAGATGAACAGCCTTCTCAATTGAACGCTGTTTTCCAGTTCTATCACATCATGGTGGCCATTGGAATGGCGCTCATTGGCTTAACACTTTTCGCGTCCTTCATGTGGTGGAAGGGAAAGCTTTTCGAATCAAAATGGCTTTTGAAGGTGTTTGTGCTGGCGGTTTTCCTGCCCCAAATTGCGAATCAAGTGGGCTGGTTTACGGCCGAAATGGGCAGACAACCGTGGGTGGTTTACGGACTCTTGAGAACATCAGATGCTTTGTCTGCAACGGTAACTGCAAACCAAGTTTGGTTTAGTTTAGTGCTCTTTACCATTATCTACATCTGGTTATTCGGACTCTTTGTGTACCTCCTTCATCGCAAAATAAAACACGGTCCGTACAAAGCTGAAGACCTTGCAAAGAATGCTACTCACCAACAAACTCTAGCGTAATGGAAACCGGATATCTTTTAGGAGTAGACTTTCAAACATGGTGGTACTTGGTCATTGGAGCCACCTTCACCGCCTATGCCATTTTAGACGGTTTCGACTTGGGAGCAGGTGTGCTGCATTTGTTTTTCAAAAAAGACCTCAGTAGAAGAATCGCCTTAAACGCTGTTGGTCCGCTTTGGGACGGAAATGAAGTGTGGCTGGTCATCACAGGAGGAGCCTTATTTGCTGGTTTCCCTATTGTTTATGCAAGTGCTTTTTCCGCCTTCTACGTGCCTTTTATGCTCTTGCTTGCGGCAATTATTGGAAGGGCCATTTCTATCGAGTTCAGAAGTAAAGAACCCATGAAATGGTGGCGTCAGTTTTGGGATGTCAGTTATTCACTTTCAAGCCTGGTGATTATCGTATTACTTGGTGTTGCCTTGGGGAATGTGATCATTGGTTTGCCCCTTAACGAACAACAAGAGTTCCATGGCGAATTGTTATTTTTCTTGAAGCCTTACCCCATTTTAATCGGACTAACGCTTGTTGGTTTGTATGCACTTCATGGCGCTGTGTTTTTATCGATGAAAACAGAAGGTCGTCTCTATGCAAAGCTCACCATCATGATTCGATGGTCTTTGCGCATTTTCTTAACACTCTTTGCGTTATTGAGCGTAGTTACCGTGATTTTTTATCCTCAGTTTATTGCACGTATGGAAGTCCATCCTTGGTTATTCGTTGTTCCTCTATTGGTGATGATTCTTTTGGTTTTACTGACGAAATGGGTGAAGAAAAAGAAATATCCACTTGCCTTTGCTGCCTCCTCGCTGATCATTGCTTTGATGATGATGTTGGTGTTTATTCAGCAATTCCCGCTCCTTTTACCATCCACCAATCCAGATGTAGCAGGCCTAGATATTTACAATTCGGCTTCATCAACAAAAACCCTAAAAATTCTCCTCACCATTGCCGCCATAGGTGTTCCGCTAATAGCGTTCTACTTTGGCTTTGTCTACAAAACCTTCAAAGGAAAAGTTGAAATGGACGAAACAAGCTATTGATGGGAGTCGGGATTCGGGAGTCGAGATACGAGATACCTGCGTTTAGGTCTTTTAATGGACGTTTTCCAGAGTTCATCATTACTACCCGCCTTCAAAAATTCCTAATTCGTCATTCTTAATTCATTTCTGGATACTTGTTGCGAAATTCTTGAGATGGGATGATATAGTCTTAATCCAGAATGCATCTTTTACGCACTCAATTTCATTCTCACTCTAAAAAAAAGGGCCGACCTAAGTGAGTGATCCGTAGAAATGCGAAGTAATAAAAGGCATCGGAACCCACTGTTTGAGCGATAGCGAGTTTGGGTGGAGATGTTTTTTATTGCTTCAGCAGTTCAAGGGATTGAACTTCAGTCTTGATCTTTGCTTCTTTGTATCAAGACAAAGAAGAGGAAGTCACGATGAAGCCTGAAGGTTTTGCTTAGGGCTCGAGAGTCGGGGCTCGAGATGTTGGATTTGAGGCTGAATTTTAGATGATCCAAACTCAGTTTTTTCAAGCACAAAAGAAAACTTATCGAAAGTAAAGTCGTCAAGCGCGATGTTTTTTTGCTTTGTACCTTTATGTCAGGGGACAGGGGTGCTGTCCCCAGGGTGTTTTTAAATAAGGTGTGATTGGGGTTCTGGCTTCAAAAAATCTTCAAATCACCTGAAGACGAAAAGATAAACTTATTCCAATAAAAACACCTTAGCCTTACCCACAACTAGGTCGGTTTCAATGTACACCGGAATCTTGAGTTTGTCTTTGGTGACGTAAACGGTCATGTTTTCGCCTGCTTTAAAAACGGTTCCCTCGATCAGCTTTGGTTTGAACACCCAGCATTGATGAACGACACCCGTTTTTGGATGAACCCATTCTTCTTCGCCAAGAAAACGCACGTAGCTTGGGAAAATGTTGCCGTCAAGAAAAAAGGTCAAAGGAATGGAATCGTTTTTTTGATAGCGATCAAAGTCCAAAGTCCTGCAGTAATACACTGCGGTAATCACGTCCCTTGCTTCAGGCGAATAGGGCATGGATTTGTAGGTAGTGTTGCCTTTTTCATCTTTGAAAGTAGCGTAAATTCCTGAAGGTTTTACATCATAAACGCGGTTATAAAAATTGGAACCTTCTTTTCCATTTCGGATAAAGCGCTGCGATGCCATGTTCTCATCGGCCCAAGACTCGTAGGTAGAGCGCACTTCGTAAAACCAATCCCAACGCTCATAGCTTGTTCCATAGCTATGAAAGTGGAAATACTTTTTTTTGTCGACTAGCGTATCGCCAACAGTGAAGGTCACAGCTCCGGCCTTAGCCCATATCAAACCCCAATTGTAAACCAACTCATACTTGAGCTGCTCGCCCTTTTTGAAGGGGGTGTTTTGAGCAAAAGCAGCTTGGCTCATGAAAGTCAAGAGCAGAAAAAAGCCCCAAAATTGGGGCTTTAAATATGTTTTTCGCACTGAAGCCATCGCTTATTGCGCAGGAGCTTCAGGAGTTACATTAGCCATGATCTTCAATTGTGTTTGAATAGGCTCAGTGTTAGCTGTAATAGTCACCGTTTTTGTTTGCTTGTTTTTCTTCCCTTTAGAGTTGAAAACAACCTTGATTTCACCTTCAGCACCAGGAGCGATTGGCTCTTTTGGGCACTCAGGAACTGTACATCCACAAGAACCTTTGCATTTCTCAAGAATCAATGGCTCAGAACCTGTGTTCTTAAATTTGAACAAGTGCTCAACACGATCACCCTCATCAATCACACCAAAATCATGATCATTAGATTCAAATTCAATGCTTGTTTTTGGAAGTAATTCAGAAGAAGTTGTCTCCTTCTCTTTTGCCTTTGCATCAGCTTTTTGGCTTTGAAGGGCATCAAAAGTGCCATTCGTTTTATCAGTGTTCGAAGTAGTTTGAGCTACATCCCCACTAGCATCACCAATTGGTTTACTCACTTGCTCAGTACCTTCTGTACATGAACTCATCCAAACTGTTGCCAAAGCGGCTACCATCAATAATTTAAATCCTTTCATTCTTATTAAGCATTTTTTGATTTAACATGTCAAATTTAGTCATTTCATCTTTAAAAGTCACGATGAGCAAGGTTCGCCTTTTCAAAAGTTCCATCTTTTAAAGTTTTGATAGCCTTTTGGTATGCCGGACTTAACTCATTGATAATTTCAAAGAACAAATTATAGTCGTAAAGGTTTCGTCCTATTAAAGCGGCCAAGCGAATCTCTATGGCTTCTTTAGAAATATTCCATTCTTCTTCATTAAACGCTACCTCTTCACTTTCTGCCAAAGCAACAAGTTCTTTTTTGATGTTATCGGTAATCACAAAGTTGTCTCTGAAAGTAGCTGAAGTATTAAACACCTCCATCATTTCTTGACGGTGCTCATTGGTGTACTCCAAGGCAAAACGGTTCATGATGCCGGTGCGGATTAGATCCATAAAGTAATCAGTGGTCATGCTGGTATCAACCGGAACGAAAATATCCGGCAAAATCCCTCCACCGCCATAAACGGTGCGTTTTTTCACGTTGGTTTCGAACTTAAGCGAATCGGGCAAATCAATGTTGTCTAAAGAATACAACTCACCACTTTCATATCGGTCGTACTTCTCATTTCTATAAGCCTCAACACCTTCGTCATAAGGTTTCTGAATGCATCTCCCTGAAGGAGTATAATACTTTTGAACGGTCAAGCGAACCTCAGCACCATCGGGAAGCGGAACTGGTCGTTGAACCAAGCCCTTACCAAATGATCTTCGCCCAACAATTAATCCCCTGTCCCAATCTTGAATGGCTCCAGAAACAATCTCCGAAGCGGAAGCAGATCCTTCATCAATCAAAACAACCAAACGTCCCTTCTCAAACAAGCCTTCTCTTCGCGCATAAAAATCGTCCTTGGGAAAAGAACGCCCTTGCGTGAACACAATCAACTTTTGCTCGCTCAAAAACTCATCGGCCATATCAATAGCGGTTTGCAAATAACCACCACCGTTTCCTTGTAAATCCAAAATGAGGTCCTTCATTCCTTGCGACTTCATTTTCATGAGGGCTTCGCGAAGTTCTTGCATGGTGGTTTTACCAAAACGATTAACCTTTACATAACCAATTTCATCATCAACCATGTATGAAGCATCCACTGAAAAAATTGGAATCTTGTCGCGAATAATTTCAAACTCCAAGAGTTTCTTGCTCCCTTTTCGCTTGATGCCTACGGTCACCTTAGTGTCTTTTGGTCCCATCAATTTATCGCGCACATCGTTATTGCTCACTCCTACGCCAGCTACGTTTTCGCCATCGATAATGACAATCTTATCCCCAGCCTGAATGCCCAATTTCTCGCTCGGACCACCACTGATGGGCGACACAACGAGGATGGTGTCTTTCAAAATGTTAAACTGAATTCCAATACCGTCAAAGTTACCTTTTAAAGGAGCGTTGGCCTCTTGAACATCAGCAGCTGAAATGTAAGAACTGTGTGGGTCAAGTTCTTCCAACATGCCAACAATGGCAGTTTCTACTAAAGCTTCAGAATCAACAGAATCAACATACATCTGCTCGATGTAGTACAAGAGGGTGCTGAATTTTTCACTCGTTTTTTTCTGGTCGATGGTTTGAGCCGACAGTGCCGTGCTCCATCCTAATGCCGCGAAGAGCATTACGTAGGATATACATTTCTTCACCATTTTATTTTTGGGATTTTCGTTCAATCTAAGGACTAGCAATAAAAGTACCAACTTGCTTTTACTGCTGCGGTTAAAAAAGGTTAAGCCCGAAATTACTTTTTTTATTTAGCGCACAGCGCCAACAATGGTGATTTTTTGTGTCAATATTTCCCCGAAATCATCACTTAGTACTAAGGTATAAGTTCCCGGAAGGGGAGAGATGGTCATCTGATGGAAGAGCTTGGTAGAACCGAGGTAAGTTTGATCTAAATGCCAATACAAGCTACTCTCACCTAGAGCATGGGCGGCTTCTAAAACCACTTGCTCTTGCTCTCCCGCTACATTAATGGGAATGCTGATGACGTCATTGTCTTTAGGGTAAATCATCTGGATGTTCTGCTGCTCAACGCCTTCTAAACAAGCGGGGTGCCAGGGGGGGAGTGGGCTATATTCTGGGTGATGCTTGCGGTAGTACCAAGCTTCTGCCGGACTCAATTCAAATTTGTTTTCCTTGACGATTTCTCCTGAATAACATGAACGGTTTACCCGATGCTGCTTTGCTTCATCAAGAAAAACGAGCTGATGATGAGAACAAGCGGTTTTTCTCAAGCCGGCCTCACCAATTAAAATCAACCGCGATGCTTCGCAATGAGGACCCAAACGTTCGCCACTTTTTTCACAGCTTTCTATTTCATTTAACTCATCCCAAGGCACAGAAAACCAAGAGCTCTTCGGCAACAAATCAACAACTTGAAACAATATTGGTCCGGCAGCCCTCGCGCCAGTGAGCCCAGGCCTTCCTTCGCCACTGGCATTTCCCACCCAAACACTTATCACATATTCACCGGTGATTCCTAAGGCCCAAGCATCGCGGTGACCAAAGCTCGTTCCTGTTTTCCAGGCTACTGGTCGGCTTCCATTAAAGTATTCCCAACCCAACTCGCTTTCTGGTCGGTTAACGCCTTTCATCACTTCCAGCATCTGATAAACGCTTGCAGCAGACAATGGCTTGCTGCCCTTTCTTCCAAAATGTTTTGCTTCTGAGTTGGTCAGGATATTCAAATCGTCAATGAAGTAATCAGGGTAGGTGCTGCTGTGCTCAGTGAAGTAAGACAGACTTCTGGCCAAGCCACCATAGCAGCGGTTCAATTCCCACAGTGTGGTTTCTCCTCCGCCAAGAATTAAAGACAAACCGTAATGCGAACTGGGCTTGTTCAGGTGCTCAAAACCCAAATCTTGTAATTGTATGTGGAATTTCTCCAAGCCGTGTTCGCGAAGCATTCGAACAGCTGGAACGTTCAAACTTCTCACCAGTGCCTCTGATGCTGCCACAGCTCCCATGTAGGTCTTGGTGTAGTTTTCAGGTTGATATCCGTTAATGTTGGTGGGGATGTCTTTAAGCAACTCATGAGGAAGGAGCTCACCTTCATCGATCATGCTTGCAAATAGAAGGGGCTTTAAAATGCTGCCTGTACTTCTCTGGGCGTGAATAATGTCAACCGCCCTTCCATGTCCATCACCAGAAACATTCCCCACATAGGCAACAACTTCGCCCGTGCTGATTTTCGTTACCAAAACGGCGGCGTTGTAAATGTGGTTGCTCTCCAATGTTTGAACGTGCTGAGTAGCTATGGCCGTTATTTGTTCTTGCCAGTACTTGTCAATGCTCGTTGTATAAGATTTGCCCTTCCCGTATTCTCGCTCCAATGAATTCATCAAGTGCATGGCTTTTCTGGGGAGTGCTTTGGGGCGGGAGGGTAGCGCTTCTGCTTTGGCGAGTTCGAAATCAAGTTCGTCGAAATGACCTTCGTCATGTAAATAGGCCAAAAGCCGATCGCGTTTTTCTTTAAAAGGAAGTTCACTTCTTCCAGGATAGATCACTCCAGGAGCGTTGGGGAGGACGGCTAGAGCGGCGGTTTCCGACCAAGATAGTTCCTTTGCCGACCTTCCATAATACCTCCATGCGGCTGCATCTAAGCCAACCACATTTCCACCCATAGGAGCATGACTGGCGTAGAAAGCCAATATTTCTGCTTTTGAATAACGCACTTCCAAACGCAAAGCCCGAAGAATTTCTAAGGCTTTCTCCAGATAGCTTCGTTTTGGGTTGTTTCTGCTGAGGCGAATCACCTGCATGCTAATGGTACTCGCTCCCGAAACCACTTCACCTTGGTCAATATTCTGTTGTAGCGCACGAAACAGACTCCCCCAATTCACCCCAGAATGATCGTAAAAGGAACGGTCTTCAAAGGCGGTAATGCAGGTGGCGAATTTCTCAGGAACCTCTTGGTTTAAGGGGAAGCGGTATTGCTCATCATCGGCAATTCGAGCTGCGAGTAAGGCACCGTCATTGGCGTAAACGACACTGCTGCACGGCGCTTCAAAAAGCACTTTGGGGATGGAAAAAAACCACCACCAAATCAATCCCAAAAAGAGCACAGAAAATACCGTCAAGAGCAGTTTCTTTCTGCGGAGGATTTTATTGAGTAGGTGCTTCATCGTGCTAAAATTCGGACTTTCTATCCATTCATCATCAAGAAAAAGAACACCTGCGTTATTTTAGTGTTTAATCGCTTGTAAGTAGGAGCTATTCGGCTTTGGATTCCCATTACTAAGGAATTCCAATCTTCACATTCCTAGCATTTATTGTATTTTCGGGCAAAATCAAGCTTTCATGAAACATAAATACGCATTTTTATCATCTCTATTCATGCTCGCATTGAGCACCTCACTTTTTGCACAAGCAACGATTGAACGTCCGCTAGGCTTCACGAACGCTAGTGATCTGGGGACATGCGAAACCCTCACCTTGTCTGGAACTTCTTTTGACGAATTGATGGCGCGCGCTGATCAACTCGAAGCAACAAAAGGTCAAACCATCAACGGAAGGGTTATTTTTCATGACGCAAATGCATCCAATTTTGGTACATGGACTGAATTGTCTGACGGAACCAAAGTTTGGCGTGCTACTTTACACTCGCCAGATGCCATGAGTGTTTGTGCTTATTTCGACGGTTTTTATTTGCCAGAAGGAAGCGCGATGTTTATCTACAATGCAGACCGTACTTATTTCGAAGGACCTATTACTAGCGAAGAAAATAACGATCACATGCGTTTCATGACCAACGACATGTGGGGCGAAAGCATTACCATTGAATATGTGCAGCCTGCAGATGTTGTTGGCGAAGCTGTTCTCGATTTGATGGGAGCTGGTCACTTTTTTAGAATGGTTTATCCCCCTTCAGAATTAGCTGATGCTGAGAGAGGTGGGAGCTCTGCCGGATCTTGTCAAGTTAACGTGAATTGCCCAGAAGGGGAGTTTTGGACAAAAGAACGAGACGGTGTGGTAAGAATGAGAATTACCGATGGTAACGATATTGGTTTGTGTTCTGGTTCCTTGGTAAACACTACGGCTTTTGATTGTCGTCAATATGTACTTTCTGCAATGCACTGTGCACCAACAGTTTCAGATGCAGACATGGCCTTTTTGCAATTCAGGTTCAATTATGAGCGTCCGGCAGCAGATGCCAACGACGACGGTATTCCAGAGTGGGAAGAATGTGGTACACTTGGTTTCAGCAGCGCTAGAAACAGAACAGGAGCCATTCGTTTGGCCGATTCAAACGACGATTCATCAAACGGCTTCGACGGCTCTGATTTCTTGCTCTTGGAAGTAGAAGATGATATCCCAGATAACTATAACCCGTACTTCGCAGGTTGGGACGCAACGAATACTACTTCTCCATCTGGAAAAGGTATTCACCACCCATCGGGCGACATCAAAAAGATTTCCGAATACACGCAGCCAGCGCAAAGCATCTGGTGGGGAGCTCCAGGCTCACACTGGGAAGTGAGATGGTCGGCAACAGAAACCAACCACGGAACAACAGAAGGAGGCTCTTCAGGATCACCGCTTTACAATGAACAGCATAGAATCATCGGAACCCTTTCTTCTGGTTTTTCCGATTGTGTGCAAAGTGGACAATTCGGACCAAATGCGCCAGATCAGTATGGGAAAATGTCTTACCACTGGACCAACAACCCAAACGCTGCCGATCAGAAATTAAAAGTTTGGTTAGATCCTGTTGGAACAACATCTGGTGTTGAAACCGTAGTTCTTGATGGTGCTTACAGAAATGGCGAAGGTTCTTGCAACCCAGCGCTGAGTACAGAAGAATTTACCTTAGGTTATGAGTCATTCTTCATCGCTCCTAACCCTTCAAGCGATTTCCTGAACCTTAGAATTAAGAGTTCAAGCATCAACCATACAGTTTTGGTCTTCGATCAAACAGGTAAACTTGTTGCCGAAGAGTTGATCTCTGGTCCGGTTGCACGCATCGCATTAAGCGAATTGCCAGCAGGGATTTATTACATCACATTGCAAGACGAAAACGGCTTATCTCAAACCAAGAAATGGAGTAAGATCTAAAGTCGAAAATTATTACAAGCAAGAAAGGGGGCAAATAGTCCCCTTTTTTTGTTTCTGGCTGATGCAACCATTACTTTTGATTCATGGTTTCACCTCTGGAAATCACTACTTTTTCGCCTAGCTATGTCTACTTTTTTGAAACGTTATTTATTCATGTTCTTCTTGCTTGGAAGTACATTGGGGCACAACCTTCTTGCTCAGTGCGAGGTAGATGCTGGTGAAAACCAAACCATTTGCCTTGGAGAAAGTGTTGTTCTCGGCGGAAATCCTACGGTTGTGGAAGGAGTCAACCCAGAGCTTGATTGGTCAAATGGGCTTGGAGATGTGGCAAATCCAACGGTTAGTCCAACTACGACAACAACCTATACCGTAGAATTAGAAGCAGACGACTGCGACGATAGCGATCAGGTGACCATCACCGTCCTCAATAATCCAGTGGCCAATTTCAATGTAGTTCAAAACGACCCTTGTTCCAGCGAGGAAGTACTTTTCATAAATACCTCCTCTGGCAGCGACCTCACTTACGAATGGGATTTTGGGAATCCAGGATCTGAGGGGAATACAAGCTCAGACCAGAACCCAAGCCATGAATTTCTAGCACCAGGTGATGGTACGGACTCATTCACGGTAACCCTAACAGTAACGGATGATAACGGATGTAGCAGCACAACGAGTCAAACGGTTAATGTCACAGAATCGCCTGATGCGTCTATTGCAGACGTGGACATCTTTACACCTTTTGTGATGTGCGGACCACCGGGTACGCTCTTCGATATTTCAATTAACAACACTTCAACAACACAAGCTACCAACACTTCTTATGTTGTTGATTGGGGCGATGGTACGGCGCCCTTTACAGGAGCAACATGGGCAAGTTTGAATCACACATACGCAGAAACAGGCTTCTTCGATTTAAGTGTTACCGTAACAGGACAAAACGGCTGCGTATCAACCGAGGTTTATGAAGTCTTTGTTGGGAATAACCCTTCAGTAGCACTTGGTGGAGGAAATACCATTGGTTTGTGTGCGCCTACTGAAACCCTAAGCTTTCCAATTCTCAATACGCAGAACAATCCTCCAGGAACGATATACACGGTTTCTTACAACGATGGATCACCAAATGAGATTTTCACCCATCCACCGCCACCAGCGGTTGAGCATGTGTTCAACGGTTCTTCTTGTGGGGTGACAAGTTTAGGGGGCTTCGCTAATTCTTTTCATGTGAGAATCATAGCGTCGAATCCTTGTGGACAATCATCCTCTACTTTCGAGCCGGTTCAAACCAGTTCACCACCAACGGTATCTATGGATGTACTTCCCGGAAACGAGTGGTGCTCGAACACGCCGTCTTTTCAGTTTGTTAATACCAGTACTAACGCATTCTTTAATAATAACGGTGTATGTACCAGTTTGATGGCTGCACAATGGAGCATTTCTCCAGCTACAGGTTGGACCATCACAGGAGGAACCTTGAACGACGCTAATGGATTTTCGGCTTCCTTCGATCCGGGGACCTATACCGTTACCATGGTGGGGTCGAATCCATGTGGTAGCCAAACTGTATCTCAAGAAATATGCGCCACACCACCTCCGGAATCACTATTTACCCTAGATCCACAAGCGGGTTGTGCGCCATTAAACGTGATTCCAGAAAACCTTTCAAGTTCACTTCAACTCTGCGATCAAGAAACCTATCTATGGGAAGTGATTCCTAGCACCGGAGTTAGTTTTGCCTCCGGCTCTGCAACAAGCATTGAACCCGAATTTCTCTTTACCCAAGCCGGAAATTATACGGTGAGGTTAACCGTAACCAACCTTTGTGGAAGCTCCATTTATACCCTTCCTGTATCGGTCACGGAACCACCTACGGTTACAATTAACCCCATACCCAACTTCTGCGAAGGAGCCAGCGTAAACCCATCCGCAATTATCGATAATGGGGGAGGAACAATTAGCAATTACACTTGGGACTTTCCCGGAGGAACACCTGCTTCAGCCAACACGGCTTCACCAGGAACAATTGTGTACAACTCAGACGGATCTTTCACGGTTACTTTAAGTGTTACAAACGAATGTGGAACCGATGTCGATACGGAGTCATTCGTAGTAGAAAGTGCACCAGATATTTTGATAAGTGCTTCAGATCCAGACCAAACGGTCTGTAACGGCTCAAGCGTAACTTTAAGCGCTAGCGGCGCAACGAATTACTCTTGGAGTTTTGATCCAGACTTGAATACAACGTCTGGCTCAACAGTAATCGCTACGCCCACTGGCTTGAGCACCTATACAGTAAATGCCACTTCAGCCATTGGCTGCCCGGCGAGTGAAAGCATTACCCTTGATGTACACCCATTACCGATTCCCAGTATTGCGGCTATGAATGCCATTTGTGCCGGAGATTGCGCTGTATTACCACTCTCGGTATCTGGCGGTACAGCTCCTTATCAGAACTATGCTTGGTCTCCAGCTACAGGTCTCTCTGATCCAACAATAGCTACTCCAAACGCTTGTCCTCCAACAAGCACGAACTACCAAGTGACTGTTACAGATGCCAACGGATGTGTAGGAATAACAAATGCGACACTTTCTGTGAATCCACTTCCGGTGGTAGAAGCAGGCTTGCCTATAACACTTTGTAACCAGCCTGTAGGTGAACAAATTGCAGGCTTCTCTCCAACAACAGGAGGAACCGGGGTTTGGTCGGGTGCCAATATTACTCCAACTGGAGTATACACACCAAGTGCAGCTGGAAATTTCACGGCAACCTACACCTTTACCGACGCTAACGGCTGTATCAATAGTGATGTTCTCGACATCGAAGTGATTGAACCAACAAGCGCTGATGCTGGTCCGGATGTGACCTTCTGTGAATCAGCAAGTTCAGTTCAACTTGTGGCAACAACACCAGGAGGTACTTGGTCTGGAAACAACGTTACTCCAAGTGGTGAGTTTTTCCCAAGTATTGTGGGAACAACAAACCTTACTTACACTTTGGGCGGCGGATCTTGTTTGTCAAGCGATGTGCTCTCAGTAGAGGTATTCGAAATTCCAACAATCGATCTTGGAACAGATGAAAACATTTGTGCTGGCGATGAGGTGCAATTGAACGCTGTGGTGAGCGATGGCGCTGCTCCTTACATTAATCCTACTTGGACCAGTGCTGTAGGTTTAGATGATCCAAGTTCTTTCAACCCAATCGCATCGCCAAATGCAACAAGCACCTATACCTTCACCATTGAAGACGACAACGGTTGTGTGGTGAGCGAAAGCATTGATGTAAACGTTTTACCCCTACCAATTGTAGAGGCGGGACCCGATTTGACCCTGTGCAATCAACCCATCGCCGAGGTCTTAACGGGCTATAGTCCCTTGAGCGATGCTAATGGCACTGGTGTGTGGACAGGAGAAGGCGTAACGAGTGATGGCATCTTCACTCCTCAGCAAGCGGGGGATCTCTTTTTGTATTACACCTACACCAATATTGCTGGCTGCTTCGATGTTGATTCGATTGAAGTAAGCGTAACTGACCCACAAAATGCCTTCGCCGGAAATGATTTTGCGCTTTGTTTAAACGCTCCTCCTGTGCAATTAGCTATTGGGGGAACTTGGTCTGGGAACAACGTTAGTGCTGGCGGACTCTTTACTCCAAGCACTACGGGAGTTCAAACCCTCACCTATACCATCGGAACAGGAACTTGCGAAACCTCTGATGATCTAGCTATTGAAGTGTACACCTTACCGGAAGTAACAATAGGTCTGGACGCTACCATTTGTGAAGGAGACAGCGTGCAATTGGAAGCCATTCCTTCGGGCGATAACCCTCCTTTTGACACCTTCTCTTGGTCTGGTGGCACGAGCTTGAACAACACGGGGATTTCCAATCCTTGGGCTTCTCCGTCCATAACCGAAAGCTACAGTGTTACCGTAGTTGATGCGGTGGGTTGCGCGGGAAATGACCAAGTTACCGTCTTTGTGAACTCGGCACCCATCATTAATCCGGGTGTTGATTTGACTTTGTGTGATCAAGAAATTCCTGAAGTATTAACAGGCTTCTCCCCAATTGCTCCAGGAGTGGGCGAGTGGAGCGGACCAGGGATCACGGATCCATGGGGGATTTTTGAGAGTCCGGGTATTGGCAGCTACTACTTGGTTTATGAATATACCGACGGCATCGGCTGTGGCGCAAGCGATTCGATCTTGGTTGATGTGATTGCCCCTGTAATTGCAGATGCAGGACCTGATGAAAGCATTTGCTTGAACAATGGCGCACTACAACTTGCTGGTTTTAGTCCAGTAGCCGATGTCAACTGGTTTGGTGATGGGGTGATTGATGCCGCTACAGGTGTTTTTGATCCTTTGCTTACTAACGACGGTATTTTTACACTATACATGGAGTTTGGAAGTGGAACTTGTTATAGTATTGATTCGATTGAAGTAGAGGTACTTCCCTTGGCAGTGCTCGATGCTGGTAGCTCAAGTGAGTTTTGCGGAAATGTTGGCTTACAAAGTTTAGAAGACTTTTCGCCCCTCGGTGGAACATGGGAAGGAAATGGAATTGTTGATGATGCTCTTGGAATTTTTGATCCGAGCATTGGTGCTGGTACAAGCGATTTGTTCTATTGGTATACCTCTCCATTAACAGGGTGTAGCGACACCATCAATTTAGCTATTGAAGTACTGCCTGTGCCTTTGGCAGATATTCTTGTTGATCCCAACGCTTGTACAAACAGTGCAATTGAAATTGAAAACAACACAACAGGAGCTACTTCTTACACATGGGATTGGGGAAATACAGATGAAGATTTCCTCTTCGAACCAAATTACACCTATCCTGATGAGGGCCTTTTTGATATTACTTTTATTGCCTTTAACGATCTTGGTTGTAGCGATACTAGCTTCACTCAAACCAGCATCATCAACCCGCCAATGGCTGACTTCGCGGTATCACCTAACAACGGATGTGCACCTTTAGACGTGGCCTTTGAAAACCTTTCTGTGGGCCAAGAATTGAGCTTCCTCTGGGACCTAGCTACAACAAGTAGCCTAGACATTACTCCAGCAAATGTCATCTACCAGCAAGGTCCAGACGATGTGATTTACGAAGTGAGCCTCATCGCAACAAACTACTGTGGAAGTGATGTGGCAGTGGATGAGATTACGGTTTTCCCTCAACCCGTGGCTGAGTTTGGAACTGATCTCGACTTCTTCTGCTCTCCTTGGACCATCAATATTGCAAACACTTCAGTTGGTAATCCTGATACCTTTGATTGGGACTTCGGCGATGGGGGAACAAGTACCTTGGAAGAGCCCTTAACGCATATATTCACTACGGATTCTTTACCAACAGACTATACCATTACGCTCATCACCACGAATGAATGTGGTGTAGATACCTTCGACTACACGGTGACGGTGCTCCCAAACACGGTGAGCGCTTTCTTTAACACCAACCTTACGGAAGGTTGTGAGCCGCTTGAGGTAGAATTCACTGATTTCTCAGAAGGAGCCACAACGGTATCTTACGACTTCGGTGATTTGAACGTAACAAACACCCCAAGTCCCACGCACACTTTCCTCGACGCTGGTGTTTACACGGTGTATCAGTTTGCCGATAATGGCTGTAGTTTCGATACCACTCAAATTGTGATCAACGTATTTGAAGCTCCAGACCCGGTGTTTACCACGGATGTGCCTGATGTTTGTCAAGATCAAGCGGTGCAGTTCATCAACCAAACACCAGATGTGATCAACGTTGATTGGGATTTTGGTGATGGGAATACTTCGAATGTCACTAATCCTTTTCACACCTTTGAAAGCGGCCAAACCTTCCCAGTGACGATGTCGGTCATTAGCGCTTTAAACGACTGTCCGGCATCCATAACACAAAACTTTACGGTCTATGGAGCGCCTGAAGCTTCTTTTTCTGTGGCTGAAACCGTTGGATGTAGTCCCTTCACGGTGAACTTCAATAATGAAACCAACAACGGATTGTTCTACCAATGGGATTTCGGTGATAACGAGACGGGTAGCGGTGCCAACCCAAACCACACTTTCTTCAACCCAGGAGCTGATCCTTTGTCTTACGATATTCAAATGATCGCTCAAAACCTACAGCTTTGTGCAGACACTTTCATGCTAACTGTAGTAGTGAGTCCAACGCCGGTCGCTAATTTCGAGATGAGCGAAACAAGCACCTGCCAAGATCCTATTGATGTTCAAATAACGAACAACAGTATTTATGCAGATAACTTTGAATGGGATTTCGGAGCATTTGGTGATGCAAATACCTCTGAGCCTGCTTTCACAGTTGAGGGAGTGGGAATTTACCCCATCAGCCTTAGCGCAAGTAACGCCTACGGTTGTGTAGATGAAACAACGTCATTTTTCACCATTCACCCCACACCAGTAGCTGATTTTTCATCCAACCTAACCCAAGGCTGTGAACCACTGCAAGTGCAATTCCTTGATCAATCCACAGACGCAGATACTTACTTGTGGAATTTTGGAGATCAAACTTCAGGTCAAGCAGCTGACCCTTTCCATGTCTATACCAACGATGGCGTGTATGACCTTAACCTCGTTGTTCAAAGCGATCAAGGTTGCTTGGATACATTGTTTATCGACAATTACATTACCGTTTTTGATGTTCCTATTGCTGATTTCTTTGTTGAACCAGAACTCATGAGCGTTTACGACCCGAGCATTCAACTTTTTGATAACTCGGTAGGTGCTGATATATGGTTCTGGAATTTTGGCGATGATTACGTTTCAACCCAGATCAATCCGGAGCACACTTACGATGTGCCGGGGACCTACACCATTAACCTTGTTGTGGCTACGGTAGATGGATGTCAGAGCAGTACATCAAAAGAGGTGAGCGTGCAAGAGGAGTTCAACTTCTACGTTCCAAACACCTTCACCCCGGATAATGATAACATCAATGATTTCTTCCAACCGGTGCTTCTGGGTGAAGGTTTATTGGAGTTCTACGAGTTTCAGATTTTTGACCGATGGGGGATTGAGGTGTTCTCAACAAACGACCCCAATGAAGGTTGGCTGGGCGATTTCAGAGACAATAACAACACCTTTGTGGCAGATGACGTGTACAACTGGAGAGCGAAAATCAGACTGGTGGGTAGCGAGGAATCAACTTTCTACGAAGGACACGTAAACATCCTAAGGTAAGTGATTAGGAAAGCCTTAACGCACGAAATTTAAGCGGTTCAAACGCACTTTCGTTTTGAAAACACCAAAGGCAACAGTGGCATTCTCAGCGTCCAACTCAAGCACGGTGCCTTTCTCTTTTCCGTTAATGAGCTTAACGGTTGAACCTACTTTTATCAAGTGCTGGTTGGTTCTAGGTTTGGCGACTTGTTTCTTTTTCGACTGACTTTTTGCCTTGAGTTCGGCGGCTTTCTTGGCGTCAACAATTTTTGCCTTTTCCATGGCAATGTACTTGTTCACCTCGGCAAGCAATTCTTTGTTGAGGTTTTTGCCCTTCGCACTGACTTCATAGGCATTGATAAAAGCACTGAGCTTTCTTCCCCGGTTGATATTGAGGTTATTTTCTTCAATGAGTTTTTGCTGGGCGAGTTCCTTCTGCTCGTACTTCATCCGCAAGCGTTCAAACTCCAAACCTTGGGTTTTTGTCTTCAATTCTTCTTGACTCACCTGATGCGCTTTGGCTCGGTAATGCGCCTTCTCTTTTTGTAAATCCGCAATGAGTCGGTCCATTTTCACTTTCCTGTCGTCAAGCCTTGAAATGGCGTCTTCAATGAGGTGCTGTGGAATGCCGTTGATTTCTGCTACTTCAAAGGTGAAGGAGCTTCCAGGCTGACCAATATCCAATTTGAACAAGGGTTCTAAAGATTCTTTGTCGAAGAGCATCGAACCGTTCAGGGCGCCGTTCATGTTCGCAGCGCGCAGTTTAATGTTGGAGTAATGCGTAGTAATCACCCCAAAAGCATTCCGTTTGTAGAGTTCTTCAAAAAACACTTCAGCCAAAGCACCGCCTAAATCCGGATCAGAACCGGTTCCAAACTCGTCCAGAAGCAAAAGCGTGTTCTTGTTGGTGATGTCCAAAAAGTGCTTCATCCGCTTCAAACGGTAAGAATAAGTACTCAATTGATTCTCAATGCTCTGGTTATCGCCAATGTCGGTAAGAATAAACCTGAAAAACGAGAGCTTGCTGTTCTGGTCGGCAGGAATCATCAAACCACTTTGAAACATCAATTGCAGAAGTCCAACGGTTTTCAAGGTGATGCTCTTTCCACCAGCATTCGGACCAGAGATCACTAACATGCGGTGTTCCAGATCGAGCGTTAAGCTTTGCGGAAAGGTCTTGTTCCCCTCGCGTTCATTGGTGAGCAAGAGAATAGGGTGGTAGGCCTCAATTAATTCAACGCGATTGTCTTTTTGAAACGAAGGCATGCTGCATTTCAGTTGAATGGCTAGACGACACTTAGCGTTGATGAAATCAAGGGCCACTAAAAGTTTCTGGTAGGATTCAATCAGCTCAACATGTCCGCGAATGCTTTCTGTCAGTGCAGCCAAGATTCTCCTAATTTCCTTTCGCTCATCGTCGTGTACCATTTCCAATTCATGGTTCATGGCCACCACAGATTGAGGCTCAATATAAGTGAGGTTTCCTGTTTTAGAAGTCCCTTGAACGATGCCGTTTACCTTGCGTTTGTGCGAGCTTTGAATGGCTAAAACCCGACGGTTTTGAAGGTAAGCCTCCTTCACATCGCCGAGAAGTCCCTTGTCTGTCATGTTCTTCAATTCGCGGTTGAATTGACGCGTAATGCGGCTGCGGCAGGCAACAATTTCTTTTCGAATGGAAGCGAGGGCCGGAGAGGCCTCGTCTTTGATGTCTCCTCTCGGGCTAAATACCTGTTCAATGGGTTTGATGATGTCTTGGGTGTAATAAACATCCTTCATCAACAATTCTAATTCCTCAAAGACACCTTTTTCTTTTTTGAAAAACTGCACCAAGTCATTTACCAAGCGGGATGCGGACAAGATGCTGAGGAAGCTAAATTCAGGCAAAACAGAGCCTGGGATACTAAGGAGCTTGATCTCTTTTAATAACTCATCGAAGTCAATGGCGGGGAAAGAGTAGCCCTCAGTACGAATGCGGTGAAACTCTTTGAGCTCGCGCAAAGCTTTTTCGAGTTCATTCGGTTTTCTAAATGGGGCAAGTTCAGCCATTTTTGCCTTCGCCGTGCTAGAATTGCACATGTCGTGAAGCATGATTCGAATGAGGTCGAATTCTAAATCTTTTACGGTTTGTTCGTCAATAATGGTCTGCATGCTCTCAATTAACGATTTGAGCTCTCGCTTGTTCGATTGGCGAGCTCATTTTTTACCCAACTAACAATTTCCTCCGGCTTTTGGGCGTCCATCCAATGGGTATTTGTGCTCTTTTTGAACCAGGTAAGTTGTCGTTTAGCAAACCTACGTGTGTTCTGTTGAATGAGTTCAACGGCTCTTTCTAAATCATATTCGCCGTTCAAATGAGCAAAAAGCTCGGTATAACCCACGGTTTTTAAGGCGTTCAAGTTGCGGTACTCAAAAACAGATCGGGCTTCATCTAGAAATCCTTCTTCCATCATTTGCAAGGTGCGCTGATTGATCCGCTCATAAATCCATTCCCGTTCTCCCGATAGCCCAAGGAGCAGCACATCAAAAGGGCGCTCTTTCGCTTGATTCAAACGCTGAGCAGAGTAGGGTTTACCACTTGCTAAACATACTTCTAATGCGCGAATCACACGCTGTGGGTTGTGAACATCGAGATAATCGTGAACCTTTGGATCGAGTGATTTTAGTTCTTCCAGAAGCGGAGCTATTCCGTCTTTTTCAAAACGCTCGTTGAGTGCTTCGCGATGAATGGTATTTCGTGGAAGATCATCTAAGCCTTCTATCACAGCTTTTACAAAAAGACCCGAACCGCCAACCATGACAGCACATGACTTTGTTTTGAAAAAGTTGTCGAGGAATGCAATCACATCGCGTTCGAACTGACCAGCGCTGTATTCCTCATTTATGCTCAGAAAATCAACAAAGTGGTGAACGGCTTCAGCCCTTTCTTCTTCCGTAGGTTTGGCAGTACCAATAGCGAGTTCTTTGTAAAACTGCCTTGAATCTGAGGAAATGATCTCCGTGTTCAGGGCCTTTGCAAGCGCTATAGAAAGCGCTGTTTTTCCAATTGCAGTAGGACCAACAACAACGATAAGTAGGGGCTTCATTTAATTCTAGTAGTATTCATCACCGAGGTCGTCGATGTTTTCAAAACCACCATCTTCATCTTCATCATCCTCCATCAAATACGCATCGATCTCAGGGTCTCCAGTGAGCTCTGGTTTCACTTTAGCGGCAGGAGCATCTTCTCCGTCAATCAGAAGGTCATCAAACAAATCGGTTTCTTTTTGATCTTGTTCCGGACTAGTACCAAAGACCATAGAAACTTTGGGGTAAATCGTTGAAAGCGCACGTTTTTTCATCTCTACCACTTCGATGTAGAAACACCACATGCGAATGAAGTCATAAACGTAAACGATTTTCTGATCGGGCTCGGTAATCATGTCAGACAATACAGTGTTGCTCATGCTTTTGAAAGGGAGGCCGTCATCGGCAGGACCCATATCCATAAGCGCAATTTCTTCTCCTCTTTCCCACTGATCATTGCTCATGTAGAAGCTGGCCATTTCGTCTTCTCTAAAGTCGAAAGCAGCAATAATACTCTTATGAAGCCGCTCGAAGGTATCAGTAGCTTCAATTTCAATATCGCGAAAGATGTCTTCTTCTGTGTCTGCAACAACACGAACTTTAATGATGCTCATGGCCTTTATCCCGTTAAAAATCGGGTACAAATTTAGTAAAAAGAGTTCGTTCAGAGCGTGTAAACAATGCCTAACTCTGCTCTGGGAATAAAGCGGCACGTTTTGCTGTCTGATGAGGGAGTGGAAGTGCTTGAAACATTGCGCCAATCTTGCCATTCATAGGCGGTTCCAGCAAGGATTTCAAAAGCGAGTTTGCTGCTTCCACAAGTCACCCGATATCCTGTGAGTAATCCAATCGAACGTCCGCTGGCCCAACGCTCTTGAACGTTCAAATTATTGAGCTCAAGCTGGTTTTGAAAAGCTGATATTCCTTCAGCTTGATATTCAGTCATCCAACGCTGTTTTAATGTTCCAGCTAAGAATAATCCGCGCTGTTGCTCGTGCTTGGCTTGAAAGCAATACCATCTCAATTCTCCTTGAAGACCAAAGCCACTGAGATTGTAACTCTCTATACTAGCACTGAGTAGTTCTTCTTCCACAGAAGCGTACCTGCCGTATTCAGCGCTAAGCATGAGTGAAAGAGAAGGGTGTACAGCACGCTCAAAACCCAAACCGAAAATGGGCTGACCAGTAATGAAATACGCGTTTTTGATGTGGATGGAATTGGAAGATTGTCCGTAAAGACAAAGCGTAAACACCAAAAAGGTGCTTAAAAGGAGTAGACGTTGCATGCGGTTGTTTTCAGGTTATAGCATGCACAAGATACGCAATTTTACAAGAATGTGTGTAAGGCATCCACTGATATCTCACTGTGCGAACGCGCGTCAACAACCAACTCGTTTTTAAGCACAATGGCCTGAGGAGATTGATGCTCAACGCCCAGCTCTTGTGAAATTAGCTTGGATATTGGTCGAAAAGCGATTAAGTCTAGATAATAGATGCTCGCTTTGGCTTCATCAATATCCCATTGCATTTCTAAATTTTTTTTCGCCATGAAGCTCACAGAACAGCGCGTGCTGTGCTTGAAGATGATGACAGTTCGTTCCTTACTTTCAGCGATTGCCTCTCGAAAGTCGGCTTCTGTTTGTATGCTTTTCCACGTGATGCGTGCCATGTGCGTTATAAGTTTTAGCTTTGCATGCGATTAACTGCAAGCATGGATACAAGAATAATAAAGATTTTAATAGCAGCCCTCTCTTTGGCCTACACTGTTTATTTGTTTGTAACAGGTAATTGGGGCTCGGGCATAGGAATGATTTTCGTTTCGGCAATACTGGTATTGATTAACCTTCGAAGCCTGCGAATGATTGTTGCACTCTTTCAACTTAGAAAACAAGACTTCGCCAAAGCGCGAACGTGGCTAGATCGAGTAAATCCAGATAAACTTTGGAAAAAACAACAAGGTTACTGGTACTACTTGATTGGGCTAACTGAAGTGAGTACGAACTTGAACAGTGCTGATAAGAACTTCAGAAAAGCACTTCAACTGGGGCTGAATATGGACCACGATAAGGCCATGGCTAAATTGAACATGGCAATGGTAGCCGCTTCTCGTAACAAGCGCAATGAGGCCATTCAATTAATCAATGAAGCGAAACGATTGGATAAGCGTGGTATGATGAAGAAAGACATCAAAACCATCGAACAAGCGATTAAAAACCCTAAAGTGGTTCGCCAACAAGGCGGAGGAAGAAGGTAAAAAGCCCCAATTAAGCTGATTGCTCTTTCTGAACATTCTGCAAATCGCTCAAAAGGCGGATGCTCTTCTTATGAACGTCTTTGGAAATGATTTGGTAATGCTGATTCAATTCCAAGGATTCCTCATTAAAATCATGGGCGTCAATGCGAATCAACTGATAGTTGATTTCATCTGTAGCATCTTTTATAATCTTGTTGATCTTTGCCGTTTGATGCGGATAGTGAATCAAATGATGAAAGCACTGCTCAACCACGTCATTGAGCATGGAGTGCACAGCCTGTTTAAGTTGAGAGCGATTTGTGGCCATAATTGTTAAGGTCTTAATTCCTAAGAAGTTACGTCCTTTTTTTTAGAAAAACAAATCCACCAATTCACAGAAGAAAGCAGAATGTTAGTCGCTTTCAAGATGAATTTCATCGAAGTAGCTTCGAAACCGCCCTAGCTTGAATACTTCACTAGGCATCCAACAATTGCAAGAGTTGCTGCTCAAAGCGATCGCTTGCCAAAAAGTTGTTTTCCAAAGGCACAGCAAAAGGCACCGGAGTGTCCATACTGGCAGAACGCACAACAGCTGCATCCAAGGCTTTCCAGCAGTGCTCGTGTATGAGTGCGGAGATTTCACCACCAATACCACCAGTCAAACAATCTTCATGAAGGACAATGGCTTTTCCGGTCTTGTTCACACTTTCGAAAATGCTCTCGGTATCTAAAGGAGAGAGGGTACGCAAATCAATCAAATCAGCGCTAATCTCTGGGTGCTTGTCGAGCACAGCAAGGGCCCAATGAACACCCATACCATAAGTAATGATGCTCACACTATCGCCAGTTCTCAAACGAGCGGCTTTACCAAAAGGAATGGTGTAATAACCTTCGGGTACCTCAGCACTAATGCTTCTGTACAAGGCTTTGTGCTCAAAGAACATAACGGGGTTAGGATCTTCAAAAGCACTCAATAACAACCCTTTTGCATCTGCTGGAAATGCAGGGTAGGCAATTTTTAAGCCGGGTGTATGGAAGAACCAAGCTTCGTTGCTTTGGCTGTGGAACGGACCAGCACCAACGCCTGCGCCTGTAGGCATTCGAACCACCACATCGGCATTTTCATCCCAACGGTAGTTGAGTTTTGCAAGGTTGTTCACGATTTGATTAAATCCGCAAGTCACGAAATCTGCAAATTGCATTTCCATCATGGCTTTGTAGCCCGACATGCTCAAACCAAGCGCAGCGCCCAAAATTGCAGATTCACAAAGCGGAGTGTTGCGAACACGGTCTTTGCCAAAATCATCAACAAAACCTTCTGTTACTTTAAAAACACCACCGTAATCTGCAATGTCTTGTCCCATCAAAACGAGCTTGTCATGACGCTCCATTGCGGTTTTCAAACCATCGGAAATAGCATCAATAAAACGCATCTCTTTAGTGCTGCTTCCAGGTGCTACTTCATCCAAAGTAAAGTCCTTAAAAACATCGCCTACTTCTCGTTCAGTGCTTACGGTAATTAAGTCTTCAGCGTAAGCGGTTTTCAAAGCAGTGCTGATCTCATCTTTAATTTCTTTCTTCGCAGCAGCAATGAAATCGGCATCAATTACACCACCCTCATGCAAAAACTGTTCGAAGTTCACCACAGGGTCTAATTGCTCCCATTGTTCAATAATGCCCTCAGGATAGTACTTGGTGCCAGAAGCCTCCTCGTGTCCGCGAATCCTGAATGTTTTGAACTCCATGATGATCGGACGAGGATTTTTGCGGATCGATTCAGCGGCTTTTTTAACTGCGGTGTACACGTCCAAAATGTTGTTCCCATCAACCAAAATGGCATCCTCCTCAGGAATTCCATAGCCAATGGCCTTATCAACGAACTGGGCACAACGAAATTGCTCTGAACTCGGTGTGGAAAGTCCCCAAGAGTTGTTTTCAATACCAATAATCACGGGCAATTGCCACACTGCAGCTACGTTAACCGCCTCGTGAAAATCACCTTCACTTGCTCCACCGTCGCCAGTAAATACAAAGGTGGCTTTTTCCGTTTGCCCAAGTTTATTGGCCAAGGCAATACCATCTGCAATACCGAGTTGCGGACCAAGGTGGGAAATCATTCCAACAACACGGTGCTCGATGCTTCCAAAGTGGAAAGAACGATCGCGACCTTTAGTAAAACCGCTTTCTTTTCCTTGAAATTGAGCAAATAGTCTGCTCAAAGGAATTCCTCGCCCTACAAAAACACCCAAATTACGGTGCATAGGTAGAATGAACTCGTCTTGATGAAGGGCTTGAGTTACGCCAACAGAAATTGCTTCCTGACCAATTCCACTAAACCACTTGGAAATCTTCCCGAGTCGGAGTTGACTCAACATTTTCTCCTCAATCATTCGAGGAAGTAGTAATGCTTTGTATAGGTCGATCAATTCTTGGTTGTTCAAACCAGGATTGTTGTACTGAATGCTTGTTGCAATTTCGCTTGACATAAACTCGTTTTCTGAAGCACAAATGTACAAGTTCCGATGATTTGAAATAGCCCTTTTCAGCGCAGATGAAGATTTAGTTGATTTAGATATGAGCTCAGAAGTGTATTTTTGCAGCTATGGCGAGAATTATCGATATCACTGCACTTCCTATTGATCATGAAAATCAGGACTTTTGGAAAACCATGGCGGCTTCAATCTTAAGGGTGCAAGCAGAAGATATTGGTGAAATTAAACTGCTCAAACGTTCTATAGACGCTCGCAAACGTCCTGTAGTCTATCGATTGCGATTGGAGGTTTTTCTTGTGGGTGAAGCGGATACGAAAATTAAATTCGAACCGAATTACCAAAACGTAGCGGATAAGCCGAGAGTTGTTATCGTTGGCTTTGGTCCGGCCGGACTCTTCGCGGCACTAGAATGTTTGAAGCTTGGTTTGAAGCCTGTTGTTCTCGAACGAGGAAAGAATGTGCGCGACAGAAGAAGAGATCTTGCGGCGATTAATAAGGAGCACATTGTGAATGAAGATTCAAATTATTGTTTTGGTGAAGGCGGTGCTGGAACGTATTCAGACGGTAAGTTGTACACCCGTTCGCACAAACGAGGTAAAATTGAAGACATCCTTCAACGCTTGGTTCATCACGGTGCGTCTGAAGATATTTTGATCGATGCCCACCCGCACATTGGAACCAATAAATTGCCTCAGATTATCGTCGATATGCGCGAAACGATTGAGAAATTTGGAGGTGAAGTGCATTTTAACCTTCGAATAGACGATTTGATTATTGAAGGGGGAAGATGCATTGGGGCGAAGGCCGGAGAGCAAGATTTTCGGGGAGAAGCATTGATTTTGGCTACGGGACACTCTGCAAGAGACGTTTTTTATTTGCTTCGCGATGCAGGTGTGAGCTTGGAAAGAAAGCCCTTCGCCTTAGGAGTTCGCATCGAACACAGTCAAGATTTGATTGATAGAATTCAATACAAAGGAGAATTGCGAGGCGAGCACCTTCCCCCAGCCTCCTACGCTTTAGTAGAACAAGTTGATGGAGTAGGAGTGTACTCCTTTTGTATGTGTCCGGGCGGAATTATAGCCCCCTGCGCATCCGCTGCAGGAGAAGTAGTTACCAACGGATGGAGCCCATCGAAAAGAAACAACCCTTACTCGAACTCGGGTATCGTTGTTGAAATCACCGATGAATTGCTCGACAAAGCAGGCTACACAGGAACTTTTGGCGCTTTGGATCTTCAAAAAGAAGTGGAAGAAGCATGCTGGAAAGCGGCAGGATCAACGCAGGCAGTTCCAGCACAGCGAATGATTGATTTTGTTCAAAACAAGGTATCGAAAGATTTGCCTGTTTGTTCTTACCAACCGGGATTGGTGGCTGTGAATTTACGTGAAGTATTGCCTCCATTTATTGCGGAGCGTTTGGCGAAGGCTTTTGAGGTTTTCGGACAAAAAATGAGAGGATATCTCACCAACGAGGCCGTACTCACAGCTCCCGAAAGTCGGACATCCTCCCCAATTCGTATTCCACGTGATCGACAAACTTTAGCTCATGTTCAGGTTCAAGGTTTGTTCCCTTGTGGTGAAGGAGCGGGTTATGCCGGTGGTATTGTTTCTGCAGCTATGGACGGACAAAATGTGGTCCGAAAAATAGCTGAAGATCTTAATCTTGACTAGCAGTAACAGGAGCAACTTCACCCCTCATGCTTAGTGCTTCCCCAACGGTAATGGTAGTTCCATTGAAGTCACCAACAATAAAGGCTTCTTCAATGCCCAAGTCCAAGGCCTGATTCATCAGCATTTCTGCGCTTTCGTATGAATCAACGGACAGGGAGAAGTAACGGGTTAATCCATCTTTGTTCTTGTCTGAAGAAATCCCGCCAAGTTCGAGGAAACTATCCAAAGTAGCAGTAGGGATTTCCAAATCAAATGCACCAAGTTGAACTTTGAAAGTAACAAAGCTTGGGTCAATTGAGTTGTTCTCAAGGTCATAAGTGATGTCGTTTTCTGGACGAAGTACTTTTGCTCCTGCAGAAGCCAATGTTACGCGCTCACCATCTTTGAAGGCTGCAATGAACGATCCTTCAAAACCTTGAGTCAACAATTTTACTCTGCGCTCTGCAGCTTCTTCTAGGCTTGAGTAGCTCGAGGTCATGTATCTTGTAAGTTGATCCTGCCCGGTTAAAGAAATAATATCATTAATTCCCGCGAAGATGTCCTCATTCAAGGTGCCTCGAAATGCACCCACTTGAACTCT
The DNA here is from genome assembly GCA_029238785.1 of Flavobacteriales bacterium. Lineage (GTDB taxonomy): Bacteria > Bacteroidota > Bacteroidia > Flavobacteriales_D > Sanyastnellaceae > CALKGK01. The sequence goes on along the minus strand of JAQWFN010000036.1, from coordinate 5,264 downwards.
AAAAACAAAACCTTCTTCGTTTGCACCAACGGCTTCTATTGCATTTTCGATTGCAAGCATAGCGCTGTCAGGATCATTAACATTCACCGTTTCTAGTGCATTTTCAATAGGCATTGCAGCAAGTAATTCCAATTCTTCAACACGCATCTCTTCACGCATTGAGTTCTCCAGGGCTATTGCCTCTTCACCAACGTTAACCAATGGCTCTTCACCATCTTTTGAAACAACACTTCCTTGAATTCCATTATTGCTTAGCTCAATTTTTCGCTTAACCGCATCAGGAAGGTTTTCAAAGTTCCCAGCAACGTAAATCTGGTCGTTGTTTTCTGTAATCATCGTGATGTCTTTCAAGGAAAGAATCGCATTGATTTGTGATTGAGAGAGGCCTTCACTTTGAGCTCCAACCTGAACGCTGTAGCGGTTACTCCAGTGTCCAGGATCTGAATTAAGTTTGGCGTAGTTTTCAGACCATGTACTTGTTTTCCATGGAATAGAATCGTTCCACATCAAATAGCGCTGGTAGGTATCTTCATCACTCATGGCAACACCAAAAGCATCAACATTCATGTGTGCTGAATTTGGCTCGTCGTCCATGTAATCAGCATAACCGTCGCCATCAGAATCTGTAGGGCAACCTTTGCTATCTACCGGAGCACCTTCTGGAGTTCCAGCACATTCATCATCCATATCGTTAACGCCGTCATTATCGCCATCGTTGCTCAAACTCACAAGCATCATTTCACCATTTTCATCCATGAATTCCATTGGAGGTAATTCCCTTACTTTCGGTCTAATGCTCAAATCGTAATTGAGCGCAACTGAACTGTATAGGAAGCGGTCATTCGCGGCATTACCTTTTCGCGGACCATCACTATCTGCAGTGCGGTTGTCGATAAGGTCGCTCATTCCAAAGGTCATTTGAGTTCCACAACGTACTTGGAAACGATCACTCAACAAGAATTGGAAACCGGCACCCACTGGGATCCCCCAAGTGCGCTCTGCATATCTCCCTCTTCCGTCGAGGTTCATTTCTCTTAAATCAGTTTCGTAAACACCGTCTTTGTAAATCTGAATGGCTTCGTCTGCATTAGCTCCATTTTGATCCATGTTCATGATTCTACCATCATTCCAATAATGATAGTCAAATCCATTGGCGTCTTTTAAATCGGCTTTTGAAAGGAATTCAATGCTCTCAAAACCAACAGATACCCAAGGTTCAATTGAACGATTAGGCTTTAAGAAGTGGTCGAAGTTGTAGGTCAAAGACACTCCACCATTTCTTAGTGTTGATTTAAATTCGAAGGGAGTATCGCCAGCATAGTCTGTGATTTGTACCTTCCCAAAAGTACTGTATAAGCGAACATCTAAAAACGAATTTAATCGATTAGATACATCTAGGGTAAGTGCCATTTTACCGGCACCAAGATGGTTGGCTTTGTTACCACTACCAACATCACCAATAAAAACCATTGGACCAATTCCCAAACCTACTCTAGGCTTAAGCTTCAGTGCTGGAACTGCGGTGCTTGTAGTACTTGAGTCAACATTGAAGTCGTCTGTAGCCGTACTATCTACTCCTTGTGCTGTTGTTGCTGTTATCAACAAGCAGGCGAACAAAATTGAAAGTAACTCACGCATGATAAAAGAATTGTTTCTCCTTTCTACGCAAGCAGTTCAAAAAGGTTATTCTTTTAGAAATAAAGCACTTAGTTGTTTGCCAATTTCACTTCCAATGGCCACCCCCATTCCGCCCATCCTAATTCCGCAATAGGTGTTCTTACTCACTTTTTTAAGTATGGGCATTTTACTTTTACCCAGACCAAGAAAGCCAGACCATTCATGTTCTATTTGAAAAGGGATATCTACTAAGAGTTGTTTCTCAAGTAGTTCAATGAGATTTTTCTTGATGTTGGGATTGCTTCCATGTTCCAAAGTGTTTTCTTCTTCACCTGCCCAATGCCTTCCGCCGCCAATCAGTAATCGATCACCAATGTTTCTAAAGTAGAGGTAACCCTCACTCATGTGAAAAGTGCCTTTTAATTTTAATTCCGAAATGGGGGAAGTGACCATCACCATGTTTCGCCCAGGCATGATGTCAGCATCGGGCAAAATACTTCTGCTCATGCTGTTGGTACAAATAAATAATTTATCGCAGTTCAATTTACCAAAGTCAAAATGCAAGTGCACACCCTCGCTCTTGTCTTCAAATGAGAGCAGTTCCATTCCTCGAACGATTCTCACGCCGGCGTCTTCAACCTTCTTAATCAAACTGCGCATCATTTTTCCTGTATTTATAGACCCTTCGAGGCGGTTGTTGATGCCTCCTTCAATGCTTTTGAGTCCGTAAACACCAGCAGGATCATCCAATGCCTCATAAATATGATGTTCATCAAGGGCATTCAACATGAAATTATTGAGTTTTGGAAGCGCTTCAAGCACGGTTTCGTAATTTCTCTTGGATTTAATTTTATCCACCTGAGAAAATAATTCTAAACCACCACAAGCACTGTATTCGATGTTTTCATCGCCCAATGTTTCTCTCAAAAGATGAAGTCCTTTATAACGAAGTTGAATGAGCTCGCTGCAGGCCGCTTCGCCCATCAATTCTAGGTCTGACAATACTTCAGTAGGACTTCCAAAACATGCGAAACCTGCATTTTTTGTGCTGCCACCTCCAGAAAAAGGAGATTTTTCTACCACCAGAATGTCTTTTCCAGGCAGCTTTTTAGCCAAGTGAAAGGCTGTTGAGAGTCCAACAATTCCCGCACCAAGCACGCAATATTTAGTATTTCCTAAGAAAGACGCTCGTTCCCAATAACTAAATTCCATATTTTTACGTTATAATAAAGATATTCGCCCCGAATCCGAATTAATGCAAGGTAAACAAGCTTTTAATATAGGAACCATTTTTAAGGTTGCGATGATGGTGTGCTTCACCATCATTGGTACTTTGGCCTTTTCGCAAAGTGACATCCTCGATATTCAAGGAAATATCAAGGACAGCTTTTCGATGAAAAAATTGGAATCTGTTCAGGTAACCGTCTATCAAAACGGAAAACAATACGATAGTTTTACCACTACCAGTAGTGGTAAATACAGCTTGGAATTGCCTCTTGGTTTCGATTACAAGATTCAATTCTCCAAGCTCGATTTCGTCGCTAAAACCATTGAGTTACGCACAAAAGACATTCCTGAGGAAGACATGAGGGGTGGTTTTCAAATGTCGATGGACATGTCGATCTTCGAAATGCAAGAAGGCTTCAATACCTCAATTCTAGACAAACCCATTGGTATAGCTACCTTTGATCCACAGCGTAATTCTATTGAATTTGATTTCGCTTACACAGAGCAAATTCAGGAAGAAATCGAGGATGAATTTGATCGATTAGAGAAGCTGGCGGAGAACATGGAAAAGATGCTCAAAGAGTTTGATGAACTTGTTTCCAAGGGTGATCAGAAAATGGGCGAGGAGAAGTATGAAGATGCCATTGCTAAGTTTGAGGCAGCATTAGACATTTTCCCAGATAAAGAACCAGCGCCAGAAAAGTTGGCTTTAGCCCAGAAAAAACTCGATGAACAAAATGCGCTAGCGAATAGAGAAGCGGAATACCAGCGTTTGATCGCATCTGGTAACAATCGCATCAAAACGGAAGACTACAAAGAGGCAAAATCAGATTTTGAAGCAGCCCGTGATTTGAAGCCAGAAGAGCGCGAACCCAAAGACAAACTTGCAGAAATTGAGAAGCTTTTGGAAGCGCTAGAACTGCGCCAACAATACGATGAACTTGTAGCTGCAGGAGACGGTTTTTTTAAAGAGGGGAGCTACGAAAAGGCAATAGGCAAGTATGAAACAGCGCTCGATTTCATGCCGAAAGAAAGCTACCCAAGAGATCAAATCGCTGAAGCTAGAAAACGTCTTGACAACGCTGAGGCAGAAGCTGCTGCCGCTGCCGAACGCGAGCGTAAATACCAAGAAGCAATTGCTTTAGGACAGAAAAACATCGATTCAGATGAATTGAAAACAGCACTTCGAAACTTCGAAGAGGCGAGAACAATTAAGCCTGAAGAGTCGCTGCCAAAAGATAAAATCGACGAGATCAATAAACTGATTAAAGAGCGGGAAGCTGCGGCTTTAGCTGCCGATAAAGAAGCTGCGGCGAATGCAGAGCAAGATAGAATTGATAAGGAATATCAGGCCTTTTTGGACAAAGCGAATGAGGATTTTGATAAAGATAATTTAGAGGCAGCGAAAGAAAATTATCAGGCAGCTTTGGGAGTGAAACCAAACGAGAAATTTCCTCAAAGTAGGTTGGATAAGATTGATCAAATCATTCGCGATAGACAATCCAACGAAGAGGCAGAAGCAGCTAATGCAGAGCGAGAGAAAGTAGACAACGAATACCAAGCACTGATTGATAAAGCCAATGTTGCTTTTGATAAAGATCTTCTCGAAGATGCTCGCCTAGATTACGAAGCGGCTCTAAAAATCAAAGCCAACGAAAAATATCCAAAGTCGAGAATCGCCAGAATCGATGAACTCTTAGCTGAGCGAGCTGCCTTAGCTCAAAACGATGCCGCAGAAGCAGAACGCTTGAAGCGTGAAGAAGAGCGAAGAGCTGCTGAAGCCCTTGCAAACGCAGATCGCGAAGAGAAAGAACGTTTGATGGAGGAGGAGCGCCTTCGAAGAGAACAACAAGCGAAAGAGGAAGCCGACAGAAAGGAAGCTGAACGTTTAGCAGCTGAAGAAGAAGAACGCCGCAGACAAGAGGAGTTCATGAACAATGCCAATACGAGCACTGAAGACGAAGCTGAGAAGTACTACCGAGAGGCACGAGCAAGTGAAGCACGAGCTAAGGCCAAAGCCAAGGAACAAGAAAAAGAAAATGTGATTGATTATCTAGCAGATAAAGCTGCAGATGCCAGTTACACAAGAAAACAAAACAAAGAAAACGGTCGTTTCTAGAAAGCTTTTCTGCCTCAATCTCAAGCTCTTCCAAATCTTGATCTGCATCGTTTCTTCTTGCAGTTGCGCTTTCAGCATCATCGGCTGTTTTTTCGAGTTGCTTTTCTTTCAGTCGCTCCGTTTCGCTCAATTTGTCTTGACGATTCATCTCACCATCACGGTAGATTCTTGTAAGTTGAACATCTTGAGCTTCTCCGTTTTCTTTGTTTTGTTTTCTTGTGTAACTGGCATCTGCAGCTTTATCTGCTAGATAATCAATCACATTTTCTTTTTCTTGTTCCTTGGCTTTGGCCTTAGCTCG
>JAQWFN010000023.1 GCA_029238785.1 Flavobacteriales bacterium | reverse complement strand
GGATTGGGTGAAGGAGACTACCTTGTTAGCATGATCGACGGCTACGGCTGCAGAGATACTAGCGCGGTATTTAGTTTTATTGAACCAACAGAAATGGTTCCTACAATGACGCTCACCCAAAACAACTTATGCGCTGGTGAAGATCAGGCGGAGATTTGTGTTGATGTGGTGGGAGGGATTCCTCCATATTCAATTGAACTTCTCGATTGCGACGATAATGTAATCGCTACTATAAACAACAATGAGTGTTTTAGCGATATCAGTTGTGTCAATAATTGTGGCGATTTCAGTGTAAGAGTCCGAGATGCCAACCTTTGTGAGGAAATTCAAGATTTCAGCATTGCTTGTCCTACATCATTAGAATTCGATCCTGAATTGACCCTAATACAATGTGCAGGTGTTTGCGAAGCAGCTATTGTTGGACAAATTACTGGAGGAACTGGTCTTTTGAGCCTTTCTTTTGACCCTCCATTAGATGTTCCCGCACCGAGCAGCTCACCCGTGAATTTGAACCTTACTGATATCTGCAGCGGCATTTATACCTTAACAATCACGGATGAAAACGGATGTACCTTTGAAGATACGTATGACCTCACGGAGCCGGAAGGAATGACCATTACCTACGACATCACCAACGCCGTTTGTTTTGGTGATTGTAATGGTGAAATCACTGCTAATGTACTTGGAGGTGTTCCTAATTACACGTTCTTAATTACCGATCTTGATGGGGTGCCAGCACCAAACCAAAATGCCCTGTGCGCAGGAGAATACATTCACACAACATTCGATGCAAACAACTGCTTTGTGATTGATACCCTAGAGGTACTCGAACCTGAACAAATTATTTTCGAAACAGCTACTTCTAATATACTTTGCGCTGGCGAAACCAATGGAGAAATTTGCGTAACTGTTGTTTCTGGAGGAATAGGAGATATCTCTTATGAAATAGTACCTAATAGTGGAACATTGATAGACAATTGCTTTACCAATCTTGCAGCTGGCAATTACAGTGTAAGCGTTTCCGACGATCTATGTACGGTTAGTCAAAACGGCATTGCGGTTATAGAACCACAAGCGCTTGAACTGATTCTGGATGCAACAAACATCACTTGTTTCGGAGAAAATAATGGTATTGTTGAAGTCAGCACTACTGGAGGTACAGGAAGTATAACGCTTATTGAACCTTTTGCAGGCGTGGTGCCAACGATTATTGAAAATAGACCTCCTGGTTTTGTCACAGTCAGCGTTCAAGACGAGTCTGGGTGTGCCGTAACTGAAAGCATTGAAATTCTAGAGCCAGAATTACTTCAGGCTAGTGTCTTAAGCACATCAAACGTTGGCTGTGGTGGTGAATGTGACGGTGATGCTGAATTAGACATCATTGGTGGTACAGGTGATTACAGCATTGTTTATGAAGGACAAGAATTGAACTTGAACCAATTGTGTGCGCAAGACTACTCGGGTACCATAATTAGTGATGAAAATGCTTGTGAAACAACGGTTGATTTTGAAATCCTTCAGCCAGATCCGCTTGAAATTCTAAATACCATTACTCCTGTAACTTGCACAGGTATGAACGATGGGAGCATAGATATCTTTCCCGTAGGAGGAACAGGACCTTTGACTTGGGAATCTGTGCCCGAAGGACTGGACTTAGATAATTTGTTTGAAGGGGAGTATGAGTTTGTTGCTATTGATTCTATTGGTTGCAGCACAGACACCGTCCTTATCGTAGGAGCAACGATCATCACAGATATGAGCGCTACCATGTTCTCTTCACAAGTTACTTGTTGGAATGAAGGTGATGGAACAGCAACTGCAGCAGTGTCTGGAGGTACTGAACCAATTACTTTCCAGTGGAATGATCCACTACAACAAACAACTGCAACAGCGGTTGGTTTGGCTGAAGAGGTATATATCGTAACAATTGTTGACGCAATTGGATGTACCATCACTGAAACGGTGGAAGTAGAGCCTACAGAAGGATGCTTCTTTATTGCAACGGCACTTACACCAAACGGTGACGGTGCTAATGATACTTGGACAATTGGAGGTTTAGAGTTCTTCCCTCAATCAACAGTGCAAGTGTTTAACAGATGGGGACAATTGCTCTTCGAATCAACAGGATACAATACTCCTTGGGATGGAACTTATAATGGTAGTGCTTTGCCTGTGGCAGACTATTACTTCATTATCTCTTACGATCAAGATAAAGATCCAATTACTGGAACAGTAACGATCAAATACTAGGAAAAAAGTCATGCGTAACTTACTATATACATTCTCGATTGCCCTTTTTCTTGTGGCTTCTGTGCATGAAGTTTCAGCTCAACAGCTTGGAAGAAGAACTCAGTTTTTAACTAATACCTACTTAGTGAATCCGGCTGTGGCAGGAACAAAACCATATACTCCCATAATGGCGAGTTATAGAAATCAATGGACTGGTTTTGATCAAGCTCCTGTCACTTACACACTTTCTGGACATACTGCTTTACCTAATAAAATTGGTATTGGAGGAGTGTTTTTTAGAGACGATGCAGGAGGTGCAATAAGTAATACTGGCCTAGAATTAACGGGTAGCTATAAAGTTGACCTGAACAATGAAGACGCAGTTTCTTTTGGTTTGAGCGCTGTTGTGGGACAATATCGTTTCGACAATACAGTACTTACGGTTCTTGATGAAAATGACCCTGCAATTCTTGGAAATGTGGAGTCTGAAACAGCCTTCGATGCTAATTTTGGTATGATGGTCTATGGTAAGAACTACTTTTTTGGTGCATCAGTACCTCAATTACTACAAACTAAGCTGAACCTAGAAGGCTTTCTTCCAGATGATAATCAACGTGTGAGACATTACATGTTTATGGGGTCCTACCTTTATTATTTGAATGAACAAATTAGTATTCAACCCTCTGCTTTGGTTAAATTCACGGCAAATACACCTGTGCAGTTCGATTTCTATGTTAGAACGATTTATGAGGATATGTTCTGGGCAAGTGTAAGCTATAGAAATAATGATGCTGTATCTCTCGGTCTAGGTACTGAGTTTAACTCCTTTGTTTTCTCTTATGCTTATGACATTACTGTGAGCGATGCACGCGCCTTTAGTCCGCATACACACGAATTAACCATAGGATATCTCCTGCCAAGAAATGGGAACTTTACACAAAAATCTATACTCGGACCAAGAAGATTGGGAGGAGGAAGGTTGGTGAAATAATTTGGCAACATTATTGTAAACCTCGAATCGAATATAAAAACTTACTATGAAAAAAATCACTTCCTTTCTTGTGCTCTTTATGGCATTTTCGTTTGCCTCTCATGCTCAATTTGAACGTTTAGAAGTTGAAGAGGTAACAAGTATTGACGGCTATAAAACATATCGCGTTTATGCAGTACTCAAGAGCAAAGGTGATTTGCTTGATGCTGTATTCGGAGAAAAACCTAACCCAATTACAATCAATAGCACAAGTCCGTTCTATCAGCATCCCAATGGAGGTGCTTTTGCAAAAGACATTCAAAAATCTAGCTTAAGCCAATTCCCGAAGTTGAAATATGATTCTTGGGTAACGATTGGTTACGATAACAATTACATGAATTCCGTAATGTTCTTTGGCTCAATGACTACTGACTCTGTGGCTATTGAAAAAGACTTTAGATTGGACTTCGAGAAGGGTAAAAATATTCTTGTTTCTGATGGCGCTTGGTTCGTAACACCAGACCAACTTCAAGCAAGAGGTGACGATAAAAACCGGGTTTTGCTCATGCAATTAACGACAAAAGGCAAAGTAACAGGAAGTCTCAACCTCCACGGTCGTTGGCATTCAAGAGATGAAGAAGGTAACTTGGTACCACACGTATGGGAAGAAAGAGCTGTTAAATTCACTGCTGGATAGAAAAATATCGAGCACACGAAAAATGATATTATGAAAAAGCCCATTCTAAGGAATGGGCTTTTTTTTCTTCATGCGATCAAGTTTGAATCGATGGGTCACTCATGTCTCACACTGTCGGGAATAAACTTGAGTGAAACTGAATTGATACAATACCTTAATCCAGTTGGTCTTGGTCCGTCTTCAAAAACATGCCCGAGGTGTCCATCACATCTGACACAGCGCACCTCAGTTCTAAGCCAACCATGACTGCGGTCTACCTTTTCAGCGACATAGCCTAAACCTATAGGTTCAAAAAAACTTGGCCAACCGGTCCCGGATTTGAATTTAGTCTCACTAGAAAATAAAGGCAAGTCACAAGCTCCACAGACATAAAGGCCATCTGCTTTGTTGTCCCAATACTTCCCTGTAAAGGCACGTTCTGTTCCAGCCTGACGCAAAACATAGTACGCCTCAGGTTCAAGAATGGCCTTCCACTCATTATCAGTTTTTTCTATGCGTTCACCAGAGTATTCAAGGAAAATGTCAGGAGCAACAACAATTGATTTCTCTTGTTGGCTATTTTGCGAACATCCACTTCCTATCATCACCAAGGAGAACATAAGTACGAATACACTTTTCATCTGCCTAGTATTTATATCTAAGTAACAATCAAAGCAGGGCTTTCCCTGTGTATGATGCGGTAACTTTTGTTAAATCCTCTGCTTTGCCTTGAAAAACAAGGTTACCGCCTGCATTTCCTCCTTCCGGACCAAGGTCTACAACCCAGTCTGAATTTCGGATGACATCCATGTTGTGTTCAATTACGATTAATGAATGACCTTGGTCGAGCAAAGCGTGAAAGCTGTCCATCAATTTCTGAACATCGTGGAAATGAAGCCCTGTAGTAGGCTCATCAAAAATAAAAAGAGTGTGGCCCTGACGTTCTCCTTTGGCCAAGAAAGAAGCCAGTTTTATTCGTTGGGCTTCACCACCGCTAAGTGTACTCGAACTTTGGCCTAAACCGATGTAACCCAGTCCAACATCTTGAAGCGGTTGAAGTTTTGAAACCAATCGTTTATTAACGGTATTGTCTTCTTCAGAAAAGAACTCAATGGCCTCGTCAACAGTCATTTCGAGTACATCATGAATGTTTTTCTCGCGATAACGAACTTCGAGAATCTCTTCTTTAAAGCGCTTACCCTTGCACACATCACACTGCAGCTTGAGGTCGGCCATGAATTGCATCTCAATGGTAACGTTTCCTTCGCCTTCGCAATTATCACATCGCCCTCCACTCACATTGAAACTGAAAAACGCAGGCTTATACCCTCGGTTTGATGATATTTTGAGCGAAGAATAGATGGCTCGGATTTCGTCAAAAGCCTTTACATAAGTCACAGGGTTTGAGCGCGACGATTTCCCAATTGGATTTTGATCAACAAATTCAACGGCCTTGATTGTAGAAATATCGCCGTCAATCTTGGTGTGCTCTTTTGACTGATCACCAATTTCCCCTAGGTGTCTTCGTAAAGCTGGGTAGAGAATGTCTTTAACTAGGGTACTTTTTCCAGAACCGCTTACACCGCTTACGGTGCAAAGACTTCGCAAGGGGAACTTTACATCAATGTTCTTGAGGTTGTTTGCGCGCGCTCCAATTACACTAATGCTGTCTTTACTTTTTCGATTCGATTTTTGTGCGATGGACCTTTTCCCACTGAGATAGTCGGCGGTTAAACTTCCTTCAGTGGAAACCAGGGCGTCCATATTTCCTTCGAAAATCAACTCGCCTCCATGAATTCCGGCTAAGGGCCCCATGTCGATAATATGATCGGCAGCTTTCATGATTTCCTCATCGTGTTCAACTACGATCACCGTATTCCCTAAATCTCTTAAAGCTTTTAATACTGAAATCAAGCGTTCGGTATCTCTTGGATGCAAACCAATACTCGGTTCATCCAATATATACATGCTGCCTACCAATGAGGAACCCAAGCAGGTAGATAAACTGATGCGCTGTGATTCGCCACCAGAAAGCGTACTGCTGAGTCGGTTCAAAGTTAGATAGGAAAGCCCCACTTCACACAAGTAATGCAACCTGTTTGTAATTTCAAGTAATAGGCGAGATGCTGTTTTTTCATCGTGCTTATTCAGACTTAAATTCTGAAAAAAGTTCAGCAACTCATCACAGGGCATCTTCACCAATTCCGAGATGTTCTTTCCTCCAATCAAGACATAATTGGCATCTTTACGCAGTCGGGTTCCATGACAATCAGGGCAGTCTGTTCTACCACGATAGCGTGAGAGCATGACGCGGTATTGGATTTTGTATGATTTCTCTTCGAGGTAACTGAAAAAGGCGTTCAATCCCATGAACTTTCCTTTGCCCGTCCAAATTAACTCAACTTGCTCATCACTAAGCTCGTGAAACGGTCGGTGTATCGGGATGTTCAAATCTGCTGCGTGCTTGATAAGACGGTCTTTCCATACCCCCATCACATCACCTCGCCAGCAAACAATAGCATCGTCGTAAATCGTTTTGCTCTTGTCTGGTACAACCAAATCCGCGTCAATTCCAATCACTTGGCCAAAGCCTTCGCAACGTTTACAAGCGCCCACAGGGTTGTTGAAGCTGAAAAAGTGCGGACTAGGTTCTTCGAACTGCATGCCGTCGAGCTCAAAACGGTTTGAGAATGAGATGCGATCACCGCTATTTTTTTCAATGATACATTCACCTTGTCCTTCAAAAAATGCAGTTTGCACCGAATCAGCTAACCTAGAATCATGTTCTTCTGAATTAGAAAAGCTCAAGCGATCTACGACTAATTCTATTTCGTCGTCCTTTTTTATGGATTTTACGAGGTCTTTATCGATGCGTTGCATTTCCTTGTTGACCAACACTCGCGCAAAACCTTGTTGCATGAGTACTTCAATTTGTTGCGACTTATCACGATCGTTTCTAAGAGGAACAGGCGAAAGCACCAGGTATTTTTCTCCTTCTTTGAATTGCTGAAGGGCATCTACCACATCAGTAATGGTGTGACGCTTAACTTCATTGCCAGAAATAGGAGAGAAGGTTTTTCCCACACGGGCATAGAGTAATTTTATGTAATCGTAAATTTCCGTGCTTGTTCCAACAGTTGATCGCGAAGACCTTGAGGTAACTCTTTGTTCTATCGCTACTGCTGGAGAAATACCATCGATGGCATCAACATCGGGTTTGTCAAGTCTACCAAGGAATTGACGAGCATAAGAAGATAGGCTTTCAACATAACGCCGCTGTCCTTCTGCATATAGCGTATCAAAGGCTAAAGAACTTTTTCCAGAGCCAGAAAGACCGGTAATAACAACAAGCTTTTTTCTTGGGATGGAAACATGAACGTTCTTTAGGTTGTGCATTCTCGCACCACGGATGATGATGAAATCTTTTGTGTTGATAGGTGTTTCGACGTTCATAGTGAGCTTAGCTTAAAGCGCGTGTTGGCTTTTTTAACACACCCAAAGTTACTTTGTTTTGTGTTCTATGGAAGAAAGTGCGTATATTTACGAAACATATGTTGCTTCACACAATATAGTGATGTGAGTTAACGTTATATATTTAGAACAACACCGATCATAAACCTTTAAATAGAGCTGTATAGATAAACTTCTACTTTTTTAATTCTACGTATTCAGGCCCGCAGGGCAAGTGTTTATTTAAAAGGAGGAGTATGCAAGCATCTAAAATCACAGATCAGGAGTTGGTACGTCAGTTTCTTGACGGTAGAGAATCCGCTTTCGAAAAATTATTATTGCGTCACAAGTCACAAGTCTTTACTAAGATTTACATCATGGTAAAAGATGAGGATTTGGCGAATGATATTTTCCAAGACACTTTTATTAAAGTTCTACAGACCTTAAAAGGAGGGAAGTACAACGAAGAAGGAAAGTTTCTCCCTTGGGTAATGCGCATTGCTCACAACTTGGTTATCGATCATTTCAGAAAAGGCAAAAAAATGCCTGCTGTTAGAAGCGATGAGAACAACGATGTGTTCGCAAGCATTCAACACGATGGAGATACCATTGAAGATCAATTGTGCTGGGAACAAATCTTGAATGATGTGAAAGACCTTCTTGAGTTTCTTCCAGAAGATCAGCGCAGGGTGGTTTACCAAAGACACTACTGCGACATGAGCTTCAAAGAAATTGCAGAAAGTAATGATATCTCAATCAACACGGCTCTCGGAAGAATGCGCTACGCATTGATTAATCTGAGAAAACTGGTTGAACAAAGAAATCTTGTGTTAACGCTTTCTTGAAATTTTCACGTATGTGCAATAATCGGAAAGCTAAGAGCGTTAGAAGTCAAACAGAAACTTTTAACAAGCGCCTATGCACGACTTTACTTTTGAAGAATCATCATTATCAAAAAATGAACGAGCACTTTTATTAGGGCTCTTAAATGACGAACCCATGGTAGAAACTCCCAAAATGGAGAAGGAGCCAAGGAAAGAATCTGTCGAGCGAATTATAGCTTACAACAAAGCTCTTTCCGTAAGGAGGTGCAGAACGAATGGCAATATTTCGTTCTTACTGAACTAAAGTTAAACCAAGTCCCGTTAATAGCGGGACTTTTTTTTATACCAAGTGGTGAATGTCGGCCAAACTGCTTTGTAATAAATGCTGTCGAAGTATGGCCCCTGCAGTAGGGCTATGACTTAGTCTTTCTTGAATGTTTTCCCAGATGTCCTCCGGCTTGTAGTGAGCTACTTCATCAAGGTCAAAAAACGAATATCCAAGCACCTCCTCATTTTCAGTATAAACGATGGCCATTTCATTACGAGTTCTTCCGTGGGTTTTTAAAATGGTTTTCGCTTTTTGAACTTGAATTTGAGTTTTAATCTTGCTTAATTTTTTAGCGTGTTCCTCAGGGGAATCCTTGGTTTGGTCTTCTAGATCTGCTAAACCAAACAAGACAGGATTTACAAAATGGGCTTTAGCGCATTGATGAAGCCACTCTCTGCCCGCTGCTGCTGAGTGAAAAGAAATAATACTCGACTGGCCAACTCTCATTGCTTGAACTCCCCAACGCAAATAATTCTTTTGGTCTTGATATTCAATAATACCAAACCTTCTATTGGCCGTTTTCTGAGCTTTATTATGCTTGGGCCAGTGTTGTCGGATTTCATGATCTTCAAGCAGTCGAGCAAGGAATTCAGATCCACAAGCTTGACATTCAATATGAGCGATGTCTTTTAAAAACGATTGCCTTCTGCTCGATTGCATTTTTCCCGTGAAATGCTGCTTTACTCTTTTCTTAACGTTTCCAGACATGCCAATGTAGAGCAGTTCTCCTTTTTCATCTCGGAAGTAATATACGCCTGGCCCATCGCTTAAGGCGTCATAATCTGTTTCCTTTACCTTATTTGGAAGCCATGCATTCGGCGAATTTTTTTGAGCTTGCGTTTGAATGTAGGCTTCTTGGTCAATACTCACCAGGTGATGAAGGAGTTCAACTGTAGCTAAGGTGTCGGACATAGCTCGGTGGGCACTGTTGTTTTGGATTCCAAAATGCCGACACAAATTGCCAAGACTGTATGAACTTAGGCCGGGTACAAGTTTTCTTGTTAAGCGCACCGTGCACAGCCTTGTTGGGTTCCATGATCTCCCAATTTCTTCAAATTGTTTTTTGATGAAGCTGTAATCGAAACCAACGTTATGAGCAACAAAGATACCCTCAGCAAGAAATGACTCAATTTCATCTGCCACCTCTTCAAACAAAGGGGCATCGGCAACCATTTCGTTGTCTATACCAGTTAATGTTGTAATGTGGTAGGGGATGGGATGATCTGGACGAAGAAGGGTTTCGAAGCGGTCAAGTTCATTTTTGCCGTCAGTGAGCACGATGGCAATTTCTGTAATGGAATTTCCGCTTGCGTGGCTTCCTGTGGTTTCTATGTCTGTTACTGCGAATATCACTTTGTAAAGTTAATCAAGCGATGCGAATCAGTGATGTATTGATGCACTGAATTGCCAATAGTTCATTGTCGAAATGTCCTACAAGCCCTTGGGAAATAGGCCCACAGACTTGGTTTTACTCTGGGCGTAAATGAAGAGAAACAGACTTAACTTTAAAGTATGCAATATTTAAAAAAAGCAATTTACCTGGGTATTTCCATGGTATTCATCATAGGCCTTGGCAGTGGGTGTGCAGTTCAGAAGAACGACTTCACAAAGAAGAAGTATAAGATTTCGAAAAACAAGCCACCTGCACAACGTTATTATTCAAAGGGTTCAATTTTTGCGCCTAGACGTTAGGTTTATGAACTTTGGATTAAGGGGAGAAAGAGCTGTTCATTGTTGAATGGCTCTTTCGTTTTACATCTTTACAGCACAAAAAAAAAAGACCTTTCGTTGATTGAAAGGCCTTTTGATTGTTGTTTTATTGAATGCTCAATTTCTTTTCGAGGTCATCCAAGTATTTTCTGAAGTGCTTATCTGTTTCTTGCAAGTTGTTCACCGTTCGGCAAGCATGTAAAACAGTAGCGTGATCTTTTCCTCCACAGTGCAATCCAATGTTCGCTAATGACGACTTGGTCATTTTCTTAGCGAAGTACATTGCGATCTGACGAGCTTGAACGATTTCGCGTTTACGTGTTTTCGATTTCAAGAGTTCAATAGGTAAGTCGAAATAATCACAAACTACTTTTTGGATGTAGTCGATGGATACTTCCCTTGCCGTGTTTTTCACAAACTTATCGATCATTTGCTTCGCCAAATCGAGCGTAATGCTCTTTTTATTCAAAGAAGACTGAGCGATAAGTGAGATCAAAGCACCTTCCAGTTCTCTAATGTTGGTGGTGATGCTGTAAGCGAGGTATTCAACCACTTCTTTAGGAAGTTCAATACCATCGGCGTACATTTTCTTCTCAAGGATAGCGATTCTCGTTTCCAATGAAGGTACTTGAAGATCGGCACTTAGTCCCCATTTAAAGCGAGACAGTAAGCGTTGTTCCATTCCTTGCATTTCCACCGGTGGCTTGTCAGAAGTCAAAATGATCTGCTTA
>JAQWFN010000018.1 GCA_029238785.1 Flavobacteriales bacterium | reverse complement strand
AGTAAATCACGCGCACTTTTAAGAATTACTGATATTTTAGGACGAGAAGTACAAGAAGAGAAAAACGTTGTTCTTTTCTATTTATATTCTGATGGATCGGTAGAAAAAAGAGTTTTGATTGAATGATTACGCAATAGAATTTTATTCTTGATTTTTAGTGACTGAAAACGAAACGATAACAAAATGTATATTTCATAGAAACTCTTCGAGCATGCTACGAAAACATACATAGACGCTAAATGCCAGTGCTTTTGAAATGAGGGATAAACGAATTTTATACTCAAAATATAGAAATGAGTTTCTCTTGTGGGCCCAGGTGACCCACTCGGTTGATTACAATCAGAGCATTACTGTTTTTCGCAAGGCCTTGTTAGCCCAAAAAAGCAACTTAAGTACTACCGATTCCGAGATCAAGAAGAAACTATTTTCATCGGCTGAAAGCTATCTGCTCGATGAAGATGACGATATTCTGAATGAGGGAGATAACCCTCAATTGCTTAGTGATGAGGAGGCACAAATGTTTGACCAACTGGATGCTTCATTGAATGCCGAGTTAAAGGAACAATTGGAGGAAGTTGATGAGGGGGGGGCTAAGCCTCATCTGTGGAAGCGACTCCTTATGTGGTGTTCTCTGATTGTTCTGATAGTCCTGCTTCTTTATTTATTGACAGATTAATCTGCTCAACCAATTCTTCCATCACGCATCTCAATCTTACGATCAGCCATGGAGGCGAGCTCTTTGTTGTGGGTAACGATAACGAAGGTTTGTTGGAATTCATCGCGAAGCTGAAAAAAGAGCTTGTGTAGGTCTTCAGCGTTTTTCGAGTCCAGATTTCCGGAAGGCTCATCAGCAAAAACAATGTCGGGCTGATTAATCAAAGAGCGGGCAACTGCCACACGCTGTTGTTCACCACCAGAAAGTGCTGCTGGTTTGTGGTCGATACGGTGACCTAAACCAAGGAATTCGAGAAGTTCTTTTGCTCGCTTTTCAACCGCTGCATCGTCGGTTTTACTCATATAACCAGGCAAACAAACGTTTTCCCAAGCGTTAAATTCGGGCAAGAGTTGGTGAAATTGGAAAATGAAGCCAATGTGTTGGTTTCTGAAGGCAGCCAGTTGACGATCGCGGTACTTGGATATGTCTTCGCCGTGGTAAAGGATACTGCCAGAATCCGGGCGATCCAGTGTGCCCAAGAGTTGAAGTAAGGTGGTCTTGCCTGCGCCAGATGCGCCAACAATAGATACCACTTCTCCTTTTGAAATGCTCAAATCTATACCTTTCAGAACGGCAACATCTCCGTATCGCTTGTGTAATCCTACTGCTTCAATCATCGAAGACAAGTTTACGCAATTTTCTCCTTTGCTTGAAAATAGTTGAATGAGAAGAACAGTTGAAAAAAGTAGCGCTTTTTAACGAAACTAGAAGGCGTTTCACTTTTGATTTCAATATCTAAGGACTACTTTTGACGGCAAATTCGAATCGCATGAACATCCACGAATACCAAGGGAAATCAATTTTGAAAAGCTTTGGTGTAGCTATTCAAGAAGGTATCGTTGCCGATACTCCTCAAGAAGCAGTTGCAGCAGCTAAGAAACTCACGGAAGACACAGGTACCGAATGGTACGTTGTTAAAGCTCAAATCCACGCTGGTGGTCGTGGAAAAGGAACTGTTACAGAAACAGATTCTCGCGGAGTAGTGCTCGCAAAAGGAATCGATAAAGTCGAAGGCATTGCAAAAGCCATCCTCGGGGGGCACCTTGTTACTGCCCAAACAAGCGATACTGGTAAGCAAGTAAATAAGGTCTTGGTTGCTCAAGACGTTTATTACCCAGGTGCAAGCGAACCAGAAGAGTACTACATGTCTGTTCTCCTCGATCGTTCAAGCGGTAAACACATCATCATGTACTCTCCAGAAGGAGGTATGAACATCGAAGAGGTGGCAGAGCAAACGCCTCATCTTATCTTCAAAGAAGAAATTGATGCCATGCTCGGACTCCAAGGCTTCCAAACAAGAAGAATCGCTTTTAACCTTGGTTTGAGCGGGCAAGCGTTCAAGCAAATGAACAAATTCGTTCATGCACTTTACGCTGCTTTTATTGGTTGTGATGCGAGCATGTTCGAAATCAATCCTGTACTTAAGACTTCTGACGATAACATTATCGCAGTAGATGCTAAAGTTACTTTGGATGACAATGCACTATACCGTCACAAAGCCTACGCAGAAATGCGCGACAAAACAGAAGAAGACCAAACTGAAGTTGAAGCTGATGAAGCTGGATTGAACTATGTAAAACTCGATGGTAACGTTGGGTGCATGGTGAATGGAGCTGGCTTGGCAATGGCGACTATGGACATCATCAAACTTTCAGGTGGTGAACCAGCAAACTTCCTCGATGTAGGAGGTACTGCAGATGCCGCTCGTGTTGAAAAAGCATTCCGCATCATTCTTAAAGATAAAGCTGTTAAAGCAATCCTTGTAAATATCTTCGGTGGTATCGTTCGTTGCGATCGTGTTGCTCAAGGTATTGTGGATGCTTACAATAATATAGGTGAACTCCCAGTTCCACTTATCGTTCGTCTTCAAGGAACAAATGCCGAAGAAGCAAAACAACTTATCGACGATTCAGGACTTAAAGTTCATTCAGTAATTCTTCTCCAAGAGGCTGCTGATAAAGTTGCTGAAGTTCTAGCATAAGAAGCTTATTAACTCGTTTTAAGCCCTGCTGCGTGTCGCGTAGCAGGGCTTTTCCTTTGTGAAAAATTCTACGCGATTCTCAGGGGCTTAAGTTTTGGGGTTTAGCTTTCTTTTGATGTTTAATCCCTTGCAAATCACGAGTTAAATGGAGACTTGACAATTGCTCAATAATGAACTTTGTAAATGAAGCCTTCTATTTTGTGTGTGGTTTTCATTTTTCAAAATTGAGGTTATATCTTTAGTGATGAGAACTTTAACTGCTTTATCATCATGAATGAACAGGAAAAACCTAAAGAAGACCGCATCGGTTTATTCCAGGCTTTTTGCGAAAAGTACGCCAATGATTGGGATTGTCTTGGTCTGGTGTTTAGATTACCTGATACACCGCAAACGTATAAGCTCAGCAATGAACAAGCAAGGTTTTTTAATCCAGTCTACTTCAAAGCGGTGGCATTCATTATTATCTTTCCCCATAGTGCTTTATCAAAGCATGCTTGCGAAATCATTCAGATGAACATCAAAGAGATATCGCAGATTTTGATTGATGTGAACAAAACCTTGAGCTTGATGCTCTATCCTGATATTCCTCAAAAATATCCTTTTGTAAGTCCTAAGCTGCACGAACATCAGATCAAATCTGTTGATCATGGCTTATTCAGATCTAGAATATTAAGCATCTTCGGATACAAAGAATCTTCAGGGAAAAGAAAAGCAAAACCTTATAACCAGTATTCCGAAGATCATATCAAACCAAATGTGCTCATGGAACAGATGATGGAATGGAAAGCAAACAAGGAAAGCGATGTTCATCGAAATGCCAAAAAGCTGATTGCTACCATCTGGTACCATCAATATTTGGGAGAAGTCAATCTACAACTAATAGAAGAAATTATTCAGCGTTTACATCACTACAAATACGCAAGTGCTAAATCTTTCGAACCATCATAATGCCATCCCGAATACCCAATAGCACGTTTTCAACGCGCTCATCTTCTTGAATGACCCTGTTTAATTCGTTCATTTTTATAGTATCGCTGTCCTTTTGCGCAGCTGGATCAACCACTTTTCCAGACCAAAGGACGTTATCGAGCATGATATATCCACCAGAGTTAAGCAAGTCCAAACTAGCTGCGTAGTAATTAAGGTAGTTGTCTTTGTCTGCGTCAATGAAAATCAGATCGTATTTTCTGTTTAAACCAGGCATGATGTTAAGCGCCTCTCCCAAATGTCGGTGAATGAACTTCCCTTGAGGACTCATGTCCCAGAACTTATCTTGAATATCACAAAGCTCATCATTCACTTCAATGGTGTCTAATCTTCCCTCATCTTTTAAACCTTCTGCTAGGCACAATGCAGAAAACCCGGTATAAGTACCTATCTCAAGAATGTTTTTTGGGGAAATCATCTTACTAAACATCGAAAGTGCTCTGCCTTGCACATGGCCAGAGATCATTCGTGGTACAAGAATCTTACGCCAGGTTTCGTTTTCAAGCGCGTCGAGTAGATTTCCTTGTGGTGAAGTATGGGCTGCGATATACGATTCGAGCTCTTCTGATATAAAATGCATCTAGTTTATTAATTACATGGACTGCCAAATACGGATAGTAGGACCAACAAATCGCCTGTATTCACCGTAGTGTCTGTGTTAAGATCAGCAACACACTGGCCATTACATCCGATATCGGTGAGCAAAAGTAGTACATCTACGACATCAACATTTCCAGAACTGTTCAAATCACCCAAACAAACGAAACCTTCATTCATGTCTATGACGTTGTTGCAATTGTTGTCAATGCCTTGGCCTGTTCCAGGAGCATTTGGATAAACACTGCTGTTATTATCATCACAGTCTTGATTGTTCAAGACATACCCCTCAGGAGCAGAACAGGCATTAATGAAAGATGAAAGATCTCCGAAACCATCATTGTCTGCATCTAGAAAGTAAAACACAGCGCCTCCTGTAATATTTGGGTTAGTATCATCACAATCCAATCCGCCAAACTCAAAGGCCATTTCGCCATCGCCATCCTGGTCAAAGTCGTTCAAACCATCGCAGTTTTGATCAACACCATCATACCAAATCTCCAAAGCCCCAGGGTTGATGTCTCCATTGTTGTCGTCGCAATCATTTAAGGTAGTAAAACCATCCCCATCCGCATCAACTATTCCAGCGCATGAATTAAAGCCATCCAAACAATTGGTGGCAATACAATCAGCGCAGTCTTCAGCAGCACCAAAAGCACAATCGAAGAAACAATTGCTCGTAGCACATTCAACTTGTAAAGCAAAACAGCCAATACATGTGGTACTCAAAGTAGTTTGAGCTTGCATGTTGTTAAACACCCTTCAGGGTCGGCTGCAAAAATGCAGTCAGCTCCGCAATCGGCAGCCACACCTTGCACAAATTCATTGTTTTCATTGAGGTACTGTAAATCGGCTTCGTCACAGTTTCCCTGAGAATAGGCAGTGAGACCTGAGAAAATGACCAAGAGGAGAAGTATTGATTGTTTCATTATAGAAGTTTTAAGCTAAGCCTTGAAGATAAGCATTTCTATTAATCACTGAACCCTCTTGATTTAGTATGTATTTTTGACTTGTGAAGAAGCAAAAAAGACAAGTACTCTTACTCGGATTGCTCACCTTACTGGTGATGCCAGCCATTGGAGCATTGTTGATTTATTTTTTGAGTGATGTTGCAATAACTGAACGCTTAACGGGGCCTTACCCTTGGTGGAAGCAGGTCCTATTGGGAATCCCTCTGGGGCTTACAAGTGCTTGGGGGGCAAAGTACATCATCGACCTTCCTAAAATGAGTACCACAAAACATCAAGCAGACGCCATGATTGCGGGGCTTAATCTAAACAAAAGTGAAATGGTCTTCCTTTCCCTTTGCGCAGGAGTTGGGGAAGAGTTGCTTTTTCGAGGGGCAATTCAAGGTTTGATTTTGCCTTTTAGCCCCCTACTCGCAATCATGGGAAGTAGCATTTTATTTGTGGCGATCCACGGTTACCTCAATCCTAAAGCTGGTAAAATCGCTTGGTATGGAATTTACCTGGTTGGAATTGTGGCAATATGGGGAGTCTTAAGCGAAGAAATTGGAATTTTCGTTGCAATCGTCGCTCACTTTATTGTAGATGTTTATTTATTCTTCAGTGTCGCCAAAGAAGCTGAGAAAACTGAATTACCTTTGTTCTATGAGCAAGAAGCGGAATAAAGACCGAGTAAATGTGGTGTACAGCACCAATCCGAACTTCTCTTACCAACACAACGAGGAAGAAGAGGAGGAAACCCTAGCCCCAAATCAACAACTCTTATACGTGAGTTTGGATAAAAAGCAACGCGCTGGAAAAGCAGTTACTTTAATTGAAGGCTTTATAGGGAACGACGAAGATCGTAAAGACTTGTCGAAAAAAATGAAAAACACTTGCGGTGTAGGCGGTTCCATTAAAGAAAATGACATCCTCATTCAAGGAGATCAACGAACAAAAATCATTGCCGCTCTCGAAGCAGCAGGTTATAAAGTGAAACGTAAAGGAGGATGATGGAAAGTTATTTTGCAAAAACCTTGGCCGGACTCGAGGCTTATCTCGAAGAAGAGCTCAGAGAATTAGGAGCTAAAGAGGTCTTAGCAGAGGTGAGAGGTGTTACTTTTAAAGCAGACACCGAAACAATTTACAGAATTCACCTCTGTTCAAGATTAACAATTAGAGTACTGAAAGACCTAACAACCTTCTTCGCCAAAGATCCAACAGACCTCTACCAAAAGGCCATTCGCTACAATTGGAAGAAAATCATTGACGTGGATGGAACTTTTGCTATCGGAGCAGTAACCACAGGAGAGTACTTTCAACATTCAAAATACGCCTCGCTCAAACTAAAAGATGCCATCGCAGATCACTTTAGAATGAAAAAAGGTAGGCGTCCGAACATCGATGTTAAAAATCCAGATGTTCAACTACACCTTCATATCAGAGACAGACAGGTAACCATCGCTCAAGATTTAACGGGAGAATCGCTTCACCACAGAGGGTATCGTCCAAAAAATGCAAGAGCACCTTTGAATGAAATTCTTGCTGCCGGTATGCTGAAAATTGCGGAGTGGGATAGTCAAAACGACTTTCTAGATCCCATGTGCGGAAGCGGAACACTCTTACTAGAAGCTTTACACATGTCGGCAAACGTTCCTTCCCAATGGAAAAGAGATCATTTCGCTTTTATGAATGATGTAGATTTCGAAGAAGAACTCTGGGAAAAGGTGAGAAAAGTGGCCGAAGCGAAATTCATAGAACCAAGAGTGAGGTTTTTTGCAAGTGATTTAGACTTCGCAGCCATCGTTCAATTGAAAAGTTCAATCAAAGAATTGCCCTTCAAAGCAAATGTTGAAGTGAAAACAGGGAATTTCTTCGAACTCGAAGCGCCAGGAGCTCCCCGGTTTATCATTATGAACCCACCTTATGGGGAACGAATCCAAACGGAAGGCGATATTATGGACCTCTATATCGAAATTGGAAACGAACTCAAATTGAAATATTCAGGCAGCACGGCTTGGATGATTTCATCAGATTTAAAAGCACTGAAAAGGGTAGGTCTCAAACCAGAGAAACGAGTTCCACTTAAAAACGGACAACTTGATTGTCGATTTGTTGGGTTTAATCTCTTCAAAGGAAAACGAAAAGACCAACTTCAAAATCAAGGTGAATAAGACCAAGCCTCAACAATTAGTTGGGGCTTTTTTTTGCCTTATCCGAAAGTAACACATATATAAGGTATGGTTCAGTTGCTTTTATAGATGACCTATGGCTTTTTTCTAAATGAATTTGTAGCGATGATAACAAGCGGCTGTATATAACCTTCATTTACGCGCATCAATATCAAGCCCTAGGCGAACTAATTTAGTTCTATGGAAAAGACGGTTTTGATAACAGGAGCAACAGCAGGATTCGGTGAAGCGTGCGCACGTACTTTCGCTAAGGAGAATTGGAGGCTAATCATCACAGGTAGAAGAGGCGATCGTTTAACGAAACTTCAAAACGAACTTGAAGCACTATACCAAAGCGAAGTTCATTGTCTAAATTTTGACGTTCGAAACGAAAAAGAAGTCAATAATGCCATCGAACAACTCCAGCCAGAGTGGAAAAACATCGATGTGCTCATCAATAACGCAGGGCTAGCAGTTGGGAAAGGTGCTTTTGATGAAGGACTGTCCGACGATTGGAACCGAATGATCGACACGAATGTGAAGGGATTGATGTATGTGACTAAAGCACTCCTTCCGTACCTAAAGAATTCATCAGCCGCTCACATCGTGAATATAGGGTCCATTGCAGGCAAAGAAGTGTATCCAGGAGGAAACGTTTACTGCGCTAGTAAACACGCTGTTGATGCGCTAACAAAGGCCATGCGAATCGATCTCCTGCCATACGGAATCAAAGTAAGTCAAATTGCTCCTGGAGCCGCTGAAACAGAATTCAGTTTGGTGAGATTTAAAGGAGATGAGGAAAAGGCAAAGTCCGTTTACCAAGGTTTTGAAGCTCTCAAGGCTGAAGATATTGCCGAAACCGTTTGGTTTGTGGTAAGCAGACCAGACCATGTTTGCCTCAACGACATCATCATCATGCCCAAAGCTCAAGCAAATTCAAGCACACTCCTTAAAAAGTAAATCGCCATGCGCCAAGTCCTGATCCTATTTTCTGCCTTTTTACTGGCTTCATGCAATATTCAAAAAGAAGAAGTCGACCTTATTATTCACAACGGAAGCATTCACACTTTAGATCAAAGTTCATCTGTAGTTCAAGCCATTGCCATTAAAGATGGTCGGATTATTGAACTCGGTCCAGAACGTGCTATATTAAATAGGTATAAAGCAGCAGAACAAATCGACTTGAAATTGCGACCTGTTTACCCCGGGTTTATCGACGCGCACTGTCATTTTTTTGCCTATGGTAGGGGACAAGCTGAGCTGGATCTAACAGGCACCACCTCATGGGAAGAGATTTTAAATCGCCTCGCCCAGATCAAGGAGCCAGAAGCAGGACAGTGGATTAAAGGACGAGGATGGGATCAAAACGACTGGGATTTACAAGCATTTCCAAGTAAGCTTGCCCTTGATTCAATGTTTCCGAATAACCCTGTGCTTTTAACACGAATAGACGGACATGCCATTATTGTAAATCAATCCGCCCTGGATTTGGCGGGAATTGACGCTAATTCCTTTGTTGAAGGCGGCCAAGTAGTGCTTGAGAACGGAGCTCCAAGCGGGATGCTTATCGACAAGGCAATGAACTTGATTGATGATCACCTCGCCAAAGAAGCCTTTGAACAAGATCGAGAAGCCCTATTAAAAGCCCAAAGTGATTGCTTTCAAGTAGGTTTAACTACTGTTAGTGATGCCGGCTTATTGAAAAGCGACCTTGAAACCATCCAAGAACTTTATGCTCAAGGCGATCTGAAGATGAGAATGTATGTGATGTTAAGCGACGTCCAGGAGAATATTGACTACTATTTGCCTCGCGGTCCGATTAAAACAGATCAACTTTCAGTGTGCTCATTTAAGTTTTATGCTGATGGGGCTTTAGGCTCAAGAGGAGCTTGCTTGTTCAAACCCTATTCAGACCTTCCAAATCATACCGGTTTTCTCTTAGACAGTTTAAGCCACTTTCGCCAACGTGCACAAGAAATGTACGACGCCGGTTTCCAAATGAACACCCATTGCATCGGAGATAGCGCAAATCACGAGATACTAGCTATCTATGCGAGTATTTTAGAGCCGAACAATGATCGTCGATGGAGAATCGAGCATGCACAGGTGCTTAGAAAGGACGACCGACAGTTCTTTTCGGCATTCAATATCATTCCTTCAGTTCAACCAACGCACGCCACCAGTGATATGCCTTGGGCAGAGTTAAGGTTGGGGAGAAACAGGATGAGAAGAGCTTATGCTTATCAATCGCTCAAACAAGAGTTAGGCCTCTTGGCGCTTGGAACCGACTTCCCGGTTGAAGGAATCAACCCGCTGAGTACTTTTTATGCAGCAGTGTCGAGAACAGACAGTAAAGGGCAGCCAGAAGGAGGTTTCATCCCTGAAGAGAAGCTCACCAGGGAAGAAGCACTCAGGGGAATGACCATTTGGGCGGCGATTGCGAACTTTGAAGAAGAGAGTAAAGGAAGCCTAGAGGAAGGAAAACTGGCAGACCTTGTGGTATTAGACCGCGATTTGCTCACTTGCGCAGACTCACTTATCCTAGAAACAGAAGTTGATTTTACCATATTGGGAGGGGAAGTAGTTTACCGCAAATAAGAAAGCGTACAAAGAGAGCTGATAAAAGGCAGTTATGCATCACTCCATTATCAGCTAAAAATCATGTCATTTGAAAGAACTTGCGAAGCACTTAGCAGTTGTATTAGAAAATTAGGAGAATGAAAAAAGTAAATGTTGCGCTACTTGCTTTTGTGGGTGTATTTGTTGTGAGCGTGTTGATTGCCTATTCTATTTTAAAGAAGGACAAGTCTTTACCCGTATATCAGCCGGGTGATATTAATCCGGCATTAGTTGATGAGTCGGTAAGGAACAACCAAGACCACCATATTTTGCCTTTCGATTTGATTAATCAGAACGGCGAGCGCATAACAGAAGAGAAGTATGAGGGGAAGATCTATGTGGCATGTTTCTTTTTTGCGCGATGCGTTACGCTTTGTCCGGAGTTAAGTAAGCAGTTCTCTAGATTACAGGAATACTATGGAACGCAGGAAGAGCCCCTATTGATATCTCACAGTGTTACGCCACAGGCAGACAGTGTGAGTGTGTTGCGAGCTTATGCTGATCGCTTTAAGGTGGATGATCAGCGTTGGGATTTAGTTACTGGAGAGAAGCAGCACATTTATGAGCTAGCAAGGAAGAGTTACTTTGCTGTATTGGATGAAGGAGATGGGGGCATGCAAGACTTCATACATACAGAGAACTTTGTCTTAGTAGATAGAGAGGGCAGACTAAGAGGCTTCTATGATGGTACAAATACAGAGGAGGTGAACAAACTCATCTTAGATATTGAAATTCTGCAGCAATCATACGAGGAGCAAAAATAATTTTACGTCTTGTTGATTGAGGAACAGTCTGTTGACATATTCGTGTAAAATTAAGTTCGAATAATGTTTGGAGGTGTCGAACTTGCCACTATCTTTGCACCCGCTTTTGAA
>JAQWFN010000011.1 GCA_029238785.1 Flavobacteriales bacterium | reverse complement strand
GGAGCTGTTTGTCCGGATGTCGACACCTTTCGAGAAGAAATAGAGGTGGTAACTGAGATGTTGAAAGGCAAAGAAGACAAAAATGTGGTGATGTATTGCACAGGAGGAATTCGCTGCGAAAAGGCCAGTGCTTGGTTCAAGCATCAAGGTTTTGAAAATGTACACCAGCTCGAAGGTGGAATTATTGAATACCACCGTCAAGTGCAAGAGCTCGGACTCCCTAATAAGTTCAAAGGAAAGAACTTTGTATTCGACGAGAGAAGAGCAGAACGCATCTCCGATGATGTTATCTCAGTTTGTCACCAATGTGGCGATGCTTGCGATGAACATACCAATTGTGTGAACCCAGGTTGCAACTTGCTTTTTATTCAATGTGAAAAATGCAAAGCGGAAACTGAAGGAGCTTGCGGCGCAGAATGTCATGGAGTGATTCACATGAGTGAAGAAGACCAAAAAGAATGGCGCAGAAAGAATACCGTGAGCAACAAAACCTACCGGAAGGGACGATCGGCAGCATTAAAGTATAAAGTCAATCATGTGCTCAAGGAAATAAAGTAAAATGTATATCCGCTTTAGTGCAATTTAATTTAGGGTGAATTAATTTTCTCAGCGCTCACAAGCGCTCCAAGGGCCGGATGTGAGCGTACTCATCACGACTTACCTTAAACCTCAACACCCGCGTGAGCGTTTAAACAGTTGCGCAAGCAACAATAAACAGGCGAAGCCATCAACATCGCTCGGTACAAAGCGGATATTGATGCATTTCCACCCGCTGCTCAAAGGAGCATTGTACGATAGCGGATAAACATTTAAAATAATTACAGAAAGCCCGACGATATGTTGGGCTTTTTTATTGCTCTTTTTTCTATGAATGCATTTTGTCACGCCTTAAAAACGACACCCATCATGATGGCCAGTGTTGCGGCTTTTGCAGTGTCTTGAAAGAAAGTTAATCCAAGACGATCAAAAAACATAGAAATAAATTAAGGAGTGTATTCAACAGCGCCTTCCAAGATGTAATTCATCTGGTAAATGTCGTCTGCGTTCAAAGCTAGCTTTCCTTTGAAGGTGAGGCGTTCGTCTGTTTTGTAAGCTCTTGTTTTCGCTGGGAAGCGGAGATCGACAACACTTTCTGGACCAGCACCACCGCAGAAAAAGCAGTTGGCGAATTGATAGCGAGAAAGCACATAAAAATCTTCGTCGTAATCTACAGGGATGATGTAACCCGTGATATACACTTCAGTTCCTTCTGCTGCTTTAACTGAGGGACCAAAAGTTGGTTTCCAGTAATATGCGTCGAGTTCTTCTACGTAAACGTCTTTAAAATCAACATCTGCAAGGGTAGCCCATGTTAGTTCTTTTATACCGGCAAGGCCTTCACTTGCACTTAAACTCACTTCGGGTTCAATGCTTTCGGTCATTACCGCTTCAATACTCGGGATGCTCATTCGTCCTTCAATGTACTCCCCTTGCTCAAGTGCTTCTGCTGGTGGGTGGCACATTGAACTGAGGTTCATTCCGGCTACGAACAAAATAAGCATAGCTCCTAGCGTATATTTAATCCATTTAGGCATCTGAAAGGGTTTTAGAAATATCAATTCTTACTGCTTGTATAGCTGGCAATAAAGATGCCAGAACTCCCACAAAGATAGTAATCAAAATCAGCTTCACTTCGTTGATCAAGAGGCCGGCATTAGAAATGTCGTAATGGAATTGGTTCTCCAGAGCTCCAGATAGAATCAGCAGAGCAATGCGCGATAAGATCAACCCAAGAAAAATCCCAATAATAACCATGATTGATCCTTCCAATAAGAGCATGGCGAATAGTTTGCCTTTTCGTCCTCCCATACTCCGCATCAAAGCCAACTCGTATTTACGTTGTTTCAAAGAATTGTAGAGACTAATGAACACGGAAATAAAGGAGATAATCATGATTAAAATCGCCACCCATTTAAGGGTGCTCATTCCAATTCCAAAGTTTTCATTTAGGCGATTGATCTCCACAGAGGGCAAAGCAATTTGCATGTTGGTTTCCTTTATGAAACTGGGCAAGGTGATGATAGCTAGTGGGTTTTTCTTCTTCAAGAGAACGGCGGTAATTTCGCGCTCGGGTTCTTCATGCTCTTCGCCATCCGCATGGGCTTCATCGTGCTCTTCATGAACGCCCCAAATTGAAGAAATCTCGGTTAAGATTAACTGGTCAATAACGGAGTTGCTGTTTTTGAAAATCCCAACAACGGTAAAAGCCTTGTCTGTGTGGATATCGGCGTTATCTGTTAAGCCATGTGCACTGTAAAACTGGTCGCCAATTTTTAAACCGGTGTTCTTAGCCACATCAGGACCAATGGTGGCTTCAAATTTTGCCGACCATAATTTTCCTTCTTTGAGTTCCACTCCGTAGTGTGCCGGGTAGTTGTGTTCTGTTCCTACAATTCTAAAGCGATTGTAATTATCGCCATAAGCCAAAGGAATCGCTTCCTTGATGTAAGGGTGACGCATCACTCTTTGGGCTTCTTTCAAGTTGATATTACCAGTTGGTGCATCGATGTGATAAACGTTGGCAAGAATCAATTGCAGAGGAGAACCTTTCGCTCCAAGTACCAAATCGATGTCTTTGATGTTGCGGTCGAATTCTTCGCGAAGCTGAACCTCAAGCAGCAATAATAAAGAGATGATTCCAACGCCAAAGGAGAGGAGAATCAAACTCAAACTCGTGTTCAGTGGTCGGAATAGGATGTTCTTAAAAGCGATCTTGAATAAATTCATAGTTGGATGTGCTTTTGAACGTGATCTTTTAGACGTTGGTCGTGCGTTACGATAACAAGTGCCGCACCAGTTGCTTTGGCTTGTTCTTCTAACAATTGAATAACTTCCATGGCATTTTTATCGTCAAGGGCCGATGTAGGTTCATCTGCTAAAATTACTTGCGGGTCGTTCATCAAAGCCCTTGCAATGGCCACCCTTTGTTGTTCACCAACACTTAGGTTCTTCGGGAATTCCTTTAGCTTATGCTCCAGGTTTAATCTGCTTAAAATGGTTTTCGCTTTTTGGCGATCAATCTTTTTTGAGCACAAGTATTGCGGCATAATGAGGTTGTCTTCCACATTCAAACTCTCCACAAAGTGAGCTGTTTGAAAAACAATACCAATATGTTCGCCACGAAAACGGTCGAGTTCCCCTGCGCTCAAATTTCTAAGGTCGGTCTCCATCAACTCCAAAGTGCCGCTGCTCGCTTTGAGCATGCCCGCCAAGAGGTGAAGCAAGGTGGTTTTTCCCTTTCCAGACTCTCCTAATAAAAGCAACTGCTCTTCCTTTCCACAAGAAAAATCGGGAAAAGAGAAGGAAGGTCCGGTCGAATAAGTAAACTTTAGGTCTTTTGCTACAAGCATGCTCAAAAGTACCCAAAATTTCAGGTCCATGTCTGTAACACTTGTGCTCTTCTTTGCAAAAAAGTGTTATCGAAGGAAATGAGGGCCGATGCTTTCTCGTAACTTTGAGCTATGAACTTCAGACAACGTCTTTCTCGCTATGGTATAGGTATTTTTATTGGTGTACTTCTCAGCCTCTTTTTCTTTAGTGGGCGAGGTTGCGGGAAGTGGTTGCCGGGCAATCGTGTGATGCAAGAAATCAACGAAAAAGTAGTGCATAAAACTGCTCGTTTCGATTGTTTGATGCAGTGCTACGCATACAGTGAAGACGATTTTGAAGATGCCCTCCTCAGCAATAAAGTTGTTTTTCCAAAGAGCGAAACTCGAGCCAATCCACGCAAGTATTATATTGAAGGCAAGCAATTCGACGCTTTTGTGCTCATGAGCGATTCTGGTGCAGTTTTCACAGAA
Organism: Flavobacteriales bacterium; assembly: GCA_029238785.1. Classification (GTDB taxonomy): domain Bacteria; phylum Bacteroidota; class Bacteroidia; order Flavobacteriales_D; family Sanyastnellaceae; genus CALKGK01. The sequence continues at coordinate 170 of JAQWFN010000011.1, read as the reverse complement.
CTCTTCCCTGTTTCAAAGGAGGAGAAGGTTTGTGGGTGTGATTAGGACTCATTTACAAAAGAAGAATGCATCCTTGCAATGTCATTTAGTTTTCCTCCTCGTCATTCTCCTTTTTTCCGCTTCTTTGATTATCAATTCTCTGTAATCAAAAAGAATGTCGAACAAGGATT
>JAQWFN010000132.1 GCA_029238785.1 Flavobacteriales bacterium | reverse complement strand
AAGACGAAACTGCGCAGGCTGTCTTTACTGCTCTGTTGCTGCAATACACTCAAAAGGGCACTGGTGATGTAGCCCATCATCAAGCCGAAAATCAAAATGGAGGTGTTCGACCGAAGTTTCTTTGTACTGATTAATAGGATGGCCAAGATCAACAAAGCGCCTAAAAAAGCAGCTCCCGCAACGGCTAAGGGCGCTCCTATTCCCCAATTCTGCCATACAAAACCTAATCCTCCACTGAGCATCATCAATAAAGAAACACCTAAACTGGCCCCTGAAGTGATCCCCAAGACACTTGGTCCGGCCAAAGGGTTTCTAAAAAAGGTCTGCATGGTCAATCCGCACAAGCCCAAAGCAGCTCCGGCAATGGCTGCGGTAAAGGCACGAAGTATACGGGAATCGATGAGCGGACGCAAAGGGTGTTCTCCATCGCCCAAAATCTCAACAACTTGATGGACAGACAAAGACACACTCCCAAGAAAAACCTCGAGAAGGAGCAAGAGCAACACGATGCTGAAACCTAGAGCCAACTTCCAATTCATCGTTCTACTGGTTTGAAGTAGTGAAATTGAACGCTGTCGTTTTTCTGAAAAATGGCGCGCAAATCGGATAAAATCAAATGGGGTTCCATGACTCCAGCGCCAAAGTAATCGACTTCTGCGGCGTTGCAATAAAAGACCTGCTTGTTTTTGAAGGACTTTAAATTGGTGAATCGCTCGTCGCTGGAGCGGATTTCTTCCAAACTCAAATCGCCCGGTTCATAAAGTACTTTTCCCCAAAAATCGGCCTCAAGGGCTTTAACGAAAAGGGTTTCAAAGGGAAGTTGAATGTTGTCCTGACCGGGATAATCGCTAAACAAGTAGCTCCCTCCTGCATCGCGAATGAACTGGGCCATGAAGGTGTCGTTCCCCGGTGCAAACCAAGTTCCACTGCTGTAACTCCCGGTGAATACGCTTGGTTTATCCTCGCTGTTTTCTTGGAGCTGAACAAGATAAGCGGCTTCAATTTGATCAAATACAGCTTGGGCGGCGGCTGCTTCATTACAAAGAAATCCAATCACTTTCACCCACTCACTTCTTCCCAAAGGATGCGCTTCGAGGTACTCACTGATGGGAATGGTGGGAATTCCAGCAGCTTGGAATTGCGCTTCGTTGTCGTAACCAAAAGGATAAACCAAAACGGCATCTGGTGCGCACAATACGAGTTTTTCAAAATCAATTTCTTTGGCACCTGAAATGTCCATCATCTCACCACCTTCAACCGCCGAATGAATGGCTTCGCTCTTCACGTAATCCAAATAAGCCACACACTTCAGATGCTCTAAAGCCTTAATGCTTTCAAACAAGGCCATTTGAGTGGTGCTTTGAGCAGCAAAAGTGCTTTCATCGTCCAAATAAATCACCTCATCTCTTGGCTTAGCTCCTGCTTTCAAACGGGCAACACGGGCAATTTCAAGTTCCCAATTGTTTTCCTTGGCATAAAGCTTCACCCCTTTTTCATTGCGGTCTTCATAAAAAGCAAATCCCTTTGCCCAGCGCACTTCCTTGGATACCACGGCAGCAGCAGAAAAATGGTCTTCAAGTGATGGAGCATCTTGCACTAGGGACTTTTGCTCCACTTCTTGGGCACAAGAGAGGAACAAACAACTTAGTAAGAGGAATCCAAACGCAGCTTTCATCTCACAAAAATAGGGCTTTGAAAAGGATTGCGTGAAGCAGATATCAACAGCGCTGTTCTCTTTCTCGATGAATGAAGGAAATTCGCCGCTTTTTGGCTAATTTCAAGGCCTCAAACAAAGACAGTATGGCAAAGCAAGACATGGAATTCAACAAGAACGAAGATAAGATGAAGCTGCTTTTGGGCGACTTAAAACGAAATCTTGAACGCGTTTACAAAGGTGGTGGCGATAAGAAAATTGAAAAAGAACACGCCAAAGGAAAGATGACGGCAAGAGAACGCATCGATTATTTGTTGGATGAAGGTCGAGAATGCATTGAAATTGGAGCTTTTGTTGGTGAAGGAATGTATGAAGAATACGGTGGTTGTCCGTCTGGCGGGGTGGTGGTCAAAATGGGCTACGTGAGCGGAAAGCAATGCATTGTGGTAGCTAACGATGCCACTGTAAAAGCCGGAGCTTGGTTCCCCATCACCGCAAAAAAGAACCTTCGCGCTCAAGAAATTGCCATGGAAAACGCCGTTCCGATCATCTATCTGGTCGACAGTGCCGGTGTTTTCTTGCCTTTACAAGATGAGATTTTCCCAGACAAAGAGCACTTCGGTAGGATCTTCAGAAACAACGCGGTGATGTCGGCCCAAGGCATCCCCCAAATCTCAGCCATCATGGGCTCTTGCGTTGCGGGTGGAGCCTACTTGCCCATCATGTCAGACGAAGCCTTAATTGTAGATAAAACAGGTACCATCTTCTTAGCAGGTTCTTACTTGGTGAAGGCGGCCATTGGCGAAGACATCGATAATGAAACCTTGGGCGGTGCAACAACGCACTGCGAAATCAGTGGAGTTACCGATTACAAGGCAAAAGACGACGCTGACGCCTTGGATACGATCAAAGATCTGATGGACAAAATGGGCTCACATTACCTCCCAGAAGGCTTTAACCGTGCAGAAAGCAAAACACCGGCTAAAAACCCAAAAGACGTTTATGGTGTGCTTCCTTTCGATCGCTCTAAGCCTTACAACATGAAGGAACTCATCGAGCATGTGATTGATGCCGACAGCTTCACCGAGTACAAAGCGGGTATTGGAAAAACCATCGTTTGTGGCTATGCCCGCATCGACGGATGGAGTGTGGGTATTGTGGCGAACCAAAGAGAATTGGTGAAATCGAAGAAAGACGGAATGCAGTTTGGCGGGGTGATTTATTCCGACAGTGCTGATAAAGCCGCTCGTTTCATCATGAACTGCAACCAGAAAAATACGCCGCTGGTATTCTTACAAGATGTGACCGGTTTCATGGTGGGCTCGCGCTCTGAACATGGAGGTATTATCAAAGACGGTGCGAAAATGGTGAACGCCATGGCGAACAGCGTGGTGCCTAAATTCACGATTATTGTTGGTAACAGCTACGGCGCAGGTAACTATGCGATGTGTGGTAAGGCCTACGATCCCCGTTTGATCGCGGCTTGGCCAAGTGCTGAATTGGCGGTAATGGGCGGTTCACAAGCGGCGAAGGTATTGGCCCAAATTGAAATGGCCCGACTAAAAGCGAAAGGTGAAGAAATCACAGAGGAGAACAAACAGGCCCTGCTCGATAAAATCAAAGCCCGTTACGACGAGCAAGTGAGTCCGTACTATGCCGCTTCACGCCTTTGGGTAGATGCCATCATCGATCCGCAAGACACGAGAACGTGGATCAGCATGGGTATTGAAGCAGCAAACACCCGAAAGCAAAACCACAAGTACAACGTGGGCGTTCTTCAAACTTGAACAGGTGAATCCAACTCAGGGTTTACTGCTGGTCTTCAGTATCGGTAAGGTATTGCAACATCCCAACAAGGATGGGGTAACGTGCGTCTGAGTCGTCCATTTCTGAAATTCCAGCACGAAGTTCAATGAGCGCTTCCAAAAGAAATGCTTCTTGAATTTCGTCGGTCATTTGCTCTACAACAGTTAGCGCTTCAAAGGCTTCCATGTAGCTTCCGTTGACCGCAATTTTGGCCATAATAGCCACGGCATCAACAGCTTGAAAACCAGAATGCCAGATATAACTGAGGATTTGCTCTCGAAGCGTAACAAAGCGTTCATCTTCAAGAGCTTCGATCAAAGCGGCTTCGGCATCAGAAATTTTCAATTCGTTCAAAACACCATCCACACTTTGGTGAACATCTGCAGACCCGGCTAAACGCGCCAAGAGCAGGGGTTCAATAAAGCTGGCATCTGCGTGCTTTCTCGTTTTCTCAACCGCCTCTAGAACCAACTCTTCTTTTGCAGAAAACAGTTGCTTTCTGATCTCTTCTTTGATTTTTTTCTCGTTCTCTTTGCTCATATTGGCGGCAAATTTACAACACCGCTTTCACTCTCTCATCGCTTTTCGAAATTCATTCAAAATCATCGCGGTTGCGCCCCACACAAAATGGGTGGAAATATGGAATCCATGAACGTCTATTTTATAAGGATGAACACCAATATCTACAATGGACTTTGAGATTTCTTGCTCTTGAACGAAAGGCAACAAAGGAACTTCAATAATACTGGCTACCTCACGCACTTCAGGTACAAGTTTCGGGGTGTAATCCAAGAGGCCAACATACGGACTAACTAAAAAATTACTGGGTGGAATGTACACTTCACTCAATGCACTGAGCAAGTAAATATCTTCTCGCCTTACCCCTATTTCCTCTTCAGCTTCGCGAAATGCGGTGAACACCAAATCGCGATCTTCGAGATCCATTTTTCCACCGGGTAAAGCAATCTGCTTGCTATGAACACCGTCGTATTCTGGTCGCTCAATTAAAGTAAAGTACCAACTTTCTTCCTTGGGGTAAAGTAAAATGAGTACCGCACCTTGCCTCAGTGCTTTGGGAGGATTTGCGTGAATTTCTTCCACCTTCGCACGCTCATAAGACATCACTTCTTGATGCGCATCTGCAGAAGATTGATAATTTTGCCAGATCTGCTGTAATTTTTCCCTTGTCATGTTCGATTAGCGAAAGTTAAGTTTAATTTCAAGCTCAATATGCCTTTGTATCTCTTAAGTGATGAACTTTTTTTTCCACCGGTTACAGACGCTTTGCCCGAAGGCTTGCTGGCCATTGGCGGCGATTTAAGTGTTCCTCGACTTTTATTGGCCTACGAAAAAGGCATCTTCCCTTGGTATTCCCACGATGATCCGATCATGTGGTGGAGTCCAGATCCCCGTTGCGTGCTCTACCACAGAAAACTCAAGGTGAGCAAAAGCATGAGAAATGTGCTGAACCGTAAAAACTACAACATCACCTTCGACCAAGAATTTGATGCGGTTATCGAGGCTTGCGCCAGCATTGAGCGCAAAGGTGAAGACGGCACATGGATTACAAACGACATCAAATCTTCTTATGTTGCTTTGCATGAACTGGGTTTGGCCCATTCTGTTGAAGTTTGGATGGATGATGAACTTGTTGGCGGACTCTATGGCTTGTCTTTAGGGGGGATGTTCTTTGGTGAAAGCATGTTTTCCAAGCGAAGTAATGCCAGTAAAATAGCCTTCATTCATTTGAGTAATGTACTGGCAGAGAAAGGCTTCCTAGCCGTAGATTGTCAAGTCATGAACAGTCATCTAGCAAGTTTAGGAGCAATCAACGTTCCTAGAGAAGACTTTATATCTTTGCTGAATGAAGCGCTCAAAATGCCTACTATAAAAGGCACTTGGGAAGCGTTTTAGAACTGAAAAAGATGAAAACACTGATCGTGCTGTGGTTCAAGAGGAGTTCATGGCATTTTACAGGCATGCTTCCCAAAAAATTAGCGAAAGTGATGTTCGTCGCTGGTCCGTGTAACTTCAAACTCATAGATGCCTTTCTCTTCTTAGCCGTTCAAAAAATCACGAAGGTACCGGCAAAAGCAGTGCTCGACGAAAATGCCGTTTCCCCGAGCGCTCGATTTTTGCTCAAGTTGATGAATTTTCGCTTTATCAATTATCAAGACCCAAAAGCTTGGAAACAAATCACCCTAGATTTTAAAGAGAAACCGAAACTCGTTTTACTCATTTGTCCTTTCAAAGCTCAAGAAAAACTCCCTGTATTCTCCACTTTAGCTTGGTATAAATGCTGCCAAGAAGCCCATATTCCCGTGGCGATGATTGCAAAAGATGAAAGTAAAACGGTGCTGCGTTTTCACAGACACTTTCTCCCAGGAAAAAACGATGAACGAGATCTTAAATTCGTGAAAGGCTACTATAAACCCTTCTTCCGAACAGCTACTGATTTCGTTAATAAATTGTGAATTAATAAGCAGCAATTCAATGGTCTAAAGCCATGTGTTTATTGTACTTTCGATTTAAACCGAAAGGTTGACCTTACGAATTATACTATACACCCAAAAGCCCGTTTCATGGATAAGTTCGATAATATGATCCTTGACATAATTCAGTCGCACAAAAAGAAGTACCAAAACCACATTAAACTCAGTGCACTGGAAGAACAATTTTGGAAACGCATCGAACAAGAAGAAACATTGAGCATTGGTAAAGCCCGCATTGGAGAGCGCATTACCAAGTTATACCTCACCGGTTTAATTCAAAACAAACAAGGCTACATGCTTACTAAAAAAGGACGCGAGCAACTGCGATTTGCAGCACAACCCGCTACGCACCTTGCATAAACCTTGAGTTAAATAATAGTGAAAGCATGTTTCGGCATGCTTTTTTTTGTTCCAAACACAGCATATCTTCACTTCAAATGAAAACTATAAAACACCTCCTGCCCGCGCTCCTCGTTCTAGCGATTTTCGCTTTGAGCGCCTGTTCAAATAATGAACAAACTGAAAACCCTGAAAAGAAAAGCCAAGCTACCTGGACATCATCCATCGATCCGGCTCGTTTAGAGATCTATACTCCGGTAAAGCTCACCACAGATTTATCCAAACTTTCAGAAGAAGACAAACAAATACTTCCTCTCCTGATTGAAGCAGGTAAAATCATGAATGAACTCTTCTGGATGGAATCTTGGGGAAACAAACAAGCCCTGATGGACAGCATTAAAGATCCAAAAATCAAGGCTTTTGCTGAAGTAAATTACGGACCATGGGACCGATTGAACAACAATGCTTCTTTTATCGATCAGCTTGGTGAAAAACCAGCTGGCGCGCAATTCTATCCTGCAGATATGACGAAGGAAGAATTCGAAAACTGGAACAACGCCCACAAAAAAAGCCTGTACACTTTAGTGAAAAGAGACTCTTTGGGAAGGTTAAAACACGAGTATTACCACAAAGCTTTCCGACCTCAACTGCTTAAAGTTACGGAGCTCCTGTATGAAGCAGCGAAGATCACTTCAGACAAAAACTTCAAATACTACCTTGAACTTAGAGCAAAAGCGCTATTGAAAGATGCCTACAATGCGAGTGATATCGCTTGGTTGGCACTTGAAGACAACACCCTCGACATCATCATTGGTCCGATCGAAAACTACGAAGACCAACTCTTTGGCTACAAAGCAGCTCACGAATGCTACGTATTGGTAAAAGACCTCGAATGGAGCGAACGCTTGAAGCGCTATAAAGACCTCCTTCCAGAGCTTCAAAAAGAATTGCCTTGCGACGAAAAATACAAGCAAGACCCTATTGGCTCTAACGCGCAACTGAATGCTTACGATGTAGTTTATTATGCAGGAGATTGCAATGCGGGAAGTAAAACCATTGCGGTAAACTTGCCCAACGACGAGCAAATCCAGCAACAATATGGTACAAGAAGATCTCAACTCAAAAATGCCATGCGCGCTAAGTTTGATAAGATTTTGATGCCGATTGCTGGTGTTCTAATTGCTGAAGAGCAACAAAAGCACATCACTTTTGACGCCTTCTTCGCCAATACAATGTTCCACGAAGTTGCTCACGGATTGGGGGTAAAAAACACGGTAAACGGACAAGGAACCGTTCGCGAAGCATTGCAAGAACAAGCCAGCGCCTTGGAAGAAGGGAAAGCAGATATCCTCGGTCTTTGGATGGTCACACAGCTCTTCGAAAAAGGAGAAATTCAAGACGGTGAAGTCATGGACAACTACGTTACTTTCCTTGCAGGCATTTTTAGATCTGTGCGATTTGGTGCTTCTTCTGCACACGGAAAAGCCAACATGTTGCGTTTTAACTACTTTAAAGAACAAGGCGCCTTCGAATACAATACAACAACAGAACAGTACAGCGTGAACTTCGATAAAATGCAAGAAGCGGTGAACAGCCTTTCTGCGCTCATCCTTCAACTTCAAGGAGAAGGAGACTATGAAGCAGTTGTTAATTTGATGAATGAGAAAGGTCAAATCGACAGCCGACTTCAAGCCGATTTAGACAAGCTTTCTGCTGCTGGTATTCCTGTTGATATTGTTTTTGAACAAGGGGTTGAAACACTCGGACTATGATAAAATTACTTTCAATTTCTAGCTTGCTTTGCTTGCTTTTCATCGCTTCACCAAAAGGAAAAACCTTTCCGGAACTTCAAGGAGAAAAACTAACGGGTGAGCAAGTGAGCATTCCTAAAGACATTGGAGATAAGGTGTCGATTGTGGGCATGGCCTACAGTAAAAAATCAGAAGCTACACTGAAAACCTGGTACCAGCCCATGTTCGATAAATTCGTGCTTAAACGCGGTATTTTTGATGCGCAGTATGATGTAAACCTGCTCTTTGTCCCAATGTTCACCGGTGGCAAAAAAGCGGCCTACAACGTGAGCATGAAACAAATGAAGGAATCGAACAGAGAAGACCTCTACCCTTACCTCCTCTTCTACAAAGGCGATCTCGAACCCTACGTTTCAGAGCTAGAAATGGACAATAAAGAGTTCCCTTATTTGTTTATTTTGGATGAAAATGGAAGCATCCTCTACAGCACAAAAGGCCTCTTCAACGAAAAGAAAATGGAAGAAATTGAAGCCGTTCTAGACGCTCGACTCTAACTCCCATCGAATTCCTGAAAACGTAAATACTTCACACAAAAAAAGGACACGCTAATGCGGTCCTTTTTTTATTGCACAATTACGTGATTCTCCAATCTTGATGCTCATTTAATTGCTTAAGGTTTTCATAGCCTTTCTACCAAAGAGCACAATAACAAAATAGAAAACAGTTAGTATACCAAAAGCCAAAGAAAAACCTTTGAAATCAATCAAGAATCCGGTTAAAGCTGGTATTACAGCTCCTCCCACAATGGCGGTGCACAACAAACCAGAACCTTCTGCTTTATAGTCGCCCAATTGATCAATCGAAAGACTGAAGATTGTTGGAAACATGATTGAATTAAACAAGCCTACTGCCAAAATGCTAAACATCGCTGTAAGTCCTGAACTGCTGATAGAGATCAGAATCAAGGCGATTGCTCCAAAACCAAAAATACTCAACACTTTCGATGGTTTAAACACCTTTGTCAGGTAGGCCCCAATAAACCTTCCTACCATGGCTGAAAACCAATAAAAGAAGACAAAACTTCCTACAATTCCCTTTTGGTCTAATTCTTCAAATTGTTTTCCGGTGAAGGTTTCTGAGATGAAGGTAACCACTTCCCTGAGCGGACCAACATTCGTAATGGTTTCTACCAAACCTAGATCGATGAAGTAGCTCGTGAGAAAACTTCCAATGGCTACTTCAGCACCTACATAAACAAAAATGGCTGCTATTCCCCAGCGTAAAATAGGGAACTTCAAAGCAGCTGAATAACCTGCAAAAACCCCAGTACTTGGTCTATCTTCCATGATTTTAGGCAACTTCACTAGAGCAAATACAATGGCCAGGAAAGCCACAAAAACGGCAATAAGAAGAAACAATTGTTGCACAGTTCCTGCTTCAGCCAGAAAATAAGCCGCTTTATCTGCTTCGCTTAATTTTTGTATTTCGGCAGCAGTAAGGATATCATCACTCAACAAGAAAACAACGGCCAAAATAGGCGCAATCGTTGTTCCTAAGCTATTGAAGGCTTGCGCAAGGTTGAGTCGGCTAGAAGCTCCTTCTTTCGGGCCTAGAACTGCGATGTAAGGATTAGCGGCCACTTGCAACATGGTGATTCCTGAAGCCACAACGAAAAGGGCCAAGAGAAACAAGCCATAAACCCGGTAATCAGCGGCTGGATAAAACAACAAGGCCCCACTACCAATAAGCGAGAGCCCCATAATGATTCCTTTTTTATACCCCAGTTTTGAAATGATCCACCCTCCTGGAATAGAGAAGAGGAAATAAGCGATAAACCAAGCAAACTGAATAACTCCAGCCTTGGCAAAACTCAAATCAAATACTTCTTTTAATCGAGGTACTAGGGCGTCTACAAGAACAGTAACAAAGCCCCATAGGAAAAACAAAGTGGTGACTGCAACAAAGGGCAGTAGATAAGAACGTTTACTCACGGTAGTTGATTTAAGGTGCAGCAAGATAAGAACATCTTGCTGCTAAAACCTAAATCAAAAAATCATCATCACAATTAACGAATAACGGTAATGGTTCCAACCCGTTCAAAGGCTCTGGTATCCATACCTTTTACCTTGATAACATAGTTGTAAATCTCGTCTTCGGCAAAATACTCGCCGTTTGAAACAGATCCATTCCAAATTTCATCCATGTTCTTTGATTCAAAAACAATTTCACCCCAACGGTTGAAAATTTGAATTGAATACTCACTAATTTGCCCGCCTTTTACTTGGAAGAAGTCATTCAGCCCATCTCCATTTGGGGTGAAGGCATTCGGTACATAGAGAATGATAGGCGCATCAATTACAGTAAAACTGCTGTCTCTACAACCCAAAGGATTCACAACAGTAAACATGGTGATGTAGGCTTCTAAACCATCAAACTCGTGGAAAGGATTTTCCTCTGTGCTCTCATTTCCATCTCCAAAATCCCAGAAGAAGTTACAATCGTCGCAATCTGGATCTTCAGCAGCGTAAAATTGAACATCAGTCTCGTTCAAATAATCATAGGTAAACGTTGCTCCAACGTACTGTACTTCAACAAAAATGGCATCGGTAGCCACGTTGCCACAAGCATCATTCACTTCAATTTCATAATTAATCGAGTTCAAAGGACTGAGGTATTGTTCATCACCAAATGCACCAATATTGGTCCATTCAATCGTAAGCAAACCTTCCCCACCAGTAGCATTAGCGAAGAGGTTAACGCTACTGCCAGCACAAATCACTGTATCGTTCGATACCGTGAGTTCAATTGGAATCTCAATGAGGTTGAACTGCAGTACATCTTCCGCAACAGAACCGCACTGATCGGTAAGCATTAAAACAATTGGAACAGTGTTATAAGATTGGAAAGTGATGTTATCGTCATTCCCTAGAATAGCTCCATTTGAAGACCATTGGTAGTTCAAATTTCCAACACCCGTTGCGCTCACTGGAGCAATGTCCACTTGATCGGTGCACAAGGCAAAGATGTCTTCTCCAAGGTCAAGCGTCGCAGGTGGGTTATTAATGACCACTTCTGTTGTAGCCACATCAATACCATCACAGGCATCAGTAACCTGCACTTCAATAAGGCTCGTTTCGAAAAAGCTCTCAGAAATAGCTTGATTGCCGCCAAGTCCCTCACCGCTGGTCAAATTGGTCCACTGATATTGGAAACCGGGAACTCCTTGGATCACCTCTACTTCAATATCAAACACATCAATACAAGTACCGTTCAAGCCTTGCGGCAAAGCAATTTCCACTATTGGCTCTAAAATCACGATATCAACATAAGCAGATTCTACCTGTCCACAAGCATCTTGCACCTGAATTTCAACGGTTTCAGACATCAATGGCACATAATTCAATGTTTCACCAAATCCAATAAAATTGCCTGCTTCATTAAACCAATTTAATCCGAAGTAAGGTGGTTCACCTCCGCTTATCGTTGGCGTAACAGAGATGGGCTGTTCACAACCGGTAATCACTTCCTCTGGCATATCAATCACAATTGGTGGTACGTTTAACTCCACATTGATGAATGTCGATTCTTCAAAGCCACACCCGTCGGTCACAACAAGGTGGATTTCTGAGGCTCCTTGCCATGTTCCGTAGAACAATGAACCTTGGAAACCAAAGAGGTTGTTGCCGTTTTGATCTTGCCACTCATAAGTAAAATTACCATCTCCACCTGATGCAGATCCAGTGACTTCAACAAAATCATTACAATTCAAAAGGAGATCTCCATTATCGATGGTCACACCAATTTCTGGAAATTCCAAAATGGTTACTTCTATGATTCCATCATCGGAGGGCATTCCACAGGTATCGCTCACGATCACATTGTATGGTGAAGTTATGGCTGGCGCAACCAATATTTCTGGCGTCGTTTCTCCAGTATCCCACTCGTAGGTAAAATTACCATATCCTCCTGTGATAATCGGGGTAAGCACGGCTTCATCACCCAAACACATGTTAAACTCATACCCTTCTACAACCAAAGGTTCAGGTATATCTAGGATTTGAAACTCAAAATACGAAACCAATCCACCACCATTACAAGCAGCCAGGTTCAAGATTTCCATCTGAACGTTCTCCGCACCTTCAGGTATTCCATCCTCAAAGGCATCAACCACAAATTGAACAGATTGCACTCCAGGAGGGAAGACAATGGTGTCTGGAAGCAGGGTGTAATCAACTCCGTTGGTTGCCGTTCCTGTGTATTCAATAATGATCATTTCCTCAATCTCAAGAACAGTTTCGATTGGACGAGTAAAAGTCAAGGTAGCTATACCACAATCCTCATACATCGTATCACTATCTCCACCACCTACATCTATCGAAAGATCTACATCCACAACAGAGTTTGATGTAAATGAGCCTGCTTCAAGCACAACCACCGACTCCAAAGCCGTGTCAGACCCATCGGCAATGGCCAATTTGATGTGGTACGTTTCACCGCAAGTAACAGGGTAAATAGCTTCTAATCTTACTGTAAATCCATTCACACAAACATCATCGTTCTGGGGATTGTCATTGTAAAATTCTGAATTCAAATCGGGATTCACTGAAGAAATCGTGATGGGCAATTGAGGTGTGATCCCTGGAACTTCAGCGATGTTCACTGCTCCGCCAGGAAATCCAGCTGGAGCGTTGTACGGACCGGTAATTCCTGGTCCTGAAAGAAAGAAAGCGAAAATATCGTTGTACTGAGAATTGATCCAAGTAAGCCACTCGTCTGAAGCGAAAGAATAATTGAACTTCACCGTATCTCCAGTAGCGATGAAATCAAATTCCAAAGCGCAGACATCGTTAATCGAGGTCACGTTGATTGGCTGACCAATCAATCCACCCACTGAATTGGCAATATCCAAAAGATCAGGATCACCTGATACTGGGTTGGTGAGCATGTCAAAAGTTTCCATGCAGTCTTCTTGGGCAAAATCAGTAGCGAACTGTGTAGACAATACCAAACCTTCAGTCAAAGGAAACCAATCGCCCTGACCTTCTGTGTAATGTCCAATTTGCTCCACGGCCCCAGTATACTGAATGTTAAATGCCGTTACACCAGAACCCAATAAAATATCGTTAACGTATTCCTCAGGGGTCAATCCTGAGGTAACCTGTTGAGCTTTTGCCTGAATGCCAAAGGCGAGCAATACCACAGCAAGTGCGAGAATTCTTTTCATCTTAAGTTGTTTCGATAAAGTTCGATGATAAGACATCATTGAATACCAATTGGTTGCTTATCATATCGAAATATCCGAAGCAAAGCTGAATCTCACAAGTCCAAGCGTTTATCTTTGCAAACAAATTAACACCACAATGGACGCAACAAATGTTTTTGGCAATGCCTTTAAGGCTTATTTAGAAGGTGATGAAACGGCACAAATTGAAGTTAGCATTAACGGTGAAAAAGATGATCCTATTGATGTGGCTCACTTTTTTAGAAGCTATGAAGACATGCCTTTCTTAGAGCAATATGCCATGAACATGTGCGAAGGAAAAATAGCGGATTTGGGAGCAGCAGCGGGATGCCATGCGCTGCACCTTCAACAAATGGGACTGGAAGTATGCGCTGTGGAGCAAGACAAAGACGCTTGTGAAGTCATGAGAAAAAGAGGTGTTGTGGATGTGATTAACCAAGATGCGATGAACCTCGAAGGGAAATTCGATACCATCCTCTTAATGATGAACGGATGGGGAATGGGAAAAGACATTCAAGGAACATTGGCCTTAGTGAAGCACCTCAAAACATGCTTAAAACCAGGCGGAATGATCTTAGGAGATACCTCCGACTTGGTCTATATGTTTCCAAATGAAAAGGGACGACCAACGCCGTCCCTTCAATCAAAAAACTATTACGGAGCCCTTCATTTCGAAGTCAAATGGGAGCACCAAAAGAACACTTTCAACTGGATCTATCCTGACCCAAACCTGCTGGAATTAATTGCCAATGAAGTCGGTCTAGAGTTCACTCTTCATGCCGAAGGTGAGCATTACGACTATTTGGTATCCATGCAACTTATCTAAAGTCGCTAAGTTTTCCTGCTAGTTTCTTACGGGCATGGAAAATTCTACTTTTCACTGTACCCATTGGAATTTCCAAGTTGTCTGCTATTTCGTCGTAGTGGTAACCTTCTAAGAACATAGAGAAAGGAACCCTAAATTCTTTGTTGAGTGAGCTAATCGCCCCTCTAATGTCTTGCTCGTTAATCTTTGTGGTTACTGAGTCCAAAGAATAATCCTGACTACTGTTCAAAAAGTAGTTGTTATCTGTGCTATCAGTGATGGTATTCTGAAACTTCTTACGCTTGTAATTATTGATGAAGATGTTTCTCATTATCGTGAATAACCATCCTTTGATGTTGGTTCCTTCTTTGAAGTTGTTCTTGTAACGAAGCGCCTTCAAAAAAGTGTCTTGAATTAAATCGTCAGCATCCTGGGTATCTCTGGTGAAGCTATAAGCGAATCCACGAAGAAACTCTGTGTTGCTGGTAAGCAGTTTGTTAAATTCGACTGTTGACATGGCTCTTTTGTTTAAGTGATCGAGACAAAGATTAAACAAAACTAGTCTGAAAGCAAATTTTTGTTCAATTTTTTATCGAAATCGTTAAACAAAAAATGTGAAAAAACACAAAAAGCTTCTAGAAGCCTAGAAGAATAAGCATTTAAAAGAACAAGATTTTAAAGGATCAAGCCAAAAGTGCGTCAATCATCACGTTCGCGTTGTGATGGAAAGAGATGTGCTTGGCATCTGGAGTGGTAATATCGGTGAAAACCAGACCAGTAAAGTGGAACTGGCAATCAGATTTGGCAAAAGTCAACTTAATGCGCTGCAAATATTGATCAACCTCTTGGTTTGAAGGATGAGTTGTACAAATCGAAACGAAATGCACATTTCTAAATTTCTTCTCCACTTGGACAAGGTCTTCAAAAGGCACACTCTGTCCTAAGAAAATGGTTTTCTTTCCTGCTTCGCGAAGCAACAAATGGCTCAACAGTATACTGATGTCGTGAATTTCTTGTTCCGGTAAATACATCACAAAGATCCTTTCGTCTTCGCTTGATTCCGACTTTTTGTCTTTCATTGAATCAGTCAGCGAAAAGAGCTTTTGTCGGATAAGGTTTGAAATGAAATGTTCTTGCGCCGGACAAATGGTACTTGTTAACCACAAAACACCTACGTGCTGCATGAAGGGCAAGAATAATCTTCCAAAGGTCTCTCGTATCGTGTACATCTCCAAGAAGCGATCTGCGATCTCATGAAATAAATCTTCATCATAATTCAGCATCGCCAACTTCAACATGTTCAAGAAATGCGCCTCTTGTCCTTCAGGGTTATTCGCAGCCGAGATGGCTTCTTGCATTTCCTCTTCGCTCATTTCAGCGATCTTGGAAATTTTGTACCCCAACTTATTGAGTAAGCCAATGTTCAACAAAAGCTTCAATTCCTTGCCCGTGTAAAATCGAATATTGGTGTCTGTACGATTGGGCGCAAGAAGTTCGTAACGTTGCTCCCAAGCGCGGATGGTATGCGCTTTGATGCCCGTGAAGTTCTCTAAATCTTTTATTGAAAACTGTTGCATGAATATAGTTGTTCTCTTACTCAAACACTCAGTGATATAAATTGTTCATAAACGAAATAAATCATAAGAATTGCATCTTGTACCTTTGACCTCAATTGTTTTCAATAGCTCAACCTTAATATTATGCATTATTTTCTCTTCGACGATCAACATAGAAGTGCTTTCCTCCCACTCGCTTTCACCCGCCCATTATGTGATCTGCGTTTTGGAATCACAAGCATTAGAGAGAAATGGATGCACCTTTTAACCTCTCCTGTTGGCGCTTTAACTCAAAGCTACTTGCAATCCGACACCTTGGCTCAAAACGGCTCCATAATATACATCAATGCCCGTTTTTCACCAAGTCAATCTCTCATTAACGCTATTCACACCCTTGAAAACGAGGAAGGCCTTAAAAAAGACAATCAAATACTCGCTTTCAGAAGCGCTATCCATCTTAGTCTCGACGCATTACAAAAGCCAGCGCTTCTAAATCAGCTCAAATCTTGGGACGATGAAGTACTAGAAATTAAACAACTTGCCGACCTATTTCACTTCAACGCTAAGGCGATTGAGCATGATTTCGCTATGTTAACGGCAGGAAAAACTTCTGCGCCTATTCCTAGCCATTGCACTTTGATAGGAGATCCTGAAAAGCTTTTTATCGACCCAAGTGCGAAAGTATTAGCGAGCACGTTCAATGTTACTGATGGTCCGATCTACATCGCTGCAAACGCTGAGGTAATGGAAGGATGCACAGTACGTGGTGCTCTTGCGCTTTGTGAAGGCGCTAGCTTAAAAATGGGCGCTAAAATTTATGGAGCAACTACTGTTGGTCCGTTTTGTAAAGTGGGCGGTGAAGTGGGCAACTCCATCCTCTTTGGATACAGCAATAAAGGTCACGACGGTTACCTAGGAAACAGCATTATTGGAGAATGGTGCAACTTGGGGGCCGACACCAATACCTCTAACCTCAAGAACAACTACAGCACCGTGAAGGCCTGGTCTTATGCAAGCAAAAGCTTTGAGAATACAGGATTAACTTTCTGTGGTTTGATGATGGGCGATTACAGCAAATGTGGAATCAACACCATGTTCAACACCGGAACAGTGGTTGGTGTTAACGCAAACATTTACGGTGGTAATTTCCCGCCCAAGTTCATCCCTTCATTCTCTTGGGGAGGTGCTGATGGCTTCGTTGAATATAAAATAGAGGCCGCCTTCGATACGGCGGAGAAAGTTTGCGCTCGAAGAAACATCCCCTTCGATGAACCCAAAAAGGCAATTCTTCGCCACATTTTCAGCATTACTCAAGTACTCAGACAGTCCTAAGCGACAATTTAGCAGTTTTATAGCTGTGGCACAATCATTGGCACAGGGGGTGCTGTGATCGTTTCAACGTAGAGGCGTGACAAATTGACACAAGTATGTCTTTTGATGATAAACTTTGGTTAGGTGTTGATAACGCAGCTGACAACGACTATATCCCTCTCATTTCTTCGGAAGATGAGGAGGCCATGAATAAAGAAAAAGCGCCAGAAAATTTACCTATTCTTCCTTTAAGAAACACGGTGCTTTTCCCAGGTGTCGTTATCCCCATTACGGTTGGTAGAGATAAGTCGATTCGTTTAATTAACGAAGCGCAAAAAAGCGATAAAATCATCGGTGTGGTTTCCCAAATGGACGCCAACATTGAAGAACCTAATGCAGACGATCTCAATAAAGTAGGTACGGTAGCATCCATCATCAAAATGCTCAAAATGCCCGATGGAAACACCACCGTCATCATTCAAGGGAAAAAACGTTTTGAGTGGACCGAGATCACCCAAACAGAGCCATTCATGCGCGCTCAAATTGCAGAATTTGACGAAGCCCGCTCCGGAGCAACGAAAGACGAAAACCTCGCTTTGCAAGAATCACTAAAAGAACTTGCTCTAAAGATCATCAACCTTAGTCCGAATATCCCCAGCGAAGCCGGATTTGCAATTAAAAACATCGACAGTCTTTCCTTCTTGGTGAACTTCATCAGCTCCAACATGAACGCTGAGGTGGAAGAAAAGCAAAAGCTCCTCGAATTAAAAGACCTCAAAGAACGCGCTGAAAAGGTATTGCAACTCCTCACCAAAGAACTGCAGATGTTGAAGTTGAAAAACGACATCCAAAGCAAGGTGAAGGTGGACATCGATAAACAGCAACGAGAGTTTTTCCTGCATCAACAGATGAAGCAAATTCAAGAAGAACTTGGAAGCAATCCTGCTCAAAGCGAAATCAAGGATAAAAAAGAACGCGCGAAACTTAAAAAGTGGAACGACACAGTACAGGCCACTTTTGACAAAGAAATCAAGAAACTTGAACGCATCAACGCCCAAAGCGCTGAGTACAGTGTTCAAGCGAATTACATCGACCTCCTACTCGATTTGCCATGGGACGAAGTGAGTGATGACAACTTCGACTTAAAACACGCTCAGGAGGTACTTGATCGCGATCATTACGGATTGGAAAAAGTAAAAGAACGCATCATTGAATACCTCGCTGTGCTCAAGTTGAAAGGGGATATGAAAGCCCCAATACTTTGTTTATTTGGACCTCCGGGCGTGGGTAAAACGTCGCTTGGAAAGTCGGTAGCAGAAGCTATAGGCAGAAAATATGTTCGCATGAGTTTGGGTGGTTTGCGTGATGAAGCTGAAATACGCGGACACCGAAAAACTTACATTGGCGCTATGCCCGGAAGGGTTATTCAGAACATCAAAAAGGCAGAAACATCAAACCCCCTTTTTGTGTTGGATGAAATTGATAAGTTAGGCAGAGATAACCATGGAGACCCTTCTTCGGCCATGCTCGAAGTGCTCGACCCCGAACAAAACAGCACTTTCTATGACAACTACTTAGAGCTCGATTACGACTTGAGCAAAGTCATGTTTGTAGCCACTTGTAACTCTCTCCAAACCATTCAACCCGCTTTGAGAGACCGTATGGAAATCATCGAAGTGAGCGGATACACCATTGAAGAAAAAATTGAAATTGCCAAGCGCCATTTGGTACCGAAGCACATTAAAGATACCGGATTAAACGAAGATCAAATCATCATTCCTGATGAAGTGATCGAAAAAGTAGTTGAAGCATATACCAACGAATCTGGAGTGCGTGGATTAGACAAACGCATTTCGAAAATCGTGCGATTCAGAGCTAAAGAAATTGCTTTGGAAGAGTCATTCGAAATCGAAATGAAGCCCGAACAACTGCAAAAAATCCTTGGTCCGTCAAGAGAAAAAGACAAATACATCGGAAATGAAACTGCTGGTGTTGTTACCGGACTCGCATGGACACCCGTTGGTGGTGACATCCTATTCATTGAAACCTCTTTAACCAAAGGAAAAGGCAAACTCACCCTTACAGGAAATTTAGGGGAAGTGATGAAAGAGTCTGCCCTACTCGCTTTGGAATACCTCAAATCGCACAGCGAATTGCTTGGTTTAGAGCAAGAAGTGTTCGACAACTGGAACGTCCACATCCACGTACCTCAAGGTGCTATACCTAAAGATGGTCCGAGTGCTGGAATCACCATGTTGAGCGCCCTAGCGTCTGCCTTCACCCAGAAAAAAGTAAGAAAATACCTCGCCATGACAGGAGAAATCACCTTGCGTGGGGAAGTCTTGCCCGTTGGAGGAATCAAAGAGAAAATTTTGGCAGCAAAACGCGCGGGAATTAAAGAAATCGTGTTGTGTGAGAAGAACAGAATGGACATTGAAGAAATCAATCCGCGTTACGTCAAGGGATTGACCTTCCATTATGTGAGTGAAATGCATGAAGTACTGAAAATTGCACTTTTGGAAGAAAAAGTGAATTCGCCGCTGAGCATTGCTTAATGTTTCGAAAAACCGAAGAATAAATGCTGGCACAATAAGAGTTTGTACCTTGCGTTTGAAAATGGAATCAAGATAACTTTGAAAACAAGCCTTTCACTTTTCTTCGTGCTCCTGGGGCACTTTGCTTTTGCGCAGTCTATTGGTGGACAAAGTGCCTATCAGTTCATGAACATTCCTACTTCGGCTCGCGCAAGTGCTTTGGGTGGATTTGCAAATGCGATTGACGATGGCGATGTTCAGCTCAGCATAGGGAATCCAAGCCTTTTAGATTCCACACAGCACTTGAATTTGAACCTGTCGTACTTGAACTATTTTGAAGGCACCAACATGGGAACTGTTTCCATGGCCTTTAAGCCAGATAGCTCTAAGCTCACCTTCATGGGGGGAATTCAGTACCTCAGTTTTGGTGCTATGGACAGGATCGACGCCTCTGGGGTAGAATTGGGCACCTTCAATGCCGGAGATTACCTTTTTCAAGGGGGAGTTGCCTTGCCCATGGATTCGCTTTGGACGATTGGTGCCAACCTGAAGGCCATTTATAGCAACCTGGCCCAATATTCCTCTTTTGCAGTAGCGCTTGATGCGAGTGCCTTATACTCGAACCCGAAACGGAAGTTTTCTGCCAGTTTGATGGTGAGGAATTTAGGACAACAAGTGAACAGTTACACCGAAGTCCAAGACTCGCTACCGCTTGATGTTCAGCTTTCTTTTGTAAAGCAATTGAAGCATGCTCCTTTTCGCTTCTTGATCACCTTAGATCAACTTCAACGCTGGGATTTAAGCTACAACGACCCGAACTTTCAAGAAGTAACAGACCCTATCACTGGTGAAACTAGTGGTGGTGTGAATTTTGAATTTGGTGATCTCTTGATGAGGCACGTTACCATAGGAACAGAATTGTTGCTTTCTGACAACCTTCACGTGCGCTTTGGTTACAACTACCGACGTCGCCAAGAAATGAAAGTTGGTTCTAAGCCAGGTACCGCAGGTTTTTCTTGGGGAGCAGGAATGAGAATCAAACGTTTTCACATTTCATACGCTCGCAGTACCTACCATCTTGCTGGAGCTTCAAACCAGTTTTCAATTACGAGTAACTTGAACGACTGGAGAAGGTAAGCCTTCTTTAACTGTGTTCTTTCAGATTCCTTCATTTCACCTTTTGAAGGCAAAGCGAATTGCGGTATATTCGCAGCAAACCGAAACCGCTTTGAAGAAAAAAATTAACGTTGCCATAGACGGACACTCATCTTGTGGGAAAAGCACATTAGCCAAAGCCCTTGCCAAAGAGTTCAACTACATCTACATCGATACTGGTGCCATGTACCGTGCAATGACACTCTACGCTCTTCAAAACAAACTGGTTGATTCAGAAGGCGCCAAAGAAGAAAAGCTGGTTGAATTGTTAGACAAAGTGTACATCGCTTTTAAGTACAATCCAAAGACCCTAAAAGTGGAAACTTACTTGAACGGAGCAAATGTGGAAAAGGAAATCCGCTCCATGCAGGTGTCCAAATACGTTAGTCCAATCAGCACTTTAAAAGCTGTTCGTCAAAAACTCGTTCGCCTTCAACAAAGAATGGCCGAAAGCAATGGTGTGGTGATGGATGGAAGAGACATCGGTACTGTTGTTCTACCAGGTGCAGAATTGAAATTTTTCATGACTGCAGAAGCACACATCAGAGCGGAGCGCCGATTTAAAGAATTGAAAGACCGAGGCATTGACATCGCATTTCAGGAAGTGCTTGAAAACGTTAATTCTAGAGACAAAATAGATTCTACACGCGAGCATGACCCCTTAAAACAAGCAGAAGGCGCCATCGTGATTGACAACTCCAACTTGACTTTAGACGAGCAGTTTCAATTCATGTTAGGGCACGTGAAACGTGTTCTTGAAAACATCCCTGTAGTTTAGTCCTCTAGCCCTTATTTCTTGAGTCATCATGCGCTGATACCGCTAGCATTAGCCTTGCCTGGAATGGTTTTTGCCCATTGACGAAGCAGTGTTGAAAAGTAGGATGCAGACACACCGTTTCAGTGAAATACTCGTTCTACTTTTATGCTAGCAAAGGAAGGACGAAAAATTATGAGGAACAGAATTATTTTAGTGGCAACCAGCATCTTAATCAGCTTGTCAATTCAAGCACAAGATTACCGTTGCCTCCCCCCTCCTTTCTTAGTTGGACAACACGCCTCGGCAGATAGCGCATTAGCGGCAATGTCGCTTGACGAAAAAATCGGACAGCTTTTCATGGTTGCAGCTTATTCCAATCGGGATGAGGCACATGAGCGGGAAATCGAAAAACTCATCGAAGAACAGCACATTGGCGGATTAATTTTCATGCAAGGTGGTCCGCTCAGACAAGCCCACCTCACCAACCGTTATCAAGCGCTTTCAAAAACACCGCTATTAATTGCCATGGACGCTGAATGGGGACTTTCGATGCGTCTCGACAGTACCATCAAGTACCACAGAGAGATGTCGCTAGGCGCTAGCAGAGACGAACAACTCGTTTATGAATATGGTGAAGAAATGGCCCGACAACTCAAGCGAATGGGCGTGCATGTGAGTTTCTCGCCCGTTGTAGACATCAACAACAACATCAAAAACCCGGTTATTGGTTCGCGTTCTTTTGGTGAAAGTAGAACACTCGTTGCACAACTTGGTGCAGCCTACATGAGAGGACTGCAGAACAATCACATTCTCGCTAATGCCAAGCATTTCCCCGGCCATGGAGATACCGATGTGGACAGCCACAAAGGCCTTCCTGTAATTCAGCATCCTCGATCTAGAATCGACAGTATTGAGCTTTATCCTTTCAGACAGCTTATTGCACAAGGATTGGGAAGCATGATGATTGCACATTTGAAAGTCCCATCTCTTGATAGTAATACTACCACCCTTTCACATGAAGTGGTGACTCGTTTGCTTCGCGAAGAATTGGCTTTTGACGGACTCATCTTCACAGACGCACTGAACATGAACGGAGTAGCCTCATTTTACGAGCCGGGTGAAGTAGATCTCAAAGCCTTACTTGCGGGTAATGATGTGCTTCTTTTTCCTGGTGATGTGCCCAAGGCCGCAAATCTCATCAAAGCTGCTCTGAACGAAGGGCTATTGAGCGAGGATGAACTCAACCTCCACGTAAAGCGAATTCTAAAGGCCAAAGAATGGACAGGAGCAAGTGATTTCACGCCCATCAAGACCGCTAATTTGTTCAAAGACCTGAATAACAGCAAGGCAAAAAGTGTTCATCAAAAGGTGATTGAACAATCGATGACCGTTTTGCAAAACAACTTGCTGATTCCCATTGAAAAGATTGATGGCAGAAGTATTGCCGTTTTAAGTATTACCGATCACAAGGATAAAGCTTTGGCTTTTGAGAAAGCTGTTCGTCAGCACGCCGATATTGACTTTTTCACCGCTCCAAGAAAAGCCGATTTCGAAACTTCTAAAAAATTGAGTGAACAACTCGGAAAATACGACCTCGTGATTGTCAACTTTTTGAGCACAAGCAATAGCGCTTCAAGAACTTATGGCATCACCGAGCAGGCCATTAGATTGGCTAATGATCTCAACGAACAGACCAAGGTTATCCTTAATGTTTTCGCTAATCCTTACGTATTGAACTCCATTTCGGGAGTAGAGCACATGGACGCGCTGGTGATTGCTTATCATGATGATAATGCCACCATTGAAACCTGTGGAAGAATGTTATTCGGCGCTGCTAATGCGAATGGCCGCTTGCCCGTTACCATTAATAACAGGTATAAATACGGGGCAGGAAAACCACCTCAACGTTTAACCCGCTTAAGGCAAGCTAGTCCGGAAATGATTGGCTGGAAAAGTGCCGATTTAGCCCGTATTGACAGTATCGCCAATTCAGGAATAAAAGAACAAGCCTACCCCGGTTGTCGTGTTTTGGTCATCAAAGACAAAAACATCGTTTTCGATAAAAGCTATGGTCATCTCACCTATGAGAAGAAATCGCCAGTTAGTTCGGAAACCGTTTATGATTTGGCCTCAATTACAAAAATCATCGCTTCCACTGCTGCAATTATGCGTTTGCAAGATGAAGGCAAGGTAGATGTAGATTACTGGATCTGTGATTATTTAGATTTACCTGATAGCACAGAACACTATCACATCAAGTTGAAAGACATGCTTTCTCATGTAGCTCGACTAAAATCATGGATTCCTTTTTACATGGAAACCTTAGATAAAGGCCGACTCAAGCCCGAGCTCTACAGAACGCGTCCAGAACCAGGTTTTACAACAGAAGTGGCCAAAGACCTTTACATCAAAAACGCCTATGCAGACACCATCTACAAGAGCATTCTCGATAGCGGATTTCGCCAAGGTGATGGTTACAAATACAGCGATTTGGGCTACTATTACATCAAGTCCATTATTGAGAAAATCAGCGGAACAACACTCGACAATTATGTTGACAGTGTATTTTACAAGCCAATGGGATTAAGTAGTATAGGCTACCACCCCCTTGCTAAAATGGACAAGAACATCATTGCTCCTACTGAGTTTGACATGGCTTTTCGCGGACAATTGATTCAGGGTTATGTACATGATCCAGGAGCAGCCATGATGGGCGGTGTTGGTGGACATGCCGGAGTTTTCTCTACCGCCTTTGACCTCGCGGCAATGATGCAAATGTTTATGGATGGTGGTGTTTATGGCGGGCAACGTTACTTAAGCGAAGAAGTACTTTCTTACTTCACAACCTGTCATTACTGTGATGATGACGTGCGTCGAGGAATTGGCTTTGATAAACCCGCTTTGAATAAAGGTACTGGTCCAACGTGTGAAGCCGCAAGTGAACTTAGTTTCGGTCATACCGGTTTTACCGGTACAATGGCTTGGGCCGACCCAAAAGAAGGATTGGTTTATGTATTTTTGTCGAACCGCGTCTATCCCAATGCTGAAAACCGAAAGTTGTTAAACATGAACATTCGAACAGACATTCAGGAAGTTATTTACGAAGCCATTCGAAAAGCCAAGGTGCGGAAAAACGAACAAAACCTCTTCCCAGACTGGAAGGCAGAAGGATAAATGAAGAAGATGAAGATTGGAATAGTATGCTACCCCACTTTTGGAGGATCTGGGGTTGTAGCAACAGAACTGGGTAAAGCACTCGCTCAAAAAGGTCATGAAATACACTTCATCACCTACAACCAACCCGTAAGGTTAGGAAGCTTTAGAAAGAACATTTACTACCACGAGGTTAACGTTTCTGATTATCCACTATTCGACTATCCACCTTACGAACTTGTGTTGGCAAGTAAAATGGTTGACGTGGCTCGCTATGAGAAGCTTGATCTTTTACATGTGCACTATGCCATTCCTCACGCTTCGGCTGCCTATACCGCTAAAAAAATTCTAGAGGCAGAAGGAATAGACCTTCCAGTAGTCACCACCTTGCACGGAACAGATATTTCATTATTAGGGAAAGACCCATCTTTCGAACCCGTAATTACCTTTGCCATCAACCAAAGCGACGCCGTTACTGCTGTTTCTAGCAGTTTAAAAAACGACACTTACAAGCTCTTTGGGGTGAACAAAGACATCCTTGTAGTTCCTAACTTTGTTTGCATGGATTCGTTCAATTTTGAAGCCAATACCGACCTTAGAGAGGCCCACGCTCCGAATGGTGAGAAAATATTATCCCACATTTCAAACTTCAGAGCCGTAAAACGGGTAGACGATATCGTTCGTGTATTTGCAGAAGTTAGAAAGGTGATTCCGTCAAAATTAGTTCTTGTGGGTGATGGTCCGGAAAGAAACCGCATTGAAATGCTCTGCCGTGAACTAAAAACTTGCGAAGACGTTATTTTCTTGGGCAAGCTCAAGAACCCTACCGAAGTGCTTGCCATTTCCGACCTCTTTTTACTTCCATCTGAAAGTGAGAGTTTTGGATTGGCTGCTCTCGAAGCCATGGCCGCAGGTATTCCAGTGATCTCCACCAATACTGGAGGAATCCCAGAAGTGAACCGCCACGGTGTTTCTGGAATGATGTCTGACGTTGGTGATGTTGCCGACATGGCTAAGAATGCCATTTATTTATTGAGTGATGAAAAACGACTGGCCAAGTTCTCTAAGAATGCTAAAGAACGCGCTAAAGACTTCGATATTAGTGTAGTACTGCCTCAGTATGAAGCTATTTACGAAGAAGTGACCAAGAAAAACCTAGTACAATGAGTTCCACTCAAGAGTCCCCAATTGCCATTGGAAATCGCATCACCTTTCAAAAGAAAAAGGTAGGTGTCAGCATCATCATCACGCAAGAAGTTTCTCAGTTGAATTTGGCCTTAATGATACTGTGGTGGCTCGGTATTTCCGCCTGTGGTGCTGTATTCGCTTATTATTGGCAAAGCACTAGCGCCCAGTCTGACGCCATTTTCTTTGGCGTTGCTACCGCTTTTGTGGTGTACTTCATGATTCGTATTGGAAAAACCATTCTTTGGCGACTTATCGGCAAGGAGATGTTGTTGATTAATGAAGAGGGTTTAAGTCTTAAAAACGCTTACGGCAATTACGGTAAAGCCAAAAGCTTCATCCCAGAAAATGTAAAGAAACTCTACCTCATCACTTATAACGTAGGGAAATTCATGGAGTTTATGGATCGTTCTTCTTACGTTATTGGTGGTGATACCATTGGCTTCACGTATCAAGGAAAAGAACACGGCTTCGCGAAGCAATTAGAAGAGAAAGACGCCAAGGTCTTGTTCCGACTTATAGACAAGTCTTTGAGAGAAGTAGTCAAGGCTCGAAGCTAGTTTCTGAGTGCTCTTTACCAGAGTTTAAAAATTCGCCAGTACCATTCTTTGTCCATATCAACCCAATGAATGGCGCCAGCGATGTACTGCTTACTTTGGACCATGTTTAACTGAATACAAGCCAAAATGAGCGCTATAAAAAGCACCTTAAACCACCATTTTGACTTCTTATTCAAGCTCAGGGCAAAGGCTAAAAAGATGAAAGGATAATACTCTATCATCGCTCGAGAGCCGAAACTACCTCCGTAAAACCACATCCACCAGCTGCTTAAAACGTAAACAATCAATAAGAAAAAACCTAAGAAACTCAGGCTTTGAAAACGAGCTTCATCTCTTGTATTTACCTTCTTCTTGGCGAAAGAAAACACCAGCATCAATAGCACAAGAAGTACGATAAAAAAGGTAGCAGGAGTGTAAACAAACAATCCTTTTTTATAGCTGAATAAGAAATTAAACATCTCTGGTGAAGTGAAGTTAAAGCCCTCTTCAGCATAAGAATATACCAGCCATTTACCCGTCTGAACTTTGTAAATCATCAATTGAATGCTCGCAATGAAGAGGGGAATAAGGATCGTCGATATCAGCACTAGCTTCTGGCTAAGGTAGTTTTTGAATCCCGCCTTCAAACTCTCGAGACTACCAGCAAGAAAGGGAATCGAAAAAACAATTAGTCCGTTTACTGGTCGGATCAACAGCACAATCCCCAAAGCTAAAGCCGCTAAGAGCAGGTGTTTTGTGTTTTGCTTCACGAAATAGGACTTCACCCCGAAAACAAAAACGCTTACCCAGGCAAAGGAATAAACATGCGACATGCTAAATTCCCTCACCGTGTAATAGTAAAGGTTTGTAGAAAAGGCCAGAGCCAGCATCGTTAGCACAATGAGCCAAGGTTTTACTGAGGAAAGTTCGAGCGTCTTTCGCAAAAGATGAATCCCCAAGAGAAAATAAAACAAAGCACTCATTCCCAGCATAAACATGTAGGGGAAACTGAAGCCTGACATTTCTCCACCACTTAAATAAGAGTAGGCGTGTGCCAGAAGGAAAAAGGGACTAATGCAGAGTGCGGTTCCAGCGAAGTACTTGTTGGTTCTATTTCCTTCGAAGTTGTAGATGTACCAATAGATTTGGTTTGGATCTGCCGCATTTTCGATTTCCACTTCTTCAAAAAAGCCAAAGTTCAAATCTTGGTAAACGAAAACTGCTGGCAAGTATGCGTAGTAACCTTTTCCATCTACCTTCACCACTTTCGACCATTCATCGCTTGAAAAAGAAACCTTGTATTGATGCGCAAAGGCAATGGCCCCAATGAAGAGCAGACAAAGGTGATAATGAGCGTTCTTGAGAAAAGATGAAAGGCGAAACATGTTTGACTTTTACTTTGGTCGCAATGATAACGAAATCAATTCGAGAATGGTGTGTGGATGAATAGAAGTTCACAAAGTTGAATATTTATCGCTATCATTTTACTTAACTTTAAACCATTGACCTTAAGGAACGTCTCAATTACATGACTCGATTTATACTCATAATTAGTGCTGCGCTTATTGGCATCAACTTAAGTGCACAAGAAAGCTACTTCCCTCCTGTTGTTGGCGACGAATGGGCCACGCTCTCGCCAGATAGTTTGAATTGGTGCGAGGAACACATCTTAGAACTTTATGATTTTTTAGACTCTGAAGACAGCAAAGCTTTTCTTGTATTGAAGGGCGGAAAAATAGTTTTAGAAAAGTATTACGGCACTTTCACTCAGGATAGCCTGTGGTATTGGGCATCGGCGGGAAAAACCTTAACTGGCTTCATGACTGGAATGGCTCAGGAAGAAGGTTTTTTAGACATTAATGATGCGGCGAATTTGTATTTGGATGAAGGCTGGACAAGTTGTGATTTGATTGATGAGGCAGAGATTAGCGTTTTGAATCAACTCACCATGACCACTGGGCTTAATGATCAAAATGGAGATCTTGATTGTACTGACCCTGAGTGCTTGACTTGCATGGAGACTCCTGGAGAAAGATGGTCGTATCACAATGCACCCTACACCCTACTCGATCAGGTGATTTCCAATGCTACAGGCATGAACCTGAACTTCTACACCTACACTCGACTTGGTATCCCCATTGGAATGCAAGGAGCATTTGTTCAAATTGGTTACAACAATGTCTTTTTCAGCACTCCTAGAGACATGGCTCGCTTTGGTGTATTGATGGCCAACGGTGGCATGTGGAATGGTGTAGCGATTATGGAAGACCAAGAGTACTTCAACGCCATGATTAGCCCTTCTCAAACACTGAACAAGGCTTACGGCTACCTTTGGTGGTTGAACGGACAAGAAAACTACATGCTCCCTGGATTTCAGTTACAAATACCCGGATATATTAGTCCGAATGCCCCGGCCGACGTTTATGCCGCCATTGGTAAAAACGGACAGCTTCTCAGCATTTCGCCAAGTGAGGACTTGATTGTTGTGCGCATGGGAAATGCCACGGAAGACGCGCTCGTTTCCACGATTTTACATGATGATATTTGGGAGCGCATCATGAGTTTAGATTGCTCTTCAAACTTGAACGAGGATAAAGAAAAACCGCTGTCTTTTGTTTATCCCAACCCTGCAAGCGACAGGTTGTTTATTGAAGGCAATGTGGACTTGAACAAAGCAATTGACATTCTTGATGCCTGCGGTAGAATTTGCTTCTCGGGGGAGTATACAAGAGCGGGCATTGATCTCAACGCGCTTAGTTCAGGGCTTTATTTGATCCGTTTTTACGACGAAATTCAAGGAAAGCAAGAAACCAGGCAATTGGTCATTAGTAGGTAAAACAGCTGCTAAGTTGACCATGAATACATACTTTTAGAAAGCTAAATGACGGCTAAAAGCATCTAGGAAAAAGGGTTGATAAAGAGATTTAACGCCTAAATTTTTCATTTTTAAGTTCTGGCTGTGGCTAAGCACAAAGATTTCAGCTTTTCGATAGGAAGCTTGAATTTCATGAATTAAATCGAGGATTTCTGAACAAAAATCTTCTGCGAGATAAACAATTGTTGGTGCTATTAAGGCGCGTTGTTTTCTGAAGTCTTTAACATTTTCAAAGGCATTAAGTTCGACTTTAGAATTGATCGACCTTATGATGTTCAGATATAAAATGCTCACTATTGGATTTGATTCAAGAATTAGAACTTTTTTGTTTTTGTTTTTCATGTTTGCCGATTGATACAACAAAAATGAAACAAAACAACGCGCGATAAAATAGGTGCTTATCTTAAATCATCTCAGTAAAACCCTTATTACGGGCACTAAGATTTTAATTTTTGCATGAGTCCAATTGCACTTCTCACCTCATATTTTGTGAAAATGTTGCGTTTGTGTGATTCCACAGTTTTGATGCTGATGAAGAGGGATTCAGCAATTTCTTGATTTTTTTTATCCTCTAAAACCAATTTTAACACCTCCTGTTCTCTTTTGCTCAACTTGATTTCATTCTCCTTTTCAATCTTTTTCTTATTGACTTCAGCCAAGAGTTGATCTTTGATCCTATGGCTTAAGAAAGTTGTTACCGAGTTGCTTTCAAATGCAGCTTTAAGATCAGCGAGCGAGTCGGACTTAGAAATAATACCAAAAGCTCCTGCATCGATCCAATTGCGGATATCATCATTCTCCATCTCAGCAGAATAAATAATCAGACGGTCAGTTTTAATCATTAAATCTTTGACATAGCTTCCAGTGAGCCCGTCATTCAGATGCAAGTCGAGAATAATAAAATCAACGAACTCCCCTTTCTCTAACCAAAGCTCAAGTTGCTCACAGCTCTTTAACACAAGTTGATCATAATCGCCAACATGCTTTCTGACGAAATAGTCAATAGCTTCTGCGATTAAAGGATGATCATCTATGATTAGATACTGCGACATGTGAAGGAATTATAGTATAAGTTAAGCTTATATCTGATAATAGCCATAAAATGTATGAATAAATTTAATTTGCTTCACATCCTAAAAGTCATGTAAAAGAGGTATCAGGTTTCTTGAAAAATTCCAAATTGTGCAGCTACTGCGAATGTTGAAGCCGGCATTTGACCTCAGTTTAAAAATACCTTTTTGAACAATTCCTGTATTCGTTGAGCGATCTCTTTTTTGGGCTGAAACAGCTTCATTCCAATGAATTCTATGCTCTTACCTTGTGAAATCATTAAGGCCAGTTGCAAGTCGTCTTTACTTAAGCTGTTTTTCTCTTTAAGCACTTCAAATTTCGAAGTAAATGACTTTCTCATCTCCCAGCTTAATTTCATTCCTCCCTCAATACTTTGAAATAGCGCTTGATGAATTTTTTCTGGTTGATCAGACTTGCTCAAAACTCCCCGAGCACCTAGTAAAAAGGCAGATATTTGTTGATCTACATCCACAAACGAGCTGGCCAAAACCAGTGGTAAACGGGCAGCTAATTCTAGCAGTCTTTGTGAATATTCTTTAATGACTTGACCCTTTGGCGGACAAAGAAGTCCTCCATCAAGAATCATGAGGTCCCATTGGTTATCAGCATTGATATCGAACAACTCAGCACCCCGTGTTAAAATCAAATCTACTTTGAAATCAGGAGAGAGTTCTATTTTCTCTTTCAGTACTTCGGCAATACGTATATTTTGTTCTGCAAGACCAATATGAATCATCCCATAAGCTTTTCTACAAAACTCATTGAATCACATCACATTGCGCTACGAGTAATGCCGTATTTATGCTTTTCCTTGGTCTTTCGGTATCTCGAAAGTAATTGTTGTTCCTCCTCCAGTGCTTTCCATCTTAAAGTTTCCACCGAGGGCTTCTACCCTCGCCTTCATGTTCTCTAATCCATTTCCTGTATCCGCAGTGCTTTCAACAAATCCATTACCATCATCAATCACTTGAAAGGCAAAAGCTTCATGTTCAGATCTGATCTTAACTGTGATGCTTTTACAATTGGCGTGTTTTATAGCATTGTTGATGGCTTCTTGGCAAATTCGATAGATCCCGAGTGCTTTACTCGCTGGAATCTCTTCTGTAATTCTGGGGAAATCTACATTTGACTCCACTTCAAAGCGAGCCAAAAAGGCATTGAGTTCTTTACCAAAATCGCTCAAACTGATGGCATTTTCCTTAGCTGCCCAAATGGTTTTTCTGAGTTCCTGCATTGCACCTCTACTGTAATCGGCAATGGTGTCCAGCTGCGTTTTTACTTCGGGGTCTGTATGCTTATGAGAAAGAATGTCGAGTTTACTTGTAATGAGTGTTAACTCAGCCCCGATATGATCGTGAAGATCTCGAGATATACGCACTTTTTCTTGCTGAGCCTCCAGTTCAGATTGCTTTCGTTTTGCCTCTTTATTGGCTATTCGTTTGCGCGCGTAGAGCACAACAATGACTAGAATAAGTGCGGCAAATACGATTATTCCTTTGATCCAAAGGTCTTTTATGGCTCCACTTGCTCGCTCCTTCTCCACCTCGAGTTCTTTTTCCAAAACCTGGGCTTTGGTTTCTCTAAGTTGCAATTGCTTTTCAAGAGAAATAACCGTCTCTTGCGCCTTTTCTTGCATCATTGAATCGCGGTAGGCATTCACCAAATCAACATATTCAATGGCGTTTTTGTACAATCTTTTGGCCGAATAGTAGTCTACAAAACTTTGATAAAGGTGTTCTTTCTCTTTCCAAGAGCCACTGTTTCCATAAAGTGCTTCTGCCTCGAAGAGGTGGTCTTTTGCTGCGCGAAGATTATTCAGTTTGATTGAGGTTCTAGCGAGGCGGGCATGAATGTAGGCCATTCCCGAGTTGCTATTTGCCTCAGTATACCACTTCAACATGCCTTCAAAAGTAGCTTCCGCCCCTTGAAGGTCTCCAGTCAACTCCTGAATAACAGCCCAATTTCTGAAGTACTCCGTGGTTCTGACAAATTCTTTCCTAAGCGCTAATTGCCAATCTTTTTCGAGGTAAGATTTTGCCTCTTGCAGTTCATTTAAAGAAATAAGTTGGGATGCTGCATTAGCTCTAGAAATCAAATAAGCCAAAGAATCGCCCGTAGAAAGAAGTATTCCTGCCGCTTCGTCTTGCACTTGAAAGGCTTCTCTGTAGCTTTTTGCCACCCCAAGTAAATTTCCAATGTTGTTCTTTATTTGAGCTGATTTATAAGCATCGCCCAGCTCAAGAAAAATTTCAGCCGCTTTGGAATACGCTTCCATTGCCTTTTTCACATCGCCCATTTCTTGATAAGCCAAGGCAATTTTACTTCGGCTGGCCGCAATTCCTGCTCGATCACCGTTTTTCTCGCGCAATTCCAAACTGAGTTCAGCCAATGATTTTAGTTGATCAAAGTCTCCTTCGCTGTGATAAGCAAATGTGGCATCATTATACGCCAAGGCTAAGAGTGAATCATTGTCCAAACTTTTGGCTAGTTCAATGGCCTTCCCGCCATAAATCTTAGCTGTGTTAATGTCTTCATACGCCGCGTAATAGGCGATGTCTCGATAAACACTCAACTCGTGTTCAGCGTTATAAAACGACTGAATTTTGAGTAAAGAATCGAGTTGGGCACTCAAACAAGAAGAAATTAAAAGAAGGCTCAGGGTGGTGATATACTTCATAAGGTAAATGTACATTTTCTGTAATTCTTCCCATTGGCAAGATGCTACTTCCAATTTACATACGGAAATGAGGTAATAAGGTTGGGCTTAACTGCTTTCTTAACTTTGCCTAATGAATGAAAGGCTTGTAAAAAACACGCACTTGATGATCTCTGGGGCAAGAGAAAATAATCTTAAAAACTTGTCTTTAGAACTTCCTCATGACCAACTCATTGGCGTGCTCGGTGTTTCTGGCTCGGGGAAATCTTCTTTGGTGCACGATCTCATTGCTCAAGAAGCACACAGGGCCTTTCTCGAGTTCATCCCGAATGAACAAAAGCGTTTTGTAAGCAGCATCGCTCCTGCCGATTTAGATCATGTTTCTGGACTTCGTCCCTGCGTGTCATTAAAGCAAGCAGCAAAACGCTCGCAGCAAAGCCATGCTGAATTGGGTTTAAGTTCTGGCCTCTATGATTATTTAAGATTGCTCTTTGCCCGCTTTGCTGTTTCCGAGGAACACCAGTTTGCGAAGAGAAGTACCTTTTCTTTCAAGCACACAGAAGGTGCATGCGAACATTGTCATGGACTGGGTTTGATTGAGATCATTGATAAAAAGAAACTCATTGCAGACGAATCGCTCAGCTTAAGGCAAGGATGTCTGAGCCCCACCTTGCCTAATGGCTACATCATGTATTCCCAAGTTACCATCGACTCTTTAAACATGGTTTGCGAAGCACATGGATTTGATGTTGACATCCCGTGGAACCAACTGAGTGAAGCCCAACAAAATGTGGTTTTTCATGGCAGTGATCGTTTAAAAGTTCCTCTGGGAAAACACAGCGAAGAGAGTCGCTTGAAATGGACTGGATTGAAAGCTAAGGCTCGGGAGTCTGACTTCTACAAGGGGCTTTTAAACAGCATGGAAAACATCCTGCTTCGCGACCGAAACCCGAACATTCTCAAGTACACTTCTTCACTTACTTGCCCGCATTGTCGTGGTAGCAGGCTCAATGAGAAAGCAAGGTCATTCTATTTATTGAACAAAACCATCACTGAACTCAGTGAAATGACCTTTGTGAGGCTCGTAGCGTATCTTAAAAAGGTACGAATTGAAGTTCCCAAAGCCACTGAATTGCTTGACAAGATGCTTGAACAATTGGCTGATTTCATTTTGTTTGGACTTGATGATTTTTCATTGAGCTCAAAAATTGCCGAACTGAGCTCTGGTCAGCAACAAATCCTTCGAATACTCAACCAGCTTGCCGCCGATTTAAGCGGCATGATTTACATTTTCGACGAGCCTAGTGCCGGACTTCATCCAAAACACCGCGATGCTCTTTTGAACTTATTCAGGAGTTTGGTACAGAGAGGTAACACCGTTTTTATTGTCGAGCACGACCTCCAAATGATTGCACAGTGCGATCACATCGTAGAACTTGGTCCGCAAGCCGGAATTAATGGCGGAGAGCTCCTTTTTAATGGGAGTTTAAATGATTTTCTCACCAGCCAGAATAGCAGAAGTGCCGAACTTGTTAAATCTAAAATCACAAGCAAAGCTTCGCCCACCAAACTTCCACCATTTATTGAGTTAGAGCCAGATCTTGAGACGCTACCAAAAGGCCAGTTCCTTGTCTTGCCCGCCTCTGAAAAGAGAGCAAGTCAACTCGCTTTTAGTCGCTATCTCACTCAGTTTAAAAATGCCAAGTTCATCAGCCAACAAGCCATAGGAAAGACTCCTAGGAGCAACCCTGCCACCTACATTGGTTTGGCTGAACTTATACGCGACCGTTTTGCGAAAGAAGCCAAGCGAGAAGGACTGAACTTGAACAAAAGTAGTTTCAGCTTTAACACCAAAGGAGGAAGGTGCGAAACTTGTCTTGGTGCTGGGAAATTAGAAGTTGGAATGCATTACTTAGGAAAAGTGGAATTGCTTTGTGATGAATGTGCCGGTGAGCGCTTTAAACCAGAAGTGCTTGCAGCCAAACTACATGGGGCCAATATCGCAGAGGTCTACAAAATGAGCGTTCGTGAAGCACTAGAACACTTCACTTCTGATGAAATCATCAGTCAATACTTGCTTCTACTCCACGAACTTGGCTTGTCTTATTTAAGCTTGGGACAATCTTCGAACACCCTTTCTGGTGGCGAAGCTCAGCGCATCAAGCTGGCCAAAGCTTTACTTTCTTCCAATAAAACGCCTCAGGAGTTCCTGATTAATGAACCGGGCGCAGGTTTGCACGAATTGGATCTTGAAAAATTAATGAAGGTGTTTAAGAAGCTGAGCGCTGAGGGACATTCATTTCTAGTGCATGCTTTTCGGGCGACAATTCTTGAAGGTGCAGATGCGCTTTTGGGTGAAAGTCATCTGGACAGCTTTTTCCAAGCCATTGATCAAAGTAAACAACAAAATCCTGCTTCAAATACAGCTCAAGATGCTATTGTGCTGAAAGGAGTTCGGACACATAACCTTAAGGGATTTGATCTTCATCTACCGAAAAACAGCCTAAACATTATTGTAGGCCCATCTGGTTCCGGAAAAACCTCACTTGCCTTCCACACCTTAGCCGCAGAAAGTAAGGCGCGCTACATGGAAAATTGGAACCCGCATTTCAAAACACAATTGAGGACCAATAATTCTGCTGATTTCGAATCGGCAAGTGGAATTACGCCTTGTGTTTCCTTGCGCGCTCAAGCCTTTACCGAAAGCAGCAGATCAACACTCGGAAGTACCAGTGGAATTAGTTTTCAGTTGCGACTCTTGTTCTCGCGTTTATACAACTTAGAACATCCCGAAGCTGCCATCTCAGCTGGGGATTTATCTTTTCACAAAGAAGCAGCTGCTTGTCCGACTTGCGCGGGAAAAGGAAGTATTAAGCTGGCTCAAAAAGAACTCCTTGTTGCTGATTGGACAAAGATGCTCGACCACGCTTTTGTGCTCAACTCTGCATTGAACTACTATAGTGATGTACACAGTCAATACATGGCCATTTGGCGTGAAGTAGCAAAGGTCAACAAGATCCCTGATCTCCCATTAAATTCATGGAAAGAAGAAGACCTGCACCTGCTTTTTTACGGCAGCGGTGAGCGAATTTGGGAAACTACATGGTTTTTCAAAAACAAAACAAGGTCTGGAGAACAAAGCCTGAGCGCCCCCTGGAAAGGTCTTTTAAACTATTTGAACGAAGAGTACAGCTTAAAGAAAAACAACAAAAATAGCGCAAGCCTGAAATTGCTTTTCGAAGCTGAAAATTGCAGCGCTTGTGAAGGAAAACGCCTGAATGAGCAAACCTTAAGTTACCACTACAAAAGCGAATCCTATCATGATTGGTGCGAGAAAAGTATTGTTGACTTGCTTCAATTTCTCGAGGAAGGAAGTTCGAATGAGCTCGAAAACAAACTCTTTATTCGAAGCAAAACCATGCTCAAAGCCCATTTAGAAGCCTTAATTGCCTTGAATCTTGGTGAGCTCAACACGGCCCTTTCGATGAATGAAATTGGCCCGAGTGAGAAACAAGGCATCAAACTCGCTGCTGCCAGTCATTCAGCCTTGGGTTCCATGACCTTTATTTTGGATGAACCGAGTTTAGGTTTGAACCAAGATCAAATCAAGACCATG
Source organism: Flavobacteriales bacterium (assembly GCA_029238785.1). Classification (GTDB taxonomy): domain Bacteria; phylum Bacteroidota; class Bacteroidia; order Flavobacteriales_D; family Sanyastnellaceae; genus CALKGK01. Next base: position 7,009 of record JAQWFN010000132.1, on the reverse strand, counting down.
CTTCAATTGATTCAGCAATTGAAAAACAAAGGGAATACCATTGTGCTTGTTGAACACAATACTGAGGTCATAAAGCATGCCGACCATATTATTGAACTTGGTCCGGAAGCTGGTGAAAAAGGCGGACAACTTCTCTTTTCTGGTTCCTTTTCTAACTATCAAAAACAGAAGAAATCATCGCTTAAAAACGGAGACGCTATTGCTGCGAAGGGCTTAATTTCAAAAAGAGGAAAACCATTGGCTCGTTTAAGTCAGCTGCAATTTCATCCTCAAACACCTTCAGAACTGACGTTTCATCAAGGAGAGCTGGTTTTATTGAAAGACGCGCCAACTTCTATTCAATCGCAATTTTTAGAGCGTGTTGTTTACAAATCATTTAAGCATACTTCAATGCATACCGCGAAACTCGAATTGTTCGATTTCAAGGCTGATGAAGTATCCCTTTTCCACAATCGAACAAAACGCCCGAACACCACCTTGCTTTCCTTTCTGAATTTAGACCTCCCTCTTCAAAACAAGTTCAGAAAAACAACAAGTGCCCTTGAAGCTGGCTTAAAGGCCAAACATTTTTCATTAAACAGTCTTGAAGGTAGGTGTCCGCATTGCAAAGGAAAGGGCCAAGAACAAATAGCCATGGATTTTCTTGATGATTTGTACACTCCCTGCGAATGGTGTGCTGCTAGCGGCTTCAATCCTGAAATCCTAGAGCACCGTATTGCTCAAAAACATATTGGTGAAGTGCTCGCATCGAGCATTGCTGATTTGAGTCCGAAGTGGGAACTGTTCTTTGAATTTTCGAAGAAGGACGAGCATTTAAGCCAGGCCCTTGGGCTCATCATGAACTTGGGCTTAGCTCATTTAAATCTCGGGCGAAAGCTCTCCACTTTGTCCAGTGGTGAATGGCAACGCACCTTGCTTCTGTGCAGTTTGATGACGACAGAAGAACATCAAAAACGTGGTAAGATCTTTTTATTCGATCAGATTTTTTCTGGTTTGAGTGAAGCCGACGTTCAGAGGCTACTCCCGCTATTTCAAGATTTACTTGATCGTCAAAACTGTTTGGTGTTCGCCAACTCCAGCTTTAACATTGCTTAGGAGTAGAGTAAATGTCAGGGAAGTGAATTTGAAGCGCATGAGATCTTTATTATATTCACTGCCTACGATCCAGAATAAAACTGAAAACATGAAAAAACTATTCACCTTTCCCCTATTGTTTTTGAGCTTGCTCGGCTTTTCTCAAAGTACGTTCTACCCTATTGAATCCCCGAGCAACCGAAACTTTGAATGCATTCAGTTTATTGACAACACCACAGGCTACATTGCTGGCGATAGTGTATTAATCAAGAGTGAAGACGGAGGGGCTAGTTGGTCGGAAATTGACTTGAATAATCTAAACATCAACAACAACTCCAACTATTTGATTAGCGATATGCATTGGCAAAGTGCTTCATCTGGGTGGATTGTTTTGAGCAATTGGAGTGGTTTGCATTCCACGAATGACGGTGGTGAAACTTGGTCAGAATTAACTCCCATGAACGACGGATTTTGTCAGAAAGTGGCCTTAGAATTTAAAGAAGACGGTACGGCTTTTTTAGGTGGAGCAGGCTGTTTTACCGGTGCACTGATCGACTACTACATCGATGGTACTTGGTATTCAGCGAATCTTCCAGAAAATTGGGACACCGAAGACCTTGTTACTTGTATTCGCTTTTTTGGCAATGACTTGGGCTTTGCCGGTACGAGTAAAGGCAGTGTGCTAAAAACAACAGATGGTGGCGTAAACTGGACGAACGTATATAGCAACGGAGAGCTGAGCATTAGTGATTTTGTTTCGCTCGATGGAGAGGAGATCCGACTCACATTCTTTACTGACGACAGTAATTTCGGCATCATGAAGAGCCTTGATGCTGGCGATAATTGGGAAATTGATGGCGACTTGGCTACTTTCTATTATCCCGACATGCATGCCGCTTATGCTAGCGCTGAGGGTCAGCAATATTTTGCAGGAAGCAATGGTAAAGATCCTAATTCTGGTGTTATTTTCGAATATCCTGAGATCAATTTTATGGATATCAACAAACCAATTAAGGACATCAACGGTTATGGTGAAGTCGTTTTTCTTGTGGGTGATGATGGGAGCATTTTTGTGAACGATATCGATATCAGTAACAATCTTGAATCGATAGACGGCAACGCGTTTTTTGAAATCTACCCCAATCCCACTTCTGGGACCATCCAATTAACGAGTGATGTAAATTGGGACTATTTGGAGCTCATCAATAGCTCAGGGGCTGTTGTACTCACTCAGACAAAGCAATCTTTTAGCCAAGTGAAAAACGCCACACTTGAGCTCAGTACATTATCGCCTGGTGCTTACCAAGTTATTTTATATCGAGGTCATACCGCATTGAGTAAGAGAATCATAAAGATTTAAGTAGACATCATATTGAATAAGGCTTTATTTGAGGAGATGTTTTTCTGTAAAAAGTTCCACAAAAAGACTTGGCGCGCAATTTGCTATTGGCTAACTTGAAAACACAAAATTTCACTTAATAAACACATCATGAAAAAAGTTAATTTGCTTACTGTAGCCATTGCTTTGATTGCAGTAGCTGCTTCATTTGTAGCCTTCAAACCAAGTCCTGCAGGAGCTTATGAATTTACCTCCTTTACGGTTATTGAATCTATCGTTCCTAATGGATTCGGTCGTTCAAGAATCATCAACGCACTTGAAACAAGAGATTACAAAGAATTCACCTCTGTTCGTACCGAAGAGGAAAACGGTCGTAACAAGTCAAAAAGAGATGAGATTCGTGTTAACGAGTTCGAGGAAACTAAAATCTTGAACTTCTACAACATGGGTGGTATCCGTTTTCAAAACATTGCTGCAAATGATGCCATTGTGAACAATAAAGTTCAAACCATGATGGATCAAGGTTGGGAAATTGTTAGCATCAACTCTGGTGTTGAAAGCGACGCTGGTAAGGATGACGGAGAAGGAATCTACATTACTCGTTTTTACTTCAAACGAGCCATGTAAGTCAAACTTAGTATAAAAAAAAAGCGACCCTGAGGTCGCTTTTTTTATGTCTAAAGGTTTTGATTTCAAATATCTTTCAAGAAGCGAATGGCCATATCATAGCCCTTTAATCCAAAGCCACCCAAGACAGCTTCACAGGCACTTCCAGTAATGGTGTTTTTCCTGAAGGTTTCTCTAGAATGGATGTTGCTGATGTGTACTTCAATTTTCCTGCACGGCACGGCATTCAGCGCGTCTGCAAGTGAAACTGAAGTATGAGACAAGCCTCCCGGATTGATCACAATCGCATCTAAGTCAAAGCCTTCTTTTTGGATATAGTCGATGAGTTGACCTTCGTGATTGCTCTGAAAGAAAGTGATTTCCAAATCATCGTACTTCGATCGAAGCCGAGAAAGGTAGCTTTCAAATGACTCTGCGCCATAAATGCTCGGTTCTCTTAAACCCAGTAAGTTCAAATTTGGCCCGTTGATGATTGCCAGGTTTTTCATGTTCTATTCAATGTTAAGCTCGCGATGGGCATTCACAAATAAAGCGTTCCCAAGCTCATCATAAGCTTCGAAAAAGGTAGTTGATTTTCCTTGAACATCTTGATCATTAAAGCCCAAAACTGTGAGGTCTGCATCCTTACTCCGTTCATTGATAACATCCTTGAAGTTATTGCTCGCCGCTTGGCGAATGAATTGAACGTTATTCGGACTAATAGGCACCCTTCCGCTTTCAATGAGTTCCATTAATCGGGCTTCTTTTGCTTCGCGATCATCGTCGTTAAAGATCGTAAAAACACTCAGTTTTGCATTTTTCCATTCTGGATGCCCAAGCAGCATGTAGCCCATGAGAATAATCAGGTTGGCATTTTCAAAATCGGTGCTTGTAATCCATAGATGGATGTTTTTCTTCATGCCAAAGCCACGCATTGAACTCCTCAGTGCACAGATATCCATCTCCGTTGCTTTCAAAATGCCAAAGTTGTCGATCATGTGCTTCAAGTTCACTTTGTCGTGCTCCGGGTATTCGAAAAGAATCATGTTGTTTCCTTTACCAGAAACACCCGGTAGTTGAACTCCCTGAGCTATTGCGCTCGTGTATGAAGGCGAAATGATGGTATCTAGATAAACCCTAGAATTCACTCCTCTGGCCAGCTGAATCAAGCGCTTTCTTACCTTGTCTGACTCCTTCTTGGTTTCTTCATTCAAAAAGCCTTCAATGAAATGAATGTAAGTACCAAAGCCATAACGATAGGCAATCCATCGAACCATATCAAAACCAGCTCTTCGATCGAAGCCATCACTGCTAATGCTCAGAATAAATGGCCTCCACCTTTCTTCATCAGGGTTTTGTTGATCTCTTTTTTGAAGGGTGATTTGTAAGCTTCGCGTAATTTGGAAGATGATGCCTTTAAACAACTCAGCTATTCCTTTGGCCTCCTTTTTTCTACTGCTGATCCACACATACATAAGTATCATTAACACCACGCTTGCCAGGGCATAGGAGAAATTCATTTTGAACATGAGGTAGAAGCACAACAAACCTCCAAACAGGCTCACGTACCATTTCGATTTGAAATTGGGACGGTAGCTTGGATCTGCAGCCATGTGCTCAAAGAAGCTCACCATGCAAATAGCACCATAGGTGAGCATAAAGAACATCGAAATGATTTCAGCAACAGCATTGATATCATCCAGAGAAACCACCAGAAAACCAATAATTACTGTGATGATAGTCGCGTTTATAGGTTCATTGTCTTTTAAACGTCCCTTACCCAACCACCTGCTCACATTTCCAGGAATAATGGAATCTGCTCCCAAAGCTTGAAGCGTTCTTGGGGCAATCATTATGCTTCCGAGTGCAGAACTCACTGCTGCACAGGCAAGGCCAATTGGTATAATCGGACCCCAGACAGCGATTTTTTCCATGTAAAGTTCATCAATGGCCAATTGATCTAAAGGAGCTGAATAGTAAAGCTTGATGGCCACGAGGATGTAAACTACAATTCCACAGATGGTTGCCCAAAGTGTGCCTTTTGGGATACTGACTTTTGGGTTTTTCAAATCGCCACTTAAACCTAATCCTGCTGCTATTCCTGTAAATGCCGGGAAGATAAAAGTGAATACTTCAAAAAACGTGAAGCGTTTAATTTCCTTCATTACGCCACCTTCCTCATACACTAGTACTTCAGGAATACTCGAGAAAAAATCGACATTTCCTCCATTTCCTGGTCCGCTTCCAAAAAAGAACATCGCCAAAGATCCAAGGAGAATCACTACAACTCCATAAAGTGCTTTCACACCTACATTGGCCCCTTTACTCAGCATTAACAAGGTAAGCAGTGCCATAAAACCATAATTCACCATCCAGGGTTGGACGAGCAAGTCGAAACGCTGATTGACGAATTCTATCAAATCACTACAAGACCTTGTAAAGGCGATGATATAGAAGGCCACTGAAATAGCTTGACTCAAGAACAAAGCAATACCAATTGCTCCACCGATGTTTAAACCGAAAGAGCGAGAAATCATGTAATACGCTCCTCCTCCTTCAACTTTTTGGTTGGTGGCTATTTCGGCTACGGCCATGGCAGTAGGAATGGTTACGAGATGACCAACTAGAATAATAAGAAGTGTAAATGCCAATCCAACATGGGCAATGGCATAACCAAAGCGGAGAAATAAAATGGCACCGAGAATGGTTGAAATCGCTGTCATGAAGACCGGAAGGGTCCCCATGGTTCGCTTTTGACTATTTAGACTCAAATTGGTTCAGGTTCTAGGTTTCGGGGGGAAGATAAGAACTAAAGATTTAATTAGAAACCCTAATCTTTCACATCCAGCGTTTCTCGAACCCAAGTTGTTTCGGTAATGGCTTGTTCATTTTTAAAGTAGTAGATGCCTGTTTTCGAAATTACTTTTCGGTATAAATCTACTTTGTTACCGCGCTTCACGGTACGCTCTATTACCATCTTATTGCCTTGCTCATAAGAGCGCTCTTGCACTCCTTCTTCAAGGTCTTCTGCACCTTCTGGCAGAATGTAGTCGTCTGGCTTTTTATTGCTACCTGCGTCTTTCTCGAAGAGCTCTTTTCGGGCGTCATAGTTTCTCAAACGAGCTTCTTCTGCATTCTCTGCCAAGAAAAACTCCTGATCTTCTTTGGCTTGATTGATCTCGTAGCTCTTGTCTTCCCTAAGGGTTTCTTTTCCTTCGGAAATACTGCCAAGGGTTTCTTTTTCTTTCTCACTTGCATCAATAGAAGACGCTCTGCGCTCATCGGCAGCCGACTTGGTGTCACGCTCAAAACGTTCGTGATTCTCCACTATTTCCGCTGTCGCATCCACTGCCTCTGCGTGAAGTTCTTGTCCCTCTAGTGCCACACTTGCCTGTTGTTCTTTCTGTTGAATTGCCGTTCGCTCTCCGTCTGAACGAAGTGCATTTCCGCGCTTCACATAAGAACGTGTAATGGCTTGATCTTCATCCTTAATGTCGCGAACATCTCGAACATGGTCTAAACGAAAACGGTCGTTTCTAGAAAGTTTTTCTGCATCAATCTCAAGCTCTTCTAATTCTTGATCTGCATCATTTCTTCTTGCAGTTGCCCTTTCAGCATCATCGGCTGTTTTTTCGAGTTGCTTTTCTTTCAGTCGATCCGTTTCGCTCAACTTGCCTTGACGATTCATCTCTCCATCGCGGTAGATTCTTGTAAGTTCATCTTCTTGAGCTTCTCCGTTTTCTTTGTTTTGTTTTCTTGTGTAACTGGCATCTGCAGCTTTATCTGCTAGATAATCAATCACATTTTCTTTTTCTTGTTCCTTGGCTTTGGCCTTAGCTCGTGCTTCACTTGCTCGTGCCTCTCGGTAGTACTTTTCAGCTTCGTCTTCAGTGCTCGTATTGGCATTGTTCATGAACTCCTCTTGTCTGCGGCGTTCTTCTTCTTCAGCTGCTAAACGTTCAGCTTCCTTTCTGTCGGCTTCCTCTTTCG